>NZ_JBIVFO010000051.1:0-48786 GCF_044748225.1 Streptomyces sp. NPDC090021 | reverse complement strand
GTCCCGCACCGAGAGGACCACTGCCGGACCCTGGCGAACGCGCGGGGCCGGGCCGGAACGTCCCCCCTCGCGGCAGGGTGTCCAACCTCACGGCTCAATCGGCTGTGGCGCGTCCCGCAGGGCTGGGGCTGGGACTGGGGCTGGTACGGCGACACCCCCTATCCCCATGAAACCGAGTATGGCAGTACCCGGCTTGGCAGAGTGGGCACCTGGTGTGCGACAGGCGTCGTGCAGGGCACGGATCGCGGTGCGACGTGCCAGAGTCCGGCCGAGGTGAGGACGGGCCCGGCCGGACTCTGCGTGCGTGGGGTGCTCCGGTTCAGGGAACAGGGGGCTGTTGACGCCGTCGTGGCGGGGCGCCGGTGAACGTCGTCAGCCGGCGCAGGAAGCGCGCTCCTTGTCGGTCATGGGACGCGAGCGGGCGATGAGGGCGCCGTTCCCAGTGGGCGCGGTGAAGTCGGCGTCGGTGACGATGAACGCCCGGTACTTCTTACCGTGGATCTTGAATGTGTGGCTCTTGCTGAACTGGAGCCGGAACTGCCCCGTCGCATGACCCATTTCGGCGGCGCGGCTGAGCCAGCCCACGCTGCAGGCGGGCACCGGAAGGCTGTTGGTCTGCGTGACCGTGCTGGAGCGCGACCAGGTCTTGGTGTAGGTGGAGGTCACCGCGAACTCGACGGTCTTCCACAGCTGGGTCTTGGCACTGGTGCTCACGGCCAGGCTGTCCGTGCTGCCCACGGTGTCCGACCAGCTCATGGAGTGGGTGAGTACCTGCGCGCTGTAGTTGAAGGCGGTGTCTCCGACGGGTCGTTCGGCCGCGTGCGAGGTCTGGTACGTGGAGGTGTCCCACGTGACCGTGCAACCGGTCCCCTGCTGTTCGAACTCCGCGCACATCTGCAGGATAAAGGCGCCCTGCTCGGTGTTGGCGCTGACCGTGTACACGCCGGCGGCGGAGGCCGGCGAGGCGACGGACGCGAACAGGCCGGTGACGAGCCCTGTCACAACGACAGCACGTCGGGTTCTACGCACGGAAGGTCTCCTTCTAAGGAAAACGGAATGGCAGCAGAGGACGGCGGGGCCCACGGGCCGGGAGCCGGGAGCCGGGAGCCGGGTCCAAGGCCGCTTCCCCGCGTCCCGCCCGACAGCGCGGGCCCGGTTCGCCGCTCGGCAGGAACCCATCGTCCGATGCCGGCGGCGTCAGGCGTGAGTGCTAGAACATGCACATGCCGAAAGAATTCTTGCAAGCCGTGAAGACGGCACCCCCACACCGGGTCGCGGCACTTGTCGACGAGAACACCAACCCGTTCGAACTCGGCTGTGCGATCGAGCTCTTCGGCCTGCCCCGACCTGAAATCGGCAAGCTGCTGTACGAGTTCACCCTCTGCGCACCCGACACCCACACCCCGATGCGCAACCGTTTCTTCGCGCTGTCGGAGGTCGCCACCCTGGAGGCGGCCGACGCGGCCGACACCCTGATCGTCCTCAGCAGGCCCGACGTACACGCGCCGCGCCGGCCCGCGGTGCTCGACGCCATCAGCCGGGCCCACGCGCGCGGCGCACGGCTGGTCTCCTTCTGCAGCGGTGCGTTCGCCCTCGCCGAGGCCGGTGTCGTCGAAGGGCGCCGTGTCACCACGCACTGGCAGTGCGCGGACGCGCTCCGGTCCCGCTTCCCCGGCGTCATCGTCGAGCCCGACGTGCTGTTCGTGGACGACGGGGACATCCTCACCTCGGCAGGCAGCGCCGCTGCCCTCGACCTCGGGTTGCACATCGTCCGCCGGGACCACGGTGCGGAGACGGCCAACGACGTCAGCCGGCGTCTGGTCTTCGCCGCCCACCGCGACGGCGGGCAGCGGCAGTTCGTGGAACGCCCGGTGCCCGAAGTACCCGACGCGTCCCTGGCTCCCGTCCTGGCCTGGGCCCAGGAACGGCTCGACACCCCGCTGACGGTGTCCGACCTCGCAGCGCGGGCGGCCGTCAGTACCACGACGCTCCACCGCCGCTTCCGAGCCCAGCTGGGCACCACTCCCCTCGCCTGGCTCACCGGGGAACGCGTCACCCTGGCACGCCGGCTGTTGGAGCGCGGCGAGTCCCGCATCGAGCTGGTCGCGCGCCACAGCGGCCTCGGCACTCCGGCCAACCTCCGCGTCCTGTTACGCCGCGAGACCGGGCTCTCGCCGTCCGTCTACCGGCACCGCTTCGGCCCGGGAGCCGTGTGACGGGTCCGGCGACCCGCGGCAGCAGTTCACGTCCGGTGGCTGCCGGCCCGCTGCCCCTTGATCCCCGCAGCTGAGTCCGACCAGGTTTGCCGCCGACAACGGACGATCAAGCAGGTGGGGAGGATGGCGGGGCTGGACGACCTGGTGCGACTGTTTGGCCTGCCACCGGCCCGAGTGTCCTCTCCGGACGACTGGGCCGAGGTCGAGAGCCATCTCGGCTCGGCGCTACCGGACGACTTCAAGGCGTTCCTTGACTCCTATGGCACCGGCGCGATCTGCGGCGAGCTGGTGGTCTTCCACCCCCTGGGATCCAGCCCGCTGCTGGAACGGATGCGGAAGATCCACGAGTCGTTCGGCCAGTCGTGGCGACGCGGCTCGGACGCCTACCCGTTCCGCTTCCACCCCACCTCGGGCGGCCTGATCTCCTGGGGATACGACTACTCCGGTGACGAGCACACGGCCGTGCCCGGTGCTATCGCGGTGGTCGACCCGCAGGGCGCGGTGGTTGCCGTGTACACGCCCGGGGCGGTTGCGCAGCCGCAGTCGCGCGTCGACAACGAGAACACGATGAGGCTGGACCCGATCCGGTCCGGGAACGGCGCCGCGGAGCACGCGGCGGGCACCCGGGCCGGCCGCTGACCGCCCGCGCCCGCCCGCCCGCGCCCGCGCCCGGGCCTCGTCCGCCGACGACCGGAGCGGGTCAGGGGCGGGTCAGGCGGGTCAGGGCCGCGGCGGTCAGGGCGCGGACGGCGGACGGCAGGGCGGTGCGGACGTCCGGGGCGAAGTCCGGGGCGTGGTTGGCGGGGAGGGCGGCCAGCTTCTGCGCCGCCGTCGAGCCGGGCGCACGGGACCAGGCGGCCGGGCCGACCGTGCCCACCATCCAGTAGCCGAGCCGGATGCCCCGCTCGCCGTGCACGTCCGCGCCCGCGTCACCGAAGAGCGCGAAGTCCTCCGTCGCGAGCGAGGGCGGCCACATCGCCACCCGCTCCGCCCCGAACTCGGCCGTGTGCGCCTCCCGTACGGCGGACGTCAGTGCCGGATCCGGGTGCGTGACGGGGGACCCCGACAGCCGGACGACTTCCGGATCGCGGGGGCAGGCCGCGGCGGCGCACTCGGCGCGCACGATCCGCTCCACGGCCGCGGCGGCCCGGGCCAGCGAGGCCTCGCTCACCGCCCGTATCGTCAGGGCCAGTTCGGCGCGGTCCGGGATGACGTTCGCCCGCTCCCCCGCCCGGAAGGAACCGACGGTCACCGCCACCTGGTCGGCCGGGGCGGCCTCCCGTGCCACCACCGTCTGGAGCCTGGTCACCACGTGTGCCGCGGTCACCACCGGGTCCACCGCGAGGTGCGGGGCGCCCGCGTGCCCGCCCCGGCCGTGCACCACCACCCGGAGGGTGAGGCTGCCCGCCGTCATGGGCCCGTACCCGTGCGCCACCATCCCCGCGGGCAGCGGCGCCGCGTGCTGGGCCAGGACGTCGTCGGGCCGGCCGCACCGCCGGTAGAGACCGTCGGCCAGCATCGCCCTGGCCCCCTCCAGCGTCTCCTCGGCGGGCTGCCCGGCCACCACGAGGGTGCCGCGCCAGGCGTGCGGCGTCCGCGCGAGCAGTTCGGCCGCGCCCGCCGCCGCGGCCAGGTGCAGATCGTGCCCGCAGGCGTGCGCAGCCTCCCCGTCGGCCGCGTACGGCAGCCCGGTCGTCTCCCGTACCGGCAGGGCGTCGAGTTCGGCCCGCAGCAGGACCGTCGGCCCGTCCCCGTTGCGCAGCACGCCCGCCACACCGTGTCCGCCGATGCCGCGCACGGTCGCGTACCCCGCCGACTCCAGCCGTCCGGCGAAGCGGCCGGCCGTGCGCCGTTCCGCTCCCGACAGCTCCGGGTCACGGTGCAGTTCCAGGTAGAAGGCCGTCAGGTCGCGCAGGTGCTCGTCGAGCCCGGCGAGCGGTACGGGGGCGTGGCCGGTCATGGGGCCATGATCGGCCCATGGGACCGCGGCGGGCACGGCAGGGCGCTGACATCCGGTGTCAGAGGAGTGTCAGCACTGCGACGGGTCCGTTGACGGCGGCACCGGCTCTGATGGGTGCAGGCACCGGGCACGGCCCGGTGCGGTCCCCTCACCAGAAGGAGTCACCATGGAGAAGTCGCCCCTCGCCTCGCTCGCGGACGAGATCCTGGAGCTGGAGTCCGAGACCTTCGAGATCTCCGACTACTCGGACGCCAGCGAGGTCGTGCTCGCCGGTTCCACGAGCTGCAGCTCCACCTCGACCTGCTCCTCCACCACCAGCACCACCTCCTGCTCCGCCTGACCCGTCGGGCCGCGGACAGACGGATGCCCAGGTCCCCGCAGCCGCGGGGACCTGGGCATCCGCCCGTCGGGCACGTGCCTACGGGAACGGGTGCGGGACCAGGCGGACTTCGGCGTCGGTGAGGTCGGCCGTCCGCAGTCCCGCCCGCCGGGGCGCGGTGCGCAGGCGCGGCAGGTACGGGGCGCGCTGCCGGGACCAGCCGAAGTCGATCGGCAGCAGACCGGGCACCACCGCGCAGACCGTGTGCAGACCGATCCGCCGCTGTTCCGGGGTGGTCTGGTCGACGACGATGACGTCGTGCCCGGCACCCGTCAACTCCCTCACCACGTACAGCAGATCGTCGCGGAGGTCGCCGGTGCGGGGCCGTCCGTGGTCCGTCCAGGACCGGTAGATCTCGTCCATCGCACGGACGGCGACCGGCTCCCGGTAGGTCCGTACGTGCTCCGCCATCACCGGCAGCCCGTACAGCTGGGCGTGGTCCTTCAGGTGCAGCACCCTGGCGAAGTCGGCGGCCATCGCCTCCAGTTCGCCGCGTCGTTCCTCGACCTGGCGCGGCAGGTGCGGGATGTAGGTGAGCACCTCCGACAGCGCGGCCTCCACCGCCGTCGCCGGGTCGAGTGCGGCGCCTGCGCCGAAGGAGAACAGTCCGGGGCCGCCGTCGCGCCGCACCGCGAGCCCGGTGACGACCGGGACCGCCAGGTCGACTCGGTTGTCGAAGGCGTGCACGTCGTAGCCCTGGAGCGCCGCCCGGTCGGCCATCGTGCGCACCGCGCTCCCCGGTACGCTCGCCAGGTCGATCTCGGTCAGCGGCAGGCCGCCGTACCAGGCGAGGAGGAACGCGTCCCGCTCGACGAGTTCGAGCAGGGCGCCGAGCAGCGCCTCCTCCGGGCAGCTGCCGATGGCGCAGCCGTTGGAGCACTCGAAGACGAAGTTGTCGGCGGCGACACCGGCGCTGTAGTGCACCAGCCGGGCCGGGACCAGGACGGGACGGTCGTCGCGCAGCGAGTGCCCGTACACCCACGGGATCGGCCGCTCGGGGTCGAAGGGGGACACCAGCGGGTCGTCGCGGTAGGTCTCCGGTGCGTAGAACCCGCACTCGGCCGGGTCGAGCGCGCGCTCGCCGAGTTCCGCGTAGGAGGCGGTGAGGAGGGTGTTCCCGGTGCGGCGGTGGGTGCCGGCGTACCGTTCCAGCCCTTCCAGGTGGGCGAGGTCGCGGCTGGCGGCGAAGCTGTTGGCCTGTCCGCTCCACGTGACGTCCGTCAGGCCCGCGTACCCGCGCATGAAGACGCTCCCCGCGACCGGGGCGGTGGTCGGCGAGGTGACGTTCAGCCAGGTCCCGCCGCCCAGCGCCCCGGTCACCGGGTTGGCCAGCGCCGCGTACGGCATCGGGTACGAGGAGGCGGCGCGCAGCCGCTGTCCGCCGGGGCCGGGCCTGGGCCGGGACGCCGGGGTGAAGGGCCGCGGCGCGTCGGTGCCCCGCGGGCCGCAGTCCGGGCACAGCGGGTCGGCCAGCAGCGGGTACGTCCGGATCCGCAGCGTCCCCAGGTCCAGGCGGGACACCTGGGGCAGGGCGCGGTCGGCCGCGGCCCCGGCGGGTGCGGCGACCCGGCCGCCGTGGACGGCCTCGTGCAGCGCGTACACCGCGTCGTGCGCGTACGGGGAGAGCCGCGGCCATTCGGGGCCGGTGGGCGTGCCGGGCCCGTTGCCGGTCTCCAGCGCGTCGCGCTCGCTGCGGCTGCGCAGCCGCTGGCGGCGCATGGCCAGGCACTGGCCGCACGCCGGTGCGCTGCCGTCGCCGCCCCACGGGCCGACCAGCACCTCCCGGGCGGTGAGGTGGACGGTGGCCCGGGGGCGGACCGCGGCGAACGGGTCGGCGGTGCGCGGTCCCAGGGCGTCGTGGACGCCCAGGGTCACCACGACGGCGCCGAGCGGCTCCAGCGCTGCCGCGAGGTTCCGCCGGGCGGCTTCCAGGGGCGTCCCGTCCGGTGCGGGCGGAGGTGGCGGGGGCGTGGTCATGTCCGGTTGCTCCAGCGGAAGGTCCTCAGCCCGATGGCGCCGAAGAGCAGGGCGAAGCCGAGGAGTACCGCGCAGCCGGTGCCGATGTCGGCGAGGGTCCCGGCGCCGGTGAGCGCGCCGGTGGCGGCGTCGTTGAGGTAGCGCAGCGGCAGGACGAGGGAGACCGACTGCAGCCAGGACGGCATCATATCGAGCGGCAGGAACGAGCCGGACAGGAAGGCCATCGGGACCATCAGGCAGTTGGCGATGGCGGCGACGGCCTCCGGGGTGTTGGCGTAGGTGCCGACGATGACGCCTATGGCGAGGAAGGCGGTGATGCCGAGCACCAGAGCGGGCAGCACCAGCGGCCAGCGTCCGTCCAGGGTCAGCCCGAAGCCGGGGAGCATGGCCACCGCGACGAACACGGCCGCCTGTGCCACGCCCACGACCAGGGCCAGGACGTAGCGCGAGGCGAGTACGGTCGTCAGCGGGGTCGGTGTCAGCCGGATCAGGCGGAGCAGGTCGTCGCGCCGCCACTGCATCAGGGTGAAGGCGATGCCGAAGACGGCCGCGTTGGCGACGCCCCAGGACATCACCCCGGGCGCGATGTACGAGATGTAGGGGCGGCCGGTCTCCTCGACGTCCTGCCCGCTGAAGATCAGGCCGAAGACGACCAGGAAGAGCAGCGGGAAGGCGAAGGTGAAGAAGAGGGTGGCCTTGTCCCGGACCTGCGCCCGGTAGCCGGCGCCGGTCAGGGCCGTGTATGCGCTCATGCCTGGTGCTCCGTCTGCGTGTGGGGGTCGGCCTGGGGGCCGGGGTGTGCGGCGCCGGTGAGTTCGAGGTAGACGTCCTCCAGCGTCGCCGTGCGGGTCATCACCCCGTCCAGTCCGGTGAGGGTGTCGACGGCCTGGAGCACCTTGCCGGGTGTCGCGGTCTCCAGGACGAGCGAGCCGCCCTGGAGGACGGCACGGTCCACGCCGGGGAGCGCCGCGGCCTCCTCGACGGCGAGCCGGCCGGCGGGCAGCAGCAGGCGCGAGGGCGCGCCGGCCGCCGTGACCAGCCGGTGGGGCGAGTCGAGTGCGGCGATCCGGCCTCCGACGAGGATGGCGACCCGGTCGCACAACGCCTCGGCCTCGTCGAGGTGGTGGGTGGTGTAGACGATGGTGCGGCCCTGGTCCTTCAGGGCGCGCAGCACCTCCCACAGGTCGCGCCGGGCCTGTGGGTCCAGGGCGGCCGTCGGCTCGTCCAGGAAGATCAGCTCCGGTTCGTGGACGAGTGCGGAGGCGATGGCCAGGCGCTGGCGCTGGCCGCCGGAGAGGTTCTCCACCATGACGTCGCGCTGTCCGGTGAGTCCGACGCTCTCCAGGGTGCGGTCCGCGGCCGCCGGGTCCCGGCGGTAGAGGCCGGCGACGGTGGCGAGGTGCTCGCGCGCGCTCTGGCGTACGAAGAAGGCCGAGGCCTGGGTCTGGACGCCCATCCGGGGCAGCAGGGCGGTGTTGCGGGGCCAGGGGCTCTGGCCGAGGACGGTGACCGTGCCGTCGTCGGCCTGGCGCAGGCCCTCCATGATCTCGATGAGGGTGGTCTTGCCGGCTCCGTTGGGGCCGAGGAGCCCGAAGAACTCACCGCGGATCACGTCGAGGGAGACCCCGTCCACCGCCCGGCGGTCGCCGTAGCGTTTGTGGACGTCCCGGACGGCGATGGCCGGGGAGTCGGGCGGCTGGGTGCTGTCTGTCGTCATGGGTGGTGCGTCCCTCTGTGTCTGTCGTACGGGATGTTCGGGGTCTCGTGGTTCGGGGTGTCGTGGGTTCAGGTGGTGGCGGCGTACCAGACCGCTCCGGTGAGGCCGGCCGCCAGCAGCAGGACCAGCGCGGTGGAGCCGACGGCGTATCCGAGGTAGAGCCTTCTGGCGCGCGGCGGGTATGCGGCGGCGGCGGTCCGGTCGCGCATCCGTAGTCGGAGGTACCCCGAACTGGCGGGTGCCAGCCGGGTAACGCGCAGGCCGTGGCCGAGCATCGTGTAGCCGTCCAGCGGGGGCAGCGGGATCAGGTTGACGAGTGCCTGGGCACTGCCGATGAGCAGCAGTGCGGCGAGGGTCCGCCGGGTGGGGTCGTCGCCCGCGGGCAGCGCCGCCCACCAGAGCCAGAACGGCAGCAGGAACAGCAGGTTGGCGAAGGCTCCGGCGGCGGCGACCGCCAGCTGGTGCCGACGCCGTTCCAGGAAGCGGTAGTTGTCGACGGTGCAGTACATGATGGCGACGGGCAGCCGCCAGCGCAGTCCGATCTCGCCGACGGTCCCGCCGACGTGGCGGGCGGCGATGCCGTGTGCGAACTCGTGCAGGGCCGTGCTCAGCCACATGAGGGTGGCCACGGCGAGCAGCGGCGCCGGATGGCGCAGCAACCAGACGAAGGCGGCGCCGAGTTCACCCAGGGACAGGGCGAGCACGGTCTCCATGGCGAGGCAGCCGAGCAGCAGTGCGCCGAGCACCGCCGGGTGCAGGAGCGGTCGCAGCGCGCGGTGCAGCCGGGCCGTGGTGGCGTCGGCGTCCGCGACCAGGCGCAGCGTGCCGCGCAGGAGGGTGCCCCGCAGCGGCCTGCCGGAGGTCCCGGGGGCCGGGACGGGGTCCGGGTCCGGGCCGCCGGCGAGCAGCCGGCGGCTGCCGAGGAGGGCCAGCAGGTGCTGCCAGTTGCCCTCGCCGAGCCGTCGCCCGAAGACGCGTCCGTACTCGGTGCCGATCTCCGCCAGGCTGCGGGTGCCGTCCAGCCGGGAGACGAGGAAGTGCTCCTTGGGGCCGATCTCGAACGAGGCCCCGGAGACCGGGTCCTTGACCAGGTGCACGGTCGCGGGCCCGTCCAGGAGCGGCGGGGAGAGCAGGACCTCGGGCCGCAGCGCGGGCCGGTGGTCCAGGAGGCCGGTCATGTGGCGGCCGCCGTTCCCCCGGCCGGGACCCCGTCCTCGCGCAGGACCCGCCCGAGCAGGTGGGCCAGGTAGGCCTCGTCCCGGATGGTGACGTGCAGCCGGTTGTTGGTCATGTGCATGTACGGGGAGAGCAGCAGCGGCAGGGCCTCGGCGGGGTCCGTCACCCGTTCGTCGCGGGTGCCGTCCCAGGAGCGGAAGACGAGTTCCCCGGCGACGGCGAGGGCCTCGGCCCGCTCGCGCAGCTCCTGGCAGTGCTCCGCCCACCCGGCGAGGAAGGCGGGGAGCCGGCCGGTCTCCCCCGAGGCGAGCGCGGCACGTACGGCGGCGAATCGGCGGCCCAGCCCGGGCGCGGTCTGCCCGTAGGTCCGGTCGTACTCCTCGGATCCGATGAACCCGGTGCCGGGGAAGGCCCGGTGCCAGAACTCGTAGTAGCGGTCGAGATATCCGGCGAGTTCCTCCCGGTCGGGCAGGAAGACGCCCGCCATGACCATCATCAGCTGGGCGGAGGTGCCCAGCAGGACGGTGCGCAGGTGCAGGTTCATGCGGTGCAGGGCGTCGATGACCAGATCGCTGGAGCGGGCGAAGTGCCATTCGGCGAGTTCGACGCCGGCCGGGCCGCCGTACTTGCCGTACTCGGGTTCGTAACGTTCACGGGAGTACGCGTTGTTCGGCCGAAGGTTCATCCGGCCGTCGGGCCCCGTGAAGGCGGCCCGGTCGCCCTCCGGGAACTCGATGTCGAAGAGGGCGTTGTAGAACTCGTTGAGGAATCCGGAGTCGACCTCGTAGAGGGCCGGCCGGGCCCTCAGGAAGGCGGCCACGGCCACCTCGGAGCGTCGCCGGACCTCGGCCTCCGCCTCCGGTGTGGCGGGGCGCAGCCGGAGCCGGACGTGCGGGCCCTCCAGCCAGTAGTTGATGAAGAAGTGGCCGGCGAGCAGGCCGTCGGCGGTGAGTCCGGCGATCAGCGGCCGGACGCACTGCACCAGCAGGGGCTGCGGGTTGGCGGCGTAGAAGATGTGCAGGGCCTGCCAGGCACCGCGGGTGTCGGCGCGGGTGCCGGGGGTGGACGGGGTCATCTCGGACATCGCGTGCCGCCTTCCTGGTCTGCTGTGTCTCGGGGGGTGGTGAAGGTCTCGACGGCCAGTTCGGCCACGTGCGCGCCGCGTGCCGAGTGGACGTGCAGGCCACCGGGGTCGGGGAGCATCTCGCGGAAGACGACCCGGTGGGCCGGGTCGCGCAGCAGCGTCTCGAAGGCCGCGAGCGACAGCAGGCTCGCGAAGTCGACGTGGCTCGGCTTGGCTCCGGCGGCCGACGGTCCGGCCGAGACGGTCGCGAACACCTGCTCCGGCAGGCCGTGGGCGTGGCGCCAGCGCTGCCAGTCCAGGAAGTGCCCCGCCTCCTGGGCCCCTTGGACGGGCAGGTCGCCGGCGGTGGTGGTCCAGCTGCGGCGGCTCAGCACGACGTCGCCGTGGACCACTCTGGGCCGGGTGGTCACGTTGTCGTGCGCCGCGCCCTGCGGTACGCCCGCCCACACGTCGAGCGGTGACATCGACGACGGGGACAGCAGCAGCAGCGTGCGCGGGATCGCGGGCAGCGCGAGCGGCACCAGATAGCCGAGGTAGACGGGGACCACCTCGCGGCCCAGGCGGCGCGAGCGCAGCACCACGCGTCCGGTGTCCGGCACGTGCTCGGCGTACAGGTCGTCCAGGTGCAGCCGGCGCTCCGGCGGGTGGGTGCCGCTCTCGCCCGGGCAGACGATCTCGTACTCGGTCAGCCGTCCGTGCAGGTTGAGGTTGGTGGTGACGGGGCCGCCGGTGACCTCGGCGAGGACCGCGCCGGGCGGGGTGATCGACTGCGCGGTGGCCCGCAGGGCGTCGGAGAGGTCCGCGGCCGTCCCGTCGTAGACGTGGGTGAAGCGGCTGAAGGGGAAGGACAGGCCGCCGTAGGAGCGGTTCAGCACGGTCAGCGGGGTGCCGTCGGCGGGATCGCCGCCGAACTGCAGGTGATGGCAGCGCGGGGCGAACCGCGGTGCGATCGTGCCGAGTTCGTCCGCGACCACCGCGATGTCCGCCTCGTCGAGGCGCAGTACGGCCGTGGCGTCGCGGCCGTGCTCGGCCTCGTGCACCGCCCAGGCCTGCCGCATCCGGCCGACGAACGTGCGGCGCGCCGCGTCCAGGGCGCGGATGCCCGGCAGGCCCAGCCAGTTCTCCTCCGGAACGTACTCGCCGTGCTCGTCGAAGGGCCTGCGCCGGGCGGTGAACGACAGGTACTGGTCGAAGAAGTCCTCGTGGAAGTCGTGCACCAGCCCCAGGAGGTCCTCGCACCGGCCCCCCGCCCCGTAGCGGGCGGTGAAGAAGCCCTCGAAGGTGATCCGCTGGGCCAGCGTGAGGTCGAAGGCGGGCAGGATCCGCTCGACGGCCCGCAGCGCGGTCCAGTCGCGCGGCGGGCAGGGCAGCTCGCGGCCGGCGCTCACGTCCTCGTAGAGCAGGGTTTGCGGCAGGGCCGCGTCCGGTGCGCCGAGTTCCGCCTGGGCGCGGTGCAGGCCGCTGCGCAGCGCCCGCAGCAGACCGGCCCGTTCCGCGTGCCCCGCGGCCGGGTAGTCGGCCAGGGCGGCGGCGGGCGCTTCGAGCAGGGCGGCGAGCCGGTGGGCCCAGGGACGGTCCAGCGAGGCCAGTGCCTGCCGGAAGGAGCGCAGCGGGTCCTCGTCGTGCACGTGGGTGTCGAGAAGGGGTACGCGCACCAGGCCCAGCTGGAGGAGGGCGGAGACGTACGCCTCGCACTCCGCGGGGCCCGCTGCGTGCTCGGCCGCGAGCCAGTCCGTCAGTTCCCCGTGGCGCAGCTCGGGACGCTTGGCGAACAGGCCGAGGAGCCGTTCCAGGGTGCCGCTGCGGCGCAGGAAGAACAGCCGGTCCTCGACCGCGTCGAAGGTGACGGCGGCGGCGTCGTCGCCGGCCGTGACCGACCTGCGCACATACCGGATCCGGTCGTCCTCGTGGCCCCAGCCGGAGGCAGGGCGCAGCGGCAGGTCCCGGCGGCGCTCCGGGTCGGCCAGGATCAGCTCGGCGAGCCGGGCGAGGACCACGACGTTGAGCCGGACGTGGCTGCTCCACGTGTCGGCCACCCGGATCCCGTCCGGTCCGTCCTGGCCCGCGGTGTCCGTGAAGCGCCCGGTGGCCACGGCGGTGAGGGTGCTGAACGGGCTCGTCTTGCAGGCCGTGCGGTACACGTACGACAGGACGGACCGCTCGGCCTTGCGGGCCCGCCCGGTGGGCACGCCCTGGGCGCGGGCGTATCCGTCGAGCTGGCCTTCGAGCACCGGCGAGGCCAGCAACAGGCCGCGGCGCAGCCGCTCGTCGGCGACCAGGGCGCGCAGCGCGGTCCGGTTGCGGGCGAGGTCGGCGGTGAGCAGCGGCGGCCCCTCGGCCAGCAGTTTGTCCAGCAGGCGGCGCCGGTGCAGCCAGCCGGCCAGGTCCTCGGCGGCGGCCTCGTCCATGGCGGCGACGGCTTCGACGGCGGTCTCGGTCGAGGCGTCCGGCCTTGCCGGGAGCCGGTCGTTGTGGATCTGGCGGCGCAGCCGCAGCAGTGCGCGGCGCTGGGCGGCGCCCGGGCCGTCGGGCGCCGGGTCGGTGGCCGCGACGGCCGCGTGGAGCACCTCGCCCAGCCGTTCGGTGCCCTGGCGCAGGCCGGTCTCGGCGGCGAGGACGTCCTCGGCCCAGCGGCGGGTTCCGCCCGCGCGCAGCACCTCGACGTCGGACAGGGCGAGTCCTGCGACGCGCAGCATGAACCGGTCGCCCACGTGCCAGTCGGTGGTGTTCATTTCCCGTCCCCCTTCAGGCGATCTCGTGGCGGAAGTCGGCCGGGTGCGGACGCTCGTGGCCCGCGAGCATGATCAGCAGGGGTGCCTCGTCGGTGCCGGTCAGTCCCAGCTCCTCGATGTAGGAGATGTTGTCGAAGCCGAGGGCCACGCCGGCGCCCAGGCCGTGGGCCGCGGCCGTGGTGTAGAAGGTCTGCGCGACGGCTCCGACGGCGCCGCCCACGAGCCGGTAGCCACGGTCGCCGACGCCGTCCAGCACGGCGGTGGTGCGGACCGTCGGGACGAGCACCGCACCGGCCTGTTCGAGGTTGTAGTTGGACAGGAAGTAGGTGCGCTGCAGGAAGGGGCCGGGCGGTCCCGGCCTGACCGGGCGCAGGGTGTGCGCGGCCCGGTCGTAGGCGTACGTGCCGGGGGCGATGCCCTCGACGTGGTTGACGAAGGCGTACAGCGAGGTGAGGGCGGGACCGCCGGGGGGCTCGGCCTCCGTTCCGTACCGGGTGGCCGCGCAGTCGGCCAGCAGGGCGGCGAGCTGTCCGGCCGCGACCGGGCGGGAGGCGTCGAAGCGGCCGAAGCTGCTGCGGCGCTCGCGCAGGGCCCGGGTGACGGTGACCGGCGGCGCGGGGGGAACGGGCAGGGGCAGCGGATCCGTGCCGCGGGGCGGGAAGGCGGCCGCCGCGTCCAGCGCTCCCGGCGCCGGGCGGTCGGCGGCGCGGCCCGCGGTGGCCCCGTGGATGCGCCGCAGCGTCTCGAACTCCAGGACGCGGCGCGAGCGTTCGAGATCCCGGTGGCGGGTGGTGGCGCCGGTCGCCCCACCGTGCCCGGCCTCCCGCACGCCCTGCCAGGTCAGGGGGACGACGGCGAAGACGCCCTCCTCCTCGGGCTGCACGCCCAGCAGCCGGGCCAGGTGTTCCTCGTCGAACCACAGCACCGGGTCGATGCGCAGCCCGTACTGCGCCGCCCACAGCCGCCAGGTCTGCACGAGCGCTCCGACGTCCATGCTGACTGCGTGGAAGGAGAAGCTGTTGTACTTGAAGGCGTTCTGCCAGTACTTGACGCTGAGGACGAGGTACTGCGTGGCCTGCCCGGCGGGACCCGCCCCCGGGCCGAGGGCCTCCCGGACGTCGCCCGTGACGTCGCCCGCCAGCAGCCGGCGCAGCCCGTGCCGGTGCGGCGCGTAGTGGTAGAGGCCGGGTGTCAGCGGTCCGCCCGGGCCGGCCGCCCAGTGGACGGCCACCGGGTAGAGGCCGCCGCCCGAGGCGGTGCCGCGCGACCAGTTGGCGTGGGTGTAGTGCGGCAGGGCGGCCAGGTCGGTGTTGGCCTGGACCGCGAGCCGCCGGCCGGTGAGCCCGTACGAGTCCCCCAGCATCCCGGACAGCAGCGGCAGGGTGAATCCGGGTGCGGCCTGCGGCGGGGTGGCCGGCGGGAGCGGCGCGGGCAGCGGCAGTGTCTCGGCGTCCGGGTGGAACTTGGCCTTTCGGGGGCGGTCGGCCCAGTCGGGGACGAAGTCGGCGGGCTCCATGGGCACCCGGCCGCGGTGCATGATCTCGTGGGCGTAGACATGGGCGTGGCCCATGGGTCCTCCTGCGTTGGGGGCGGACGCCGGCGGTGGCCGGTCAGGGGAAGGGGTGCGGTGCCGGGTTGAGGTCGCCGGGCTCCAGGGGCCGTTCGCGCAGACCGGCGGTGAACAGGCCGGTCCGCATCCGCGGCATGCCGAGGGCCCGCTGCCGGGACCACCCGAAGTCGATGGGGAGCAGTCCGGGGACGAGCACGCTCACCGTGTGCAGTCCGAGGGCCCGCTGCTCGGGCATCGTCTGGTCGACGACCACGACGTCGAACCCCTCGGCCGTGACCGCCGCCACGCACCGTTCCAGGTCGGTGCGCACGTCGTCGGAGGCGGGAGCGCCCCACGCGTCGGTCCGGTCCAGCTCGGCGACGGTCCGCAGGCGCTCACGGTCGGTGCGGGTGCCGGTTGCGGTGCCGGTGCCGGTTGCGGTGCTGGTTGTGGTGCCGGTACGGGGGTTGCGCAGCAGGAAGTCCGCGTGCACGCCCATGTCCGGGATCCCGTAGACGAGCGGATGGTCGTGCAGTGCCGTGACCAGGTCGAAGTCGGCCGCCATGGCGCGCAGCCGGGTCTCGTCGCGCTCGGTGCGCCCGGGCAGGTTGACGGCGTCCGTGGCGATCTCGCACAACGCCGAGGCCAGGGCGGACTCGGGGTCGAGCCCGGCGCCGGCCCCGAAGCACATCCGTCCGGGGCCGCCGTCGAAGCGTTCGGCGACCGCCGTGACGACGGGGATCGGGAAGGTGATCCGCGTGTCGAAGAACCGGGCCCGGTAGCCGTACATCGCCAGCCGGTCGACCATCGCGCGTGTGGAGGGCCGGGTGCTGCTCGCCGGGTCGATCTCCGGCAGTGGCTGCCGTCCGTACCAGGTGAGCAGGAACGCGTCGCGTTCGACGACCTCCATCAGGCCGAAGTAGGCGGCCTCGGCCAGACTGCCGCCGGAGGCACAGCCGTTGGAGCTCTCCTGCACGAACCGGTTCTCCAGGCCGGGGGCGTGGTAGTACGTCAGGATCTCCGGGACCAGGCGGGGCACCCGGTCGCGCAGCGACCAGCCCCACACCCAGGCGATCTCCCGCTCCGGGTCGAAGGGCCGCACGCGCGGGTTCGCCCGGTGGAAGGCCTCGCTGTAGAGGCCGACGTCCCGCGGGTCGACCGCGTCGGCCCCGAACCGCTGAAGGGAGCCGGTGACGCTCGTGGTCCGGGAGCGGGCGCGCATCCCGGCGTAGCGCTCCAGCCCCTCCAGGACCCCCACGTGCGCGCTGCGGGCGAAGGAGTCCGTGTGGCCGCCCCAGAACGTCTCGCGCAGGTACTCGCCCGAGCGCATGGAGAAGCAGCCGATGGTCGCCGAGGTGGACGTGGACGAGACGTCCTGGACGAGGGAGGGTCCGAGCGCCCCGCACAGCGGGTTCGCGAAGGCCGCCACGTCGATCCCGTACGACTCGACGGGCCGGGTGCGGAACACCCCGGGCCGGTGTTTCGGCGCCGGAGCCAGATCGGGCACCGCCGCGGCGGCGGTGTCCTCGCCGGGGGTGGCGCAGAGCGGGCACTCCGGATCCGGGACCAGCGGGTACCGGCGTACACGGCCGGTCCGCAGGTCCAGCAGCCGGACGTCGGGGAAGACGCCGGGCGCCGGGGCGCCGGGGCGGGGCTCCCGGGCGGCCGTGATCAGCGCGGCCAGTGCCAGGGCGGCGAAGGGGTGGGCGTAGGGCCAGTCCCCCGCGGCCCGGGTGCCGCCGCCGAGTTCGAGGGCGTCGCGGAGCGCCACGGACCGTACCGCCTGCCAGCGGCGTTCCAGGCAGCGGGCGCAGCCGCCGGGCGGCCCGACGACCGCCTGGTGGCCGTACAGGTGTACGGGCACGGCCGCCGCGTCGCTGCCCTCCGGGGCGGGCCGGGTGAAGGCGTCGCCGAGTCCGAGGGGGGCCGGCGTGGTGCGGGGGCCGCCGAGTTCGGCGAGGGCGCGGTCGAGCTGCGCGGTGAAACGGGCCGCCGCGTCGGGGCCGAGCGCGTCGGCGAGGCCGGGTCCGTGGGCCGTCAGCGGATCAGTGGTCATCGCCCGGCTCCTGGGCGGTGGTCAGCAGCACTCTGGCGGTGTGGAGTCCCGCCGAGGCCAGGTCCGGGGTTCCGGTGGGGACGAGGTAGGCGTCGCGGCCCGCGGCGCGCAGCCGGTCCAGCACCTGCGGCCAGTCGGCAGCGTCCTGGCCGGGGTCGGTGGTCGCGCCGTCCGGCGAGGTCGTGAGCGTGCGGGCGTCGAGGTCGGCCAGCAGCGGATCACCGGTGTCGGCCGGTCCGCCGGGTGCGGCCTCGTCCTGCTCGTACTGCACGGCGCCCAGCAGGTCCCGCAGCGCCGTCACGGTGGCCGTCCGCCGGTCCTGGCCGGCGCCCACGGCCCAGCGTTCGCCGGCCCGGGCGAGCAGCACCGCTACCCCGGAGCGGGCGGCCTCGCCCAGGTCGAGGAGCTCGACGTCCGGCACGAGCCGCCGCGCCGACCGTACGAGGAAGACGAGTTCGGCGTCGGCGGTGCCGGCCGCGTCGTCTGTGCCGGCCGCGTCGTCCGTGTCGTGCGTCAGCGGTACGAGCACGGCCGCGGCCCCGCGGACCGCCCGCAGCAGGGCGTCGTGGGCCAGGGCGGACAGCAGGCCCGCGGCGGCCGCGTCGGCGGGCGAGGGGCCGGCGCCGGCGCCGGCGCTGGTGCGTTCGAACAGCCGGTCGGCGTTGTGCGGGCCGAAGGGGCGGACGGCTCCCGCCGGCACGAGGGCGGACTCCTTCGTGACGAGGGAGACGGCCCGCTGCCAGGCGGCGGCCGTGCCCGGCAGACCGGAGGCGATCGTCAGGGAGCCTTCCGCGACCGCCGTGGCTGCCGCGTCCGCGCCCCCGTCGCGGGTGGTGACGCCGTACGCGGGGACGACGTGCTCGGCGTAGACGAGGGCCGCGGCGTCCAGGGCCCGCATCCGGGCCCCGGCGACATGGTGGACGTCGAAGGCCGCGACGGACCGGGAGCGCGCGGGGCCGGTGCCGAGCTCGACCGCGGTCAGTTTGAGGGGGATCTGGGTCAGCGGCTCGTCGGCGTAGCGCGTGAAGACGCCGGTGTACGGGCGGACGAGCGCCTCGGAGCGCCGGTTCAGCTCCTCCACCAGGGCGTCCGCCGCGCGTGCGGTCTCCAGGGTGGGCAGGGCGGGCGTGCCGGTGGTGCCGGCCTCGGTGAGGTCCACGGGGGCCACGGGGGCCACGGGCCGGCTCGCCGTCTCGGTGTCCGGGGCGCAGAACGGGCAGCGCGGGTGGGCCAGGAGCGGCTCCGCGGTGACGTCCAGCGAGGCCACGTCCTGCACGATGACCTGGCCGGCGGTCTCGGCGGGCAGGGCTCCGGAGGTGGCCCGGAAGACCTCGTAGCCGAGCAGGTTGCCGATCATCGCGGCCAGCGGCCCGCCGGGCTCCGGGCCGGACGCGGCGGGCCCGCCCGGCAGGGCCAGGGTGCTCCACAGCTCGGCCGCCGCGGCGCCGTCCCGGCCGGCGGCCGAGCCGAGCCGAAGTGCGGCGCAGGCCCAGCAGCCGGCGGTGCCGGGCGTCATGAGCGGGCCGATCACGGCGTCGGAGCCGTAGGACCAGGCCGGCAGGAGGGTGCGGCCGGCCGGGACGCCGGCGCGCAGCAGCGGCAGCAGGCGGGCGGGCGCGGTACGGCCACCGGTGACGACCACGAGGTCGTAGTCGGACAGGTCGGTCCAGGCGGGCTCCCGCCCGGGGGCCACCGGCAGGGTGCGGAGCTCGGCCGGGCAGCCGTCGGCGACGGCCTCGGCCACCTCGGCGTCGAGCGCGGGCGTGCCGGACGCGGGGGTGGCGGGGGCGGGCGGCGTAGGGGTGTCGGGCGCGGGGGTGGCGGGGGCGGGCGTGGCGAGGGCAGGTGTCACACCGACGACCGCGCAGCCGTTGCGTATGAGGCTCGACGCGCACCAGCGGGCGACGTCGTCGTCCCCGAGCACGGCCACGCGGGTCTCCCGGAAGCGCAGGAAGCGGGCTTCGGCGTCGTCGGCGTAGTGGTCGGCGTAGGCGATCTGGGGGGCGTACCGGCGGGCCACGTCGGGGGCGGGAGCGGCCTGCGCGGCCGCCGGTCCGGCGGGGGTGGTGACGGGCCGTGCGAAGTCCCGGTCGTACAGGGTCCGGACGAGTTCGCCGACCATCGCCCGCTGTGCTTCGCCGAGGCCCCGGCACAGGTCGTCGACCGAGTGCTCACCGGTGAGGTGGGGGACGATCAGCGTCGCGAAGCGGTACGCGGACTTGGCGGTGAGGCGGAAGCCGCCGTCCGCGTTGTGGAACAGCACGCCGTCCGGCGTCTCGGTGAACAGCACGTCCCGGCGGATCCGGGGACGGGTCGCGGCAACGGCTTGGTAGCTGGCGTGGGCCATGGGAACACCCCTGGGTGCGGTCTGGGCGGGATCGGGGGAAGCCTGGAACGGGGAGGGAACGGGGGCGGTGCGGGGAACGGGATGCAGCGGGAGGGCACGGACGGCGGGAGCCGTGGCGTGCGGCCCCGGCACGGGCCGGAGGAGTCAGCGCGGCGCTGCCGCCGCCGTGCTCTCGTGCCTGCGGGCGCGCCGACGCGCGTAGATGCGGAGCAGCTCGTGCATGCGGTACGGGCCGGGCGGCCCGTCCTCCAACAGCCCCGCCTCCACGAGCTGTTCGAGTACCGACTCGTCCTCCCCGGCCGACGGGTCCCCGGCCCCGGCGCGGGCACCCAGCCGGAGGAACGCCTCCCGCAGGTCGGGGGCGAGGGCGTCGAGGGCCTGCCCCAGTACCTGGGGTACGGAGAGCCCGGCGTCCTCCGCGAGCGCCAGCCGCGCCGTGGGATCCTCGGCGAGCCAGGCCGCGCAGGCCGCGACCGAGAGGCCGGGCCGGGTCAGCAGCCGCCCTGCGGCGATCCGCAGGGCGAGCGGGAAGTGGCCGCACACGGCGGCCAGTTCACGGGTCGCGGCGGGCTCGGCCGCGACCCGTTCGGCGCCGACGAGTCCCGCGAGCAGTGCGTACGCCTCGGCGGACCGGAGCACGTCGAGCCGGTGCACGGCGCCGCCGTGCGTGGCGACGACCGCAGCCAGTTGGCGCCTGCTGGTCACGAGGACGGCGGCGTCCTCCGCCGCGGACAGCAACGGCAGCACCTGCCAGGCGCCGGCCGCGCCGTCCAGGACGACCAGCCTGCGCTCCCGTGCGGGCTCCGGCACGAGCCGCACCGCCTCCTCGACGGTGACCGGGGTGCCGTCCGGCCGGACCAGTTGGACGGTGAACACGCCGCCGGGGAAGGACTCCTGCACCTCGTGCGCGGTCTGGCGGGCGAGCGCGGACTTGCCGATGCCAGGCGCCCCCGAGACGACGACCAGGCGCGGTCCGTCGGGGGCGGTGAGCCGGGCGGCCATGACCCTGCGGTCGCTCGCGCGCCCGGCGAAGGCGGGGACGGGCGGTACCGCCCGGGACGGCCGGGCCGGGGCGGACGCACCCGAGGGCAGCGCGGGGACCCCGGTCGCGCCGGCGGGGCGCGCGGGTTCCGGCGGGGCGGGCGCCAACTCCTCCGCGCGCAGGATGGCGAGCTCCAGGCGGCGCAGCCCCGGCCCGGGGTCGATGCCGAGTTCGTCCCGGAGCCGGTCGCGGACCGTGCGGTACTCGGCGAGCGCTTCGGCCTGCCGTCCGGTGCGGTAGAGCGCCTCGACGAGCTGTTCGGTGAACCGTTCGCGCACCGGTTGCCGGCGGGCGCTCTCGTACAGGTCGACGAGGACCTGGTGGCAGTTGCCGGCGGCGAGTTCGAGGTCGCAGACCCGTTCCAGCACCCGCAGCCGTTCCTGTTCGAGGGCGGGCACCGCGTCGTCCTGGAGCATGTGCGAGGCAACGTTGGCGAGGGGCTGGCCCTGCCAGAGGGAGAGCGCCTCGCGCAGCCGGTAGAGCTCCTCCCCCGGGCCGTCCGCCGCCCCGGCGCGGGCCGCGAGCGTACGGAACTGCACGAGATCGAGGGTTCCGGTGTCGCAGTGCATCCGGTATCCACCCGGGACGGCCTCGATGGTGGTCGCCGATATGCCGTATTTGGCGAACAGTCGGCGCAGCCGCAGGACGCACGTCTGCAGGGCGGCGCGGGCCGTGGCGGGCGGTTCTTCGTCCCATACGGCGCGCAGCAGGTAGGCGGTCGACACCACCGCGTTCGGGTGCAGCAGAAGTGCGGCGAGAAGACTGGTCGGCTTGGACGGTTTGAGGACGACGGTTTCAGGGCCGTGCGCAATGCTCAAGGGCCCCAATAGCTGGAACCGGATGATTGATCCCCCGTGTCGGGACACGCATTCCCCCAATGGGGAGCATGGCGGGGGCGGTGGTCTGCCGGTTCTTCGAGTTCGTCACACGCCGGAAATAGTCCGGACCAATCCCGAGGTCGCCGTCCGCCCCCCGTTGGGCGGTGAATAACGGGAACACTACATAACGGATCTTGCGTAAGTCGAGTCGACGGATGAATCCTTTCCTTCCCGCCGACCTTTTCTCCCTTCTCCGTAACCTGGGCGCTTCGCGGAGTTACCGCCGGTTCGTCAAAACCGTTAAGCTGTAAACGAATTACCGTGGCGGCGCCATCCAAGCACGATGTCGTGATCGA
Organism: Streptomyces sp. NPDC090021; assembly: GCF_044748225.1. Lineage (NCBI taxonomy): Bacteria > Bacillati > Actinomycetota > Actinomycetes > Kitasatosporales > Streptomycetaceae > Streptomyces > Streptomyces sp. NPDC090021. The sequence goes on along the minus strand of NZ_JBIVFO010000051.1, from coordinate 27,377 downwards.
ATTAAGGTGTATATCGCGCCACTGATATGGCCGATCCTCGACCTTGCGGCGGACCCCGCACCCGGGGGCTTCCGAATTGCACCGGTGCACCGGGGCGCTCGTGAGCGGATCGCCGGGCGTGGCAGGGGACATCGAGGAGGCCCTCCGGACCGACCGGTTCGGCTTCACGCCGGGCGGGGTGTCCGGCGGCGGACCGGTCAGGCCGAGGGGGCGATCGGGGAGCGCACGCCAAACCACTGCTCGGCGCCGAACTCCTCGAACCGCTCCACCTCCGTGAAGCCAAGCTTCGCCGCGAGGCTCAGGGAACGGTCGTTGGCGCTCTGGGTGCACAGGACCACGGGCTCGCCGGGACGCACCGCGGTGAACCAGTCGAGGGCCGCCGCGCAGGCCTCCGCCGCGTAGCCGCGGCCCCAGACGTGCGGCAGGAAGGTGTAGCTCAGTTCGGTCTCGCCGGCCTCCGGACGGACGCGCCCCGGACGGCTCGTGTCGCGCGGGTCGAGCGTGATCATGCCGATCATGGTGCCGTCGAGGTCCACCACGAAGAATCCCGGCCGCCGCCCGGGCACCGCGGGCATCGCGCGGTCCAGCTCGTCACGTGGGCGAGCGCCACCCAGGTAGGTGCGCACCTCCGGCGAGGCGAACAGCTCGATGAACGCCGGGCGGTCCCGCGCCTCGGACTCGCGGAGCACGAGCCGCTCGGTCCGCAAGGGGGCGGCCGGCCAGGCAACGTGTTCGAGTGCGGTCATGGGGGGCAACGTACCGTACGCCCGGGCAGGGCGTCGCGGTCCGCAGCCGCGCACTCACGGTCGGCACGCGCCGGGGCTCACGATCGGCCGCGCCGGAGCCGGTCAGTCCGGCCACGTGCCGGTGAGGCGCCTGACGGCCACGGCTCCGCCGCGGTCGACGGCCGCCTTGACCGCGGCGAAGACGGCGCCCTGCAGGGCCGCGGCGATGAGGATCTCGCGCCACCTCCGGTCCTCGTCGGTAGCGTTCGGTGCGTCGTCCTCGTGGCCGAGCCGCATCCACAGGTGTTTGAACGCGATGCCGGCCAGCGCGCCTCCGAGGGCGCCGAGGACCATCCCCACGGGCTTGTACGCGACGGTCGAGGCCTTCATCGCTTCCTCCTGGGCGGTTCCGGGTCCTGTTCCGGGTCCTGTTCCGCTTCCCGTTCCGCCCTGCGCCTGCCCGGTCCGGCGCCCGGCTAACGCGTGGGGCCTGCGTCAGCCGGGCGCGGCGGCGGGCAGACGCGGACCGGGAGCCGACCGGCCCCATTCCGACCGGCCCGATTCCGACCGGCTCGTCGCAGCGCTCCGCCGGCGGCCGTGCCGCTCGCCCCGCGCCTCGGCCTGGTGGACCGCGCCCGGGACCTCGTGACGGGCGGCGGCCTGTGACCCGGACGGACGCACCGGGCGCCGCCCTGCGCAGGTGAACGGTCCGCTGCGGCAGCGTCGGTTCAGTCCCGCGCGGCGGAACCGGCCGGCTCCCGCGGCGCGGCCTCCGGAACGTCCTGGGCCCGGGCGGCCGAGGGGGCCGGCCAGGCGGTGGGCCGCTCGGTCCAGAAGGTGCCGGAGACGGCGCGGCGCGCGAGCATCAGCAGGAGTCCGGCCAGGCTCAGGCCGAGGGCGATGACCAGGGGCGGGCCGAGGCCGAACCACGCGGTTCCAGCGTACGAGTTGGCCGGGTCCGCCATGTCGGCGACCGCTTCCACCAGCAGCCAGACCAGCATGCCCGCGCCGACGAGGGGACCGGCATAAGCTCCCCGGTCCGGATCCGGCCCCGGTCCAGATCCGGACCGGCCCAGATCCGGCCCAGAACCGACCCCGGCCCCGGCCCGGCTCAGCCCCGGGCGTCCGCCAGCTGCCGCTCCGCGGTCTCCAGCAGCATCTCCAGCGCGACCGGGTAGGCGCTGTGGGGCATCCGGGCGGCCAGCAGCCCCGCGGTGGCCGCGATGTTCGGGTAGTCGTCCGCCGGCAGGCGTGCGTACGTCGACTCCCAGCGTTCCTCGTCGGACGCGCGGGCCCGGTCCGTCAGGGCGAGGGGGCCCGCGTCGAGGGCCGCGAAGGCCAGGCTCTGGTCGATGTAGGCGTGGTAGATCCGCACCGCGTCCTCGTCGCCGAACCCGGCACCGCGCAGGATGCCCAGGATCGCCTCGTCCGCCGCGATCTCCCGCGGGCGGCCGGTGACCCGGCTCGCGGTCAGCAGGGCGGCCTGCGGGTGGGCGAGGTAGGCAGCGTGGATGCGCAGCCCGAGGGCGCGGAGGTCGTCGCGCCACCGTCCGGTGGGGGCCCACCCGGCCAGCGCCCGGCCGATCAGCTCCTCGCCCATGGCCAGGGTGAGCCCGTCCATGCCTTCGAAGTACCGGTAGAGGGTGCTGGGGTCCGCGCCCAGGGCCGCGCCGAGCCGCCGGGCGGACAGGCCCGCGCTGCCGTGCTCGCGCACCATCCGCAGTGCCGTCTCGACGATCAGCTTCTCCGAGAGCACTGTCCCCTGCCGCGTCGGCCGACGCCGCCTGCGGGCCTCCTCCGGCACCACGTTCTTCGCCATCTCGCCCGCCTCCGTGACAGCCGACCCTTATGCCAACACCATTGACCTTAACTCGGGGCGCGCGGTTGCATCAGCCCCCTGAGGCGGACGCCTCACCGAGAAAGGACCGAGCCATGCGTGTTCTGCTTGTGGGTGCCGGCGGTGTCGGGAGCGCGATCACCAGGATCGCCGCCCGCCGCGGCTTCTTCGACCACTTCGTCGTAGCCGACTACGACCTGGCCCGCGCGGAGGCCGCCGTCACGGCCCTGGGCGCCGACGAGCAGCGCTTCAGCGCGTGCCGCGTTGACGCCTCCGACGAGGCGGCGGTCACCCGGCTGCTCTCCGAGCGCGGATGCGACGTACTGATGAACGCCACCGACCCGCGCTTCGTGATGCCCCTGTTCCATGCCGCGCTGGCGGCGGGCAGCCACTACGTCGACATGGCGATGTCCCTCTCCCGCCCGCACCCGGAGAACCCGCACGGCGAGTGCGGGGTGAAGCTCGGCGACGAGCAGTTCGAGCGGGCCGCGGAGTGGGAGGAGTCGGGCCGCCTGGCGCTCGTCGGCATGGGTGTCGAGCCCGGGCTGTCGGACGTCTTCGCCCGCTACGCGGCCGACGAGCTCTTCGACGACATCGAGGAGATCGGCATCCGTGACGGAGCGAACCTGACCGTCGAGGGCTACGACTTCGCACCGTCCTTCAACATCTGGACGACCATCGAGGAGTGCCTGAACCCGCCTGTGGTGTACGAGAGCGAACGCGGCTGGTTCACCACGGAGCCGTTCAGCGAGCCGGAGGTCTTCGACTTCCCCGAGGGCATCGGGCCGGTCGAGTGCGTCAACGTCGAGCACGAGGAGGTCCTCCTCGTCCCGCGCTGGGTCGGGGCCCGCCGGGTCACCTTCAAGTACGGCCTCGGCGACGACTTCATCGGCAAGCTCAAGGCGCTGCACGCGCTGGGCCTGGACTCCACCGTCCGGGTCCCGGTCCGCGGGGAGGACGGCGCCGAGGTGCGGGTCTCGCCGCGTGACGTGGTCGCCGCCTGCCTGCCCGACCCGGCGACGCTCGGGGACCGCATGACGGGGAAGACCTGCGCCGGTACCTGGGTCAAGGGCACGAAGGACGGCCGGCCGCGCGAGGTGTACCTCTACCACGTGGTCGACAACCAGTGGTCCATGCGCGAGTACGGCTCGCAGGCCGTCGTCTGGCAGACCGCCGTCAACCCGGTGGTGGCCCTCGAACTCCTCGCGACCGGCGTGTGGTCCGGGTCCGGTGTCCTGGGCCCCGAGGCCCTGCCGCCGCTCCCGTTCCTCGACCTGCTGACGGCGTACGGCTCCCCCTGGGCCGTGCGCGAGCAGGGCCCCGCCGCCGCCCTGGGCCACTGACCCGGGGCGGCGGCGGGGGCGGGGCGCGGGGGACGCAACCGGATTGATCATCTTTGGCGGCTTTGTCACCACGTGACCGCCGAGGGAAGAGGAGAGGCGACGTGGAGCAGACCCGTCGTGCCGTACTGACTCCGGGAGCGGGGGTGGCGCTGACCGCGTCGCCGCCCGGGCGGCGACGCCCGGGCGGCGACGCCCGGCGCGGAGGGCGAGGCCGTCCGGCGGCTGCGGGCGCTGGAGCGGGAGTACGGCGCGCGGGTGGGGGCGTACGCGCGGGACACGGGCACGGGCCGGACGGTGCGGTACCGCGCCGACGAGCTGTTCCCGATGTGCTCGCTGTTCAAGACGGTGGCCGCGGCTGCCGTGATGCGGGACCTGGACCGTGACGGCGCCTTCCTCGCCCGGCGGATCCACTACACGCTGGACGACGTCACCTCCGCGGGCCTCGGCGCACGGCGGCCTCCTCCTCGCACCGGGGCGGAGGTGTGCCGGGCCGCGCGGCGGGCAGGCGCACGGCATGACCGTGCACGTCGGCACGTCCGGCTGGCAGTACCGCGACTGGTCGGGCGTCCTCTATCCGCGGGACCGGCCGCAGCGCCTGTGGCTGGAGGAGTACGCCGCTCATTTCCGCACCGTGGAGAGCAACGCCGCCTTCTACCGGCTGCCGTCACCCCAAACGTTCGCCCAGTGGCGCGCCCGCACCCCGTCCGGTTTCGTCATGTCCGTCAAGGCCGGGCGTTTCCTGACGCACGTCAAACGCCTGCGCGAGTCGGCCGAGCCGGTGCACCGGCTGATGGCGCACGCCGTCCACCTCGGCGACCGGCTCGGACCGGTCCTGCTCCAGCTGCCGCCCACCCTGCCGGCCGACCCGGACGCGCTCGACGCGTGTCTGGCCTGTTTCCCGGCCGGTACGCGCGTCGCGGTCGAGCCCCGGCACACGTCCTGGTGGACGCCGGAGGTGCGCTCGGTCCTGACCGGCCGCGGCGCGGCCCTGTGCTGGGCCGATCGCGGGTCGCGGCCCGTGACGCCACTGTGGCGCACCGCGGACTGGGGGTACGTACGGTTCCACGAGGGCCGCGCCCGCCCCGCACCCCGGTACGGCAGAACGGCCCTGCGCAGCTGGGCGGCCCGGATCGCGGACACCTGGCCGGCGGACGCGGACGTCTACGCCTACTTCAACAACGACGCGGGCGGGGCGGCCGTGGCCGACGCCCGGTCGTTCCTCCGGCTGACATCCTCCCCGGCGCCGGAACACGCCCACGCGTGACGCCAACCAGCACTCAGAGCAAGGATCTTGACGGTACCGTGCTGCTCCTGCGGGCTGACGTGGTGCCCGTGAAGTGCCACGATGGTCCGTGCTTCAACAGTGTGCCGTTCGGGACGCCACGAGAGCGGCGCGGCGCGTCCCGGAGGGCAGCCCTACCCCACGAAAGGGCGGACACCCCATGCGCGTTACACCCTTCGTACGGACCTTATGCGGCGACCCCGGTTCGGCCGCGGACGACCCGGTGCGCCTCTATTACAGCCGCAAGACCCAGGAGATACTGCACAAGTACGGTCCGGGCCCACGCGTCCACTTCCACGTGGGGCTGTACCCGGACGGCCCACCGGAGACCACCGTCGCCCAGGACACCCTGAAACAGGGACTGTTCGCCGCTCAGGAGCGGATAGTCGACCACGCGGCCCGCACCTGGGGCGCGTACGAGACGCCTCCCCGGCGCCTGCTCGACATCGGCTGCGGGCTCGGCGGCACATCGCTCTACTGGGCCCAGGAGCACGGGACTTCGGTCACCGGTCTCACCGTCGCGGCCGAACACCTGCCCATCGTGCGGCACTTCGCCCTGCACACCGGAGTGGCCGACCGGGTGAGGCCCGTTCTGGCGGACGTGCACGACCTGGACGAGACACACGCGTACGACGCCGTCTACGCCAACGAGAGCAGCGGCTACACCGACCGGGCCCGCCTGTTCGAGGTCGTCGCCAAGGCGCTGGTGCCCGGCGGCTGGTTCGGTATCCAGGAGCACTTCGCGGGCGCCTCCGAGTGGCGGGAGTTCATGGACGGCTACTACCGGACACGGCTGGGACGGCGCGGGGAGTACCTGGCCGCGGCCGAGGCGGCCGGCTTCGAGCTGGTGCAGGACGAGGACGTGACGGACGCCGTGGCGGAGTTCTGGGTGCAGTCCATGGCGTGGAACACCGCCGAACTCGACCGGCTCAGAGCGGGCTCCGGCGCCGAGGCCGGGGCCTGGACGGACGACCGGCTCGAACAGTCGACGATCGCGCACAGCAAGTTCTTCCGGCTCTGGCGCGAACACGCCGTGGAGACACGGCTGTTGCGTTTCCGGATCGGCGGTGGCCGATGACCGCGCCGCCACGGCCCTCGCGCCTCGGTCCGGGCCTGCCGTCCTTCTACTGCCCGCTGCCGCGCGACCTCCTCCATCCCCGGGCGAAGGAGGTGGAGACCCGGGCCGTCGAGTGGCTGGACGCCTTCGGCCTGTACCCGGATCCGGTCGAGCGCGCGTGGGGACTGGCCACCCACAGCGCCGACTTCTCCTGCCGGATCATCCCCGACGGGGACGTGGACGCCGTCCTGCTGTTCACGCAGTGGAACTACTGGGCGAACGCCGTCGACGACTGGCAGGACTCCGGTGCCCACGAGGCGGACACGGCGGCCGTCGTCGAGCACGGGGTGCGGCTGCTGCGGACCGTCGAGGACCCCGGGGCGGCCGTGCTGCCCGACGGGCCCATGACCCGGGCCCTGCTGGACCTGGTGGGCCGTACCCACGCCATGCTCACCCCGTACGAACTGCGCAGGTTCGTCGAGGGGACCAGGGACTGGCTGCTCGGAGCGGCCTGGCGGTCCGCCCGGGCCGAGGCGGGTTCCATGCCGGGGCTGAACGACTTCGTCGCCATGGGGCCGCTGGCGAACGGCACCCGCTTCTCGCTGACCTGGTCGGACGTCGCCCGTGGGGACCGGCTGCCGGCGGACGTCCTGTGCTCTCCCGCGCTGACGGCCCTGACGGACGCGGCCGGTTTCGTCGTCAGCGCGGACAACGACCTGTTCTCCTACGACAAGGACGACCATCTGGAGCCGCGCGAGGTGAACCTCGTCAACGTCCTCGCGCAGCAGGAGGGCTGTTCCCCGGCCGAGGCGGTACCGCTCGCCGTGGCCCTGCGTGACCGGGTGATGGTCCTCTTCACCGGGCTGCGGGCCCGGCTGGCGCACGAGGCGGGCCATGACGACGGCGCACTGCACCGTCACCTCGCGGCGTTGGGTCACTACGTGGCCGGCTCCATCGCCTGGCAGGCCGGTGCGCCCCGGTACGCCAGTCCGCGCAACCGGTACGAACTCCCTTCGCCCGATGCCCGGTTCGCGCTCCGGTACGCCGAGCACCCCAGTGCCGCCGAGGCCCCGGTCCCGCCGGCCCTGGCGTCCTGGTGGCGGCAGCTCCACACCTGAGCGGAAAGGGGGCGAGGCCCCCGGCCGGTGCGGCCGGGGGCCTCGCGGGTGGCGCTCGGGACGGCCGGTCGAGCCGGGTCAGCGGCGACCGAGCAGCCGGCGCCACCAGCTGACGCCGCGGCGCCTGCGGCTGCCGCCGGACACCGGCCGCGCGGGCGGAGCCGTCGGCTGCGGCGGGATCACCGGGTGGACGGGGTGCCCGGCAGGCTGCTCCACCGGGAGCTGCGGGGCCGGGGGCGGGGGCGCGGCGGAGCGCGGGGCGAACCGCACCGGCAGCGCCAGCAGGTGACGGGACATGAGGGTGCCGCGCCACTGCAGCTCGCTCACGTCGACCGCCAGCTCAAGGTCGGGCAGCCGGTCCAGCAGGACCTCGATGCCGGTGTCCGCGATGGCGCGCCCGATGTCCTGACCCGGGCATTCGTGCGGGCCGCTGCTGAAGGCCAGGTGGGAGCGGTTGCCGTGGACGGAGGCGGCCGGATCGGGCCGGATCTGGGGGTCGGCGTTGCCCGCGGCCAGACCGAGCAGGATCATGTCCCCGGCCTTGACCTGCCGGCCGCCGAGCACGGTGTCCCCGGTCGCCCAGCGGCCGATGATCGTGTTGATCGGCGGGTCGTCCCAGAGGACCTGCTCCAGCGCGTCGGGCAGGGTCATGTGGCCGCCGGAGAGGCTCGCCCGGAAGCGCGGATCGGTCAGGACGGTGCGCAGCGTGTTGGCGATCAGGTTGGCGGTGGTCTCGTACGCCGCGATGAGCACCACACGCAGGTGCATGAGCACTTCGGTGTCGGTCAGGTCGGCGGGGTGCTCGATCAGCCAGGAGGCGAGGTCGCGCGCGGGCCTGGCCTTGCGCTCGACGACGAGGTTCTCCAGCGTGGTGGTGACGTAGCGGTCGCTCTCAAGGGCCGTCTCCGTCCCCTGGAGCATGTCGCGAGCCGCTTTGACCAGCAGCGGGCCGTGCTCGTCGGGCGCCCCGATGAGCTGGGTCATGACCAGCATGGGAAGCTGGTCGGAGAAGGCGGGCACCAGGTCCGCGTACCCCTCGGCGGCGATCTGGTCGACGAGGTGGTTGGCGAAGCGGGTGACGTAGCGGCGGATGCCGCGCTTGTCGAAGCGTTCCAGGGACTCCACGACGGCCGAGCGCAGCCGTTCGTGGACGGGCCCGTCGGTGAAGTTGCAGACCGGCACCCAGGAGACCATGGGGCCGAGCGGGGTGTCGGCCGGCACCCGGCCCTCTCTCATGTCGCGCCAGCCCCGGGGGTCGCGGGCGAACCGCGAGGACGTGCGCGCCACGTCGAGATTCTCCCGGTGGCCGAGGACCAGCCACGCCGGGAGGTCCCCGTTGACGAGCACCGGGGCCACCGGGCCGTGCTCGGCCCGCAGCTTCTCGTACAGGGCGAACGGGTCCGCCTGGGCTTCCGCTCCGTGCAGGCGGTACAGGCCGCCCGCGGTCGCCGCCATGTGGGCGGGGCACTCGGGCGGCGGGACGGGGGTGGTGCTCACATTGCCTCCTGGGTGGCTGCCTGGGAGTGCAGGTAGCGCATGAGGGTCAGCAGGACGTCGCGGGACGATTCCCGCCTTCTGGCATCGCAGGCGAGGATGGGGACGGCGGGCGGCAGGTCGAGGGCCTCGCGCAGTTCCTCCAGCGGATGCTCGGGGGCGTCGGGGAAGGAGTTGACGGCCACCACGAAGGGGACACCGCGCTCCTCCAGTCGGCCGATGACGTCGAAGCTGATCTCCAGCCGACGGGTGTCGAGGAGTACGACGGCGCCGAGCGCCCCCTCGAAGAGCCCGCGCCACAGGAACCAGAAGCGTTCCTGGCCCGGTGTCCCGAACAGGTACAGCACGAGTTCGTCGTTGATGCTGATGCGGCCGAAGTCCATGGCCACGGTGGTGGTGATCTTGCGGGCGACGCCCCAGGTGTCGTCGACACCGACCCCTGCCCGGGTCATCGTCTCCTCGGTCGTCAGCGGCTTGATCTCGCTGACGGCGCCGACCAGCGTCGTCTTGCCCACGCCGAAGCCGCCGACGATGACGACCTTCACGGCCGCCGCGGCCGACTGCGGCAGGATGTCCGCCGCGCACGGCCCGGCGGGCGGTTCAGAGCTTCTGAAGTCCATCGATCACTGCCTCGATCAGAGCAAGGTCGGGTAGCTGCGCGGTGGGAATGGGCGGTCGGATGTACACGCGCCTGGCGGCCATCAGGTCGCCGACCAGCACGGTGACGACGCTCACGGGCAGGCCGGCGTACGCGGCGATCTCGGCCACCGACAGCGGTGACTGGCACATCCGCAGGATGGAGGCCTGCTCGGGCTGCATCTCGGGGCGGGGAGGCCCCTTGGCCACCACCAAGGTCACGAGGTCGAGCTGGACGGAGGTGGAGGGTCCGCTGCGTCCGCCGGTGATGACGTAGAGCCGTTCGGGACTGCCGTCCTCCCAGCTTGAGGGCGGCTCTTTCACGCGGGCTGCCCGTCGTGCCGGGGCGGGCTGCTCAGGTGGTCCCCCATTCGGGTCACCAGGTTGCGCATCTGCGCGCCCATCAGGCCCGCGTCGACGCCCTCGTCGGCCAGGACCGCGAGGTAGGAGCCGTCTCCGGCTGCCATGAGATAGAAGAACCCGCCGTCCATCTCGATCACGACCAGCCGCATTCTGCCCTCGGAGCTGGGCAGTTCGGCGGCCACCGCGCCGGCCAGGCTCTGCAGGCCCGCGCAGGCGGCCGCCAGCCGGTCGGCGGTGTCCGTCTCGGCGCCGTACTGCGCCACGCAGAGCCCGTCCGCGGACAGCACGATCACGTGCCGCGTCTGCGGCACGCCGACGGCCAGGTCCTTGAGCATCCAGTCCATACTGCTTCGCTGAGTCATCACTGTTTACGCCCCTTTGGTCGCTGAACCCGACGCGTCCTGGGCGCCCGGCGCGTCCTTGCCGGGCTCGCCCGACAGGCCGCTGTGGAAGGCCTCCAGCCACATTCCGGGGCCGTTGTCGTCCGTCGGCTGCGGCCTCGCGGCCGGTCGGACGTCGGAGGTGGTGACGCGGTCCTTCCGGCGCCGCTGCGGCAGGCCGGTCGCGGTACGTTCGGTGGTCGGCCCGCCGTCGACGGGCATCGGCCCGAGCGCCGGAGCCGGCGCGGGCCGCGGCACGGACACGCCGGCCGACGTCGCGTCGACGGGGTGCTCGCGCGGTGTGGCGGAAACCGCCCTGGGCCCGGAGGAGGAGCCGATGCCGTGGGCGAGGCCGGTCGCCGCGGACGCGGTGGTGATCAGGTGCTGCGGCACGATGACCACGGCGCGGACACCCCCGTACGCGGAGGAGCGCAGCGACACCTGGAACCCGTACGCCTGCGCCAGCCGGCCGACGACCGCCAGGCCCAGCCGCGGTGTCTCGCCGAGGTCGTTGAGATCGATGCCGGACTGGGCCTGCGCGAGCATCCGCTCGGCGCGCGCCCGGGCCTCCTCGCTCATGCTCAGGCCGCCGTCCTCGATCTCCACGGCGATGCCCGACTGCACCTCGACGGCGGTGAGGTGGACCCGGGTGTGCGGCGGGGAGTACCGGGTGGCGTTGTCCAGCAGTTCGGCGAGGGTGTGGATCAGGGGTTCGACGACCGGGCCGACGACGGCGACCTCGGTGACTGAGTGGAGTTCGACCCGCTGGTAGTCGATGATGCGCGACATCGCGCCGCGCATGACGCTGTAGAGGGTGACGGCCCTGCTCCACTGGCGGCCGGGGCGCGCACCGCCGAGGACCGAGATGGAGTCGGCGAGCCTGCCGATGAGGGCGGTGCCGTGGTCCAGGCGCAGGAGATCGCCGAACACGTCCGGGTTGCGGCCGTGCCGGTCCTCCATCTCACGCATCTCGTGCGCCTGCTGGTGGACGATGGCCTGCACGCGGCGGGCGACGTTGACGAAGGCGCGCTGGGCCGAGTCGCGCAGGCTCTCCTCGTTGTCGACGGCGTCGACGGAGTGGGCCAGTACGGCTTGCAGCGCGGCCCGGAAGCGGGGGGTGAGGGCGGCGTCGTTGCCCCAGCGGTTGCCCGGTCCGGCGCGACCGCCCAGGGAGGTGAGCACCTCCTCGGCCGGCTCGCCGCGGCGCAGCCGGTCGATGGCCTCGGGGAGCACCACGGCGGACAGGCGGGTCGCCTCGGTCTCCTGGCGGGCCAGGGTGTGCTGGAGCGCGGCGATCCGGGCGGTCCGGTCGGCGAGCGCGCGCCCGCGGCGCAGGGCCTCGACGAAGAGGGCGGCGGTGCACAGGGCCCCCGCGGCGATCAGTACCGTGCCGACCGGCCCGGAGGAGGAAACAAGCGCCCCGACCAGGCAGACGGCGGCCAGGGAGGCGATCGCGGGCAGTGCCCGGCCCGCTCCCCCCTCCGGGCGGGCCATTTCGGGTGGAATGTCTCTTTGCTCCATCGGCGTCCTCGAATTATCGGAAAAGGGTGACCTTCTGACCGGTGGGCGGGAGCATAACTACGCCCAACTGCCCGCACGTGCACTTTCGTTGGAGTTCATCGGACCGGAGGAACCGTTATGCGCCATCGATGGCGGCGGATTCCGGCCCCGGCGGCGGACGCCCCTCGGCGGGCGGCGACGTTGGCGGAGGTCGACGGCCCGCCGGGGCCCCGGCGGGCCGGGTGGTCACCCCCCGGCCGCCTCCGGCAGCGGGCGCGCCGCGCGGCCGCGAGGTGGCGCCGCGAAGTGAAATGCGCTAGCGCGGGTCCGCGAAGTGGCGCCGGCCACCCGGAGCGCGGGCCCCGCGACGGGGAGGCAGGGGAAGCAGAGGGAGCAGAGGAGGCAGGGGAGGCATCGCGGGGCGGAGGGGCGCCCGGGCACCGGACGCCCCCGGGCGCCCCAACCACGGGGCGAGGTGCGGTGCCGGGCGCCGCGGGCCGCGCGCCGCGGGCCGGGCGGGACTTCGGGGACGCGCCCCGGGGCGCGTCCTGCCCGATCGGCGGGACGCGCCCCGCGGGTACGGCGACGCCGCGGAAGCCGCCGTCAGGAGCCGTTGGGCAGCTGGACGCCCCGTCACCGCGAGGGCGCGGCGAGGCCGGTGAGCAGGACGTCGAGGGCGAGGTCGGTCGCCTCGGCCAGCGGGGTGTCCTCCAGCAGGGATCCGACGGCCAGGGCCGCGAGGCCGTGCACCGTGGAGAAGGCGACCTGCGCGAGGCGGTCCGGGTCGCCCGCCCGCACGACGCCCTCCTGCTGGGCCAGGGCGATGAGTCCGGCGGCGATCCGCAGGCTCTGGTGACCCAGTTCGCGCAGTTCGGCACTGGAGTCGTCGGCGTGCTTGACCGTGAACATCAGGCCGAGCAGCGGGGCGTTCGCCACCGCGAAGTCGATGTAGGCCCGCCCCATGCCGGCGAGCCGGGCGGTGACGGGGCCGGGCTCCTCGACGGCGGCCCGCAGGCCCTCGTTGAGGCGGGTGAAGCCACCGACGGCGAGCGCGTCGAGCAGCGCCTGCCGGTCGCGGAAGTGGCGGCCCGGCGCCGCGTGGCTGACACCGAGGTCCCGCGCGAGGGCGCGGAGGGACAGGCTGTCCGCCCCCGTCGCCGCGAGGACGGCTTCCGCGCGGGCCAGCAGGGCCTCTCGGAGGTTGCCGTGATGGTAGGGCGCATCGGCGTCGGCCAAGGCGGCCTCCCCTCGCTCGATGTTGTCATTGACAACAATGTTTGCTCTGTCTACATTCAAAGTATCGTCCATCTCGGCCGGAACACCCGAACGGAGCGCCGACCATGTCTATGGCATACCGCGTAACCACAGCCCTGATCACCGGAGCGAGCGCCGGACTCGGCGTCGAATTCGCCCGGCAGTGGGCGGAGCGCGGAGCCGACCTCGTCCTCGTCGCCCGCCGCGTCGAGCGGCTGGAGGAGGTGGCGGCCGACCTCCGGCGCCGCTACGGGGTGCGGGCCCACGTGGTCGCCGCCGACCTCGCCCGGCCGGGCGCCGCGGCCGCGCTGCACGCGGAGCTCGACGGACTCGGGCTCACCGTGCACACCCTGATCAACAACGCCGGCTTCGGCAGCCACGGCCCCTTCGCGGACCAGGACCCCACACGGATCAACGAGATGATCCAGCTCAACGTGACGGCGCTGACGGAGCTGACCAGGCAGTTCCTGCCGGACCTGACAGCCGGCGGCCGGGGCGCCCTCGTCACCGTGGCCAGCTCGGCCGCCTACCAGCCGACCCCGGCGATGGCGGTCTACGGGGCCACCAAGGCCTTCGTCCTGAGCTTCACCGAGGCCGTGGCGTACGAGACGCGCTCCTCCTCGCTGCGGGTGCTCGCCGTCTCGCCCGGCCCGGTCCGTACGGAGTTCTTCGACGTCGTCGGCAGCCGGGACGCCGCCGTGGGGCGGATGGCCACCCCCGAGCAGGTGGTCACGGCGACCCGGCGTGCGCTGGAGCGCGACAGGACGCCCCCCAGCATCGTCGTCGGCCTCGGCAACCGGCTCTCGGCCACGGCTTCCACGCTGGCCCCCCGCCGCCTGGCCCTCACGGTCGCGGGACGGGCGCTCAAGGCCTGACGCGCCGGCCGGGGCGCCACTCCCCGGCGCGCCCGAGGCGTCGGACTCGTCCGGGCCGGCCGGCCGGCGCACACCGGTGTCCGGGGCCCCGACGGCGGGGCACCCGGATCCCGGCGGCCGCGGGTGAAGATCCTGCACGAACTGCACGTCACCGACCGGGCCGCGGCCGCCCTGCAGATCGAATCCCTCGTCCATGCGCACCGCCCCGCACAGGTCGTCGTCGAGCTGCCGAGCCGTTCCCCCTCCCCCATGACCTTCAGCGCGCCGGCCCGGGCCCGCCGGATGTGCCAGAGCCAGGGCATTCCCCTCGCGGCGACCGGACCCGGTGAACAGGCCCCCTGCCCCTCTTCGACCACGAGGCCGACGCGGCCCGCCCCCGGTCACTGGAACACGGCGCACGCCACGACTACTGACCGCCGGAGGTCGCCGAGCGGCGGACCGGTCGGGAGGCGGTCGCTTTCCACCGTCATCCACCCCCTTGTGCGCGCTCTGTACGCGCACACCGTTCCCGATCGCACACACGTGCGCAACCTGCGTTAGTCTCTGCGGGCGCGGAAACGGAACGCAGACGTAGACGGGGGAGCCGTGTCCTATTCGGAGCGCTGGCAGGAGCTGTTCGGACCGGCCGACGACGGGCCTGCGATGAGGCTCGCCTCGGCGGCCCCCGATCCCGGGACGGGCGGGGGCGGGGGCGGGACCGGAAACCTCCAGCACACCAAGGGTCCTTGGACCAGCGCCTCCGGTACCGCCGGCGACCTGCGCACCAACACCGAGACGAGCCGCGCCGCGCTGGGCCCCGGCCACGAGGGCGTCGAGGCGGGAGCCGCGGGCCTCAGCTCCGTCACGGCGCTCAAGAGCGTCCTGACGTCCTGGGAGGAGCGCCTGCAGTCGGTGCGGGACGAATGCGAGCAGCTCAAAAGGACCCTACTGAAGGTCGCCAAGGAGATGGGCGAGACGGACGCCGCGGTCGATGCGTCCTTCAAGGGCGTCGACGGCGGATCCAAGGCGGACGAGAAGCGATGACCGGAACCCTCACCTGGAAGCAGCTGCGCGACCTCAAGACCTCCGAGTTCACGGAGGCTGGCGACAAGTGGCACGAGGTCTCCGACCGCGCGGACTCCGACCGTGTACGGGTCGACCGCGCGATGTCCGCGAAGCTCCGTGAGACGCAGGAGAGCGAGTCGGCGGAGGCCGCCCTCGGCAGGCTCCAGCGCCTCAGCCGCAACTTCCAGTACCTGCACAGCGAGTGCGGGCTGGTCCGTACGGCGCTCAACGGGCTCGCCAGCGATCTGGTGGAGCCGCAGACCCAGTTGAAGCAGGCCCTCGCGGACGCCGCCGCCCTGAACTTCACCGTCCACGACGACGGTTCCGTCAGCTATCCCGCCGCCGAGGTCGAGGACCTGACCGGCGCGAAGAAGGAGGCGCCGGGCAGCAAGGTCCAGGGCAGCTCCCGCCTCCCCCTGGAACCGCCGGGCCTCGGCCAGCAGGGCCAGTCGCCGCTCTACCCCGGCTACTCGGGCTTCAAGCCGCTGAACCCGAACGCGGCGAAGGCGCAGGACGTGGCCGACCGTGTCGCCCGGGCCGTACGGTCCGCGGGCGAGATCGACGCCCGCTACGCGAAGACCATCACCGGTCTGAAGGCGGAGAAGGGCCTGGACGTCACCGAGGCCACCCTGAAGGACGTCGCCCGGGACACCTCCGACGTCCGCTCCACCGCCGGCATGTACCTCGGTGAGAACGTCCCGGAGGACAAGAGCCCCGCCGAACGCAAGAAGTGGTGGGACGGACTGACCGACGAACAGCGCCAGGAGTACCTGGAGATCGCACCCGACCTGGTCGGCAGCCTGGACGGCGTCCCGGCGGTGGCCCGCGACGAGGCGAACCGCAACTACCTGCCGGTCCTCATCGACGACCTGGCGCGCCGGGGCGGCGACGACGCGGAGACGAAACTCAACGCCCTCCGTATGATCCAGGACAAACTCGGTGAGCCGAGCCGCCCGCCGATGTTCCTCCTGGGCATCGGGGACGAGGGCAACGGGCGCGCGATCGTCTCGTACGGCAACCCCGACACCTCCAAGCACGTCTCCGCGTACGTCCCCGGTCTCATGACCAAGCTCAACGACGAGTTCGTCACGGACACGATGAAGCGGGCCCAGGACACGGCCAAGGGCGCCCAGCGCGTGGACCCGTCCAGCGCCTCGATCATCTGGCTGGGCTACGACGCCCCGCAGCACATCGACGTGGCGACGCGGGGCGACGCGCAGCGGGGCGCCCCGGCGTACAACCAGTTCATGGCGGGTCTCTCGGCGACGAACCAGAGCGCCGATCCGCACGTGACGGCCATCGGGCACTCCTACGGCTCACTCACGGTCGGCATTGCCGCCAAGCAGTCCGGAGGCATCCCCGGCGTGGACGACGTGATCCTGCTCGGCAGCCCCGGCGTGGACGCGCAGAAGGCGACCGAACTCGGCGTCGGCAAGGACCACGTGTTCGTCGGCGCCGCCGACAACGACCCGGTCACCCACCTGCCCTCGAAGGACGAGGTGGCGCTCGGCTGGCTGACGGGCGGCCCGGTCCTGGGAGTCGCGGTCGCACGTGACCTCTTCGACATCGGCAACGACGACGTGTACTTCGGCAAGGACCCGGCGAGCAAGGCCTTCGGCGCACAGCGCTTCCTGGTCGACGACGGGCCGAGGATGGTCATGGACGGCGGGGGGTTCGACGCCCACTCCCAGTACTTCACCCCGGAGAAGGACCAGGTGTCGGCGGACAACATCGCCACCATCGTCGCCGGCCACCCTGAGAACATCGTGAGGGAGAAGCATCGATGAAGCGCATCACGCGGACCGTTCGCCTGGCCTGTGCGATGGCCATGGCCGGCGCACTGCTCGCCGGGTGCGGGCCGACCGGCGGCACCAAGGACGAGCGAGGGACAGTGGCAGGCATGGACATGCAGGGAGCGGCGGAGCGCGCCGACGAGATGCTCTACGCGACGGTCGGGGCGATCAAGCCTGAGATCGAGTGGGTCCACGACACCACGACGACCGGCAGCTGCGACGTGACGCGCTACTGGACCGTGATGACGATCGTCTCGCCGCAGCGCCGCGGCAACTTCCTCGGTGTGGTCGAGGGGTTCTGGAAGGCGAGCGGCTACCGGATCAAGACGGTGAACCCGAGCAAGGACATGCCCGCGATCTACGCCACGTCCCCGGACGGCTTCGGCATCAGCGTCCTCTTCGGCCACCAGGGCCAGGCCTTCTTCGAGGTCACCAGCCCCTGCGTGAAGAACTCGAAGGTGGCCCCGCCGACGAAGCCGGCGAACGGCGCCACGTACGAGGGCGAAACGGCAGTCCCCACCCCCAACGTCCGCTCCGATTTCTGGTCCGCCGAGACCCCCGTGCCGGGCACCACGCCCTCGCCGTGAACGCCGGCGGCCCGGCAAGCCCGCTCTTACGGACACTGTCCGCGTGAGCGGGCCTCCGGCCCGGGACGGGCGCGGCCCCGGCCGCGCCCGTCCCGCTGCTGTCAGTTGGACGGTTCCAGCGTCATGAAGGCTTCCCTGGGGTCGCCCTCGTGCACCAGCGACTCGTGGGCGCCGACGTCGTCGAAGGCGAAGCCGTATGCCCTGCCGTCGGCCATCTGGGCGTGGATGATGCGCGAGTAGTGGTTGGTGACGGCGTCCCGGTAGAAGCCGGAGCCGTTCGCGTCGGGCTGGTTCGGGTTGGTCAGGAGCGTCGAGCGGTTGAAGCCCGCGCACAGGGTCCGGGAGATCGGGCCGCGGACGTTGTCGTTGGGCGCGTCCAGCAGCTTGTAGCAGCCGAAGACGCTGTCGGAGTCGGGCTTCTGGAAGCTGGTGACCACCGCTCCCGAGCCGTTGGTGAAGTTCATGACGTTGCCCGACACCCGGCCGTAGTACTTGGTGTCGGGCTGGTTCGCGAACGGCGTCACGGTGAGGGTGGAGGAGCTGTACTTGCTCCAGACCCGGTTGATGTAGTCGTTCATCGCGCCGGGCGGGATCCCGCCCGCCTCGATGCCGTGGCCGGGCGCCAGCGCTCTCAGCACGGTGCCGTCCGGGCGGCTCTGGATCAGGCCTCCCCAGCCGGCCGCACGCAGGCCGCCGAGGACGGCGTCGTACCCGCCGGCCTTGAGCCGGCCGGTGTTCTTGACCGTACCGTCGGGTGCCTTGGCGCCGACCGCGTACGGCGCCGAGAACATGTCGACCTGGGTGCTGTTGATCCACAGGCCGGAGTCGTTGAGCGTGTACTCGGACCAGTTGAACAGGATGTCGTGGTTCGGGTCGGAGGGGTTCTGCACGGCGGGCTGCACCAGGCCGCCGGCGGCGAGCTTGAAGACGAGCTTCTTCCCGACGGAGAAGTAGACGCGTCCGGAGAACTTGGGCATCCGGATCGTCCTGGTCTGCCCGTTGGCCGGGCCCGCTATGGACGCGTCGGGCGCGGGGGTGGGCGGGTTGCCGCCCGCGGGCCAGGGGTGGAACGTGCCGTTGGCGTCGGCCCAGCCCTGCTGCCCCGTCGCGAGCAGGGTGCCCAGGTTGTAGACGTACACGGGCTCGCTGCGTCCCGAGTTGTTCTTGATGGTGAGCGGGATGGTCGCCGGCACGGCCTCGGCGGACGGCGGCAGACCGAAGAACGTCAGACCGGCTCCGACGAACAGGGCCGAGACGCCGAAAGCCAGCACTTTCGACAAGCGGAACACTCTCATCCTCCTTGCGTGTGGGGGGACCTGCCGCCCGCGATATGACATGGCGAGGCGCAGATCGATGTATTGAAGCGTGAGAGCGCTCTCAGCGTGCGATTGTGTTCAACTTCTGTCAATACTCTTGACACAGCGGTACCTCAGGGCCCTCCGTGGCAAGACCCACACGCACGCGTTCGCCTACGGACTGACCACCCCTCAGACCGCCAACGCCTGGGACCGCGGCCGGGTGGCCAGGCGGCCCCAGCGGGTTCGGCCGTCGACGTGGCAGCCAGGGCCGCCACGTTCGCACCGGGCACCGACACGGGCGGATCGATCCGGGTTCCCGCCGCACTGAACGGCATGGTCGGCCTGAAGCCCACGTACGGACTTGTTCCCCGGCACGGCGTGACCTCGCTGTCCTGGTCGCTCGACCACGTCGGACCCCTCCCCCGGACCGTGGCGGACACCGCTGTGATCCTGGGGGGGGCACTGGTCGGCCACGACCCGCGCGACCCGGCCTCCGTGGCCGTTCCACCGGCCGACCACCGGCCGACCACCGGCCGGTGGAACCGCCACGGACCTGACGGGACTACAGGTGGGCATGCCGGGCAACAACTACGTCGACCACGTGGACCCCGACGTGAAGGCCTCGGTGCGGCGGGCGATGTCCCGGCCGGCGGAGCTGGGCGCGCGGCCGGTCGACGTCGAGATCCCGATGACGCGCTACATCCGGCCGACCCACTGGGGGCTGATGGTGCCGGAGGCGCCGGCTACCACGAGCGGACGCTGCGCGCGCAGCGCGCCCGCACGCTCCTGCGGCAGGCGTGGCCGGACATGCTGGACACGGTCGACGTGATCGCCGCGCCCACCGTGCCCATCACCGCCGTGGCCGCCGGACAGACGGCCGTGACCTGGCACGACGGCGACTGCCGCGCTCCGGCCGACTCGTCCCCCGCGCCTGCGCGCACGCTCATCTCCGCCCTCCCCCTGGCACACCCTCGGACGGACATCATCCCAGGTGACGAGCGTGTACGGAGTCCAGGAGGGCCAGTTCGCCCGGCGAGAGCCGCAGGGCGCCGGCGGCCACGTTGGCGACGAGGTGTGCGGGGTCACCCGTGCCCGGGATCGCCAGGACGTGCGGTCCCCGCTGCAGCGTCCAGGCAAGCCGGACCTGCGCCGCACTCGCCCCGTGCGCGGCGGCGACCTGGAGCACCTCGGCGCTGTCGTCGCCACCGGCCCCGGCCTGCCGCCCGGTACCGGCGATCGAGTAGAACGGTACGAACGCGACGCCCTGCTCGCCGCACGTCCGCAGGAACTCGTCCTGCTCGGGCTGTACGCCGATCCCGTACATGTTCTGCACGCACACCACCGGTGCGATGGCCTGGGCCTCGGCCAGGTGGTGGGGGCGGACGTTCGACAGGCCCAGGTGGCGGACGAGGCCGGCCTGCCGGAGCTCCGCCAGCACGCCGAAGCGTTCGGCGATCGAATCGGTGCCGACGATCCGCAGGTTCACCACGTCGAGGTGGTCGCGGCCCAGCTGACGGAGGTTCTCCTCCACCTGCCCGCGCAGTTGTTCGGGCCGGGCGTGGGCCAGCCATTCGCCCGAGGGGTCGCGGCCCGGCCCGACCTTGGTGGCGATCACCAGGTCCTCGGGGTAGGGGGCCAGGGCGCGGTTGATCAGTTCGTTGGCGGAGCGCAGCGGGGAGAAGTAGAACGCCGCGGTGTCGATGTGGTTCACGCCGAGGTCCACGGCGCGGCGCAGGACGTCGATCGCCTGGCCGCGGTCGCGCGGGACGGCATCGCTGACGAGGGCCTCGCCGCTCTGGGCCAGGCGCATCGCACCGAAACCGATCCGGTTGACCGTGCGGTCGCCGAGCTTCCAGGTACCAGCCGCTGTGATCGTCTGTGAGGTCATGCACGGGATGATCGGTGCCGGGTAGGCTGCCGGCCCAGCGGTTAACGCATACGTGAATCCTCGGATCGGGTGGGCGGGTGGGGGGGGTGGGTGGGCGGTCGGTGCAGGCGGAACTGGCGTTCTCGGTGGGCGATCTGGCGCGGATGCGCTTCGTGGTCTCACCGATGTGGGAGGTCGGGCCCAGCATGCGCCTGCTCCGGTCGGGTCGCGAACACCCCGTGCACCGGGCCTGGACGGCGCAGGTACGGCCGCGGCTGACGGCCACCGGTCTCGACCGGGGCCTGCTCGCCGGGCTGGTGCCGCCCTCGGGGTACGTGCCCGACTTCCTCAATCCCGCGCCCACCGGCCCCTCCCCCACGCTGGAGGAGGAGCTCGCGGCGATCCGGGCCACGCCCGGCGGCCGGGTCCGCGGGGAGCTCGACCGGCTGCGTGCCGAGCAGGGACGTCCCGGCCCGGCGCTCCGAGGCCTGTACGACGACGTGCCACGCCATCTGGAGCGGCTGGTGGAGGAGATCCGCACCTACTGGGAACTGGCTCTGGCGCCCTACTGGGTGCGGATCAGGGCGGTGCTCGACGCCGACGTCTTCCACCGGGCGCGGCAGGTCGCCGAGCACGGCACGGGCCACCTCTTCAACGAGCTCCACGCTTCGGTGAGCTGGGACGACAGCGCCCTGCGGCTGGCCGACCGGCGCGGTCCGCTGTCGCGGGGGGCGGCCGGCACCGGTCTGCTGCTGATCCCCTCGGTGTTCACCGGGCCGGTCCCGTTCACCCGCGTGGCACCACCGGATCCGCCGGGTCTGGCCTATCCGGCCCGCGGTATCGGTGCGCTATGGGAGCCCCGGCCGGTCTCCTCGGGCGGCGCCCTGGCCGCCGTACTGGGCCGCTCGCGGTCGCTGCTGCTGGCCGAGCTGCACGCTCCGGCCGCCACGAGCGAACTCGCCCGCCGTACGGGGCTGTCGGCGGCCGGGGTGTCCCAGTGCCTCACGGCGCTGCGCGACGCGGGACTGGTCAGCGCCCACCGGGCCGGGCGTTTCGTGCTGTACGCCCGTACGTCCGTGGCCGAGGCGCTCCTGGAGGCCTCGGCCACGGGTGACGGGTGACGAGGGGCGGACGGGTGGCGAGGGGCGGCCGGGAGGCGGGTGGCGAGGGGCGGTCGGGAGGCGACGTGCCGTGCGACCGGCGTCATGTCCCGACGCGGCCGGGCGCCCTTGGTGACGCCCACGGATACCGGCGGTCGAGGTGGCCGGCTTTCCTGGGATCCACCGAACCGTGCTTGACCTATGAAGGCACGGCAACGTAACTTCGACCGCACCCGCTCGTGAGCTGCTGGAAGGAGGCGAAATCCGGATGTCGACCGTCTCCGCGCCGATTCGCCTCGCACACCAGATCGCCTGGGCTCCGGGTCGTGTAGCACACGGCTGCTGAGCAGCCCCTTCGTCGGCGCGCCCGTTTGGCGGCCCCGGCACCTTCTCGTCTATGCCACCCCTTACGGCACGTCGTCGCGTGCCGATGCGTCGCGCTGCGGTATTTCCGTATCCCGGGCTGCGACCACCGGAAGAGAAAGCTCCTGAAATGGCGACTTGGACAGTCCGATCGACCGTGCGCCGAAACGGGGACGTGCCGTGGTAGCGGCGCGGATCACGGTCAACGGGAAAGAAACACCGATTTCACCGGCGGCACCCCACACCACGGTGCTCGATTTCCTCCGCGAGCGGGGCCTGACCGGGACCAAGGAGGGCTGCGCCGAAGGGGAATGCGGTGCCTGTTCGGTCCTGGTGGCGCGTCCCGGGGTGAAGAAGCCCACCGACTGGGTGGCCGTCAACGCCTGCCTGGTGCCGGTCGCGGCGCTCGACGGCCAGGAGGTGGTCACCTCCGAGGGTCTCGCCACCACCGACGCATCCGGTGCGCCGGCCGTGCTGCACCCCGTACAGGAGGAGATGGCCGTCCGCGGCGGTTCCCAATGCGGTTACTGCACGCCGGGGTTCATCTGCAGCATGGCCTCCGAGTACTACCGGCCCGACCGGTGCGGGCACACCGACCGGGCCGAGCCGGCCGACCGGGCCGACGGAGCCGGCCCCTGCGCGGGAACCGGCACAGGCGGCGGAGACGGCCCGGGCGGCGGCTCCGAGCACGGACCGAACGGCTTCGACCTGCACGCGCTGAGCGGAAACCTGTGCCGCTGCACCGGCTACCGCCCGATCCGCGACGCGGCGTTCGCCGTCGGCATGCCCTCCGAGGACGATCCCCTGGCGCGCCGTCGCGAGCAGTCCCCGCCCGAACCGGTGGCCACCGCGTACGTCCGGGACGACGGCGCGTTCCTGCGGCCGGGCACCCTGGCCGACGCGGTGCGGCTGCTGCGCGAGCGGCCCGGCGCGGTCGTCGTCGCGGGGAGCACCGACTGGGGCGTCGAGGTCAACATCCGCTCCCGACGGGCGGATTGTGTGATCGCCGTCGACCGGCTGCCGGAACTGCGGGAGCTGCACGTCGGATCCGACCGCATCGAGATCGGAGCGGCACTGACCCTCACGGAGATCGAACGGCGCCTCGACGGTGAAGTCCCGCTGCTGGCGGAGCTGTTCCCGCAGTTCGCCTCCCGGCTGATCCGCAACAGCGCCACCCTCGGCGGCAACCTGGGCACCGGCTCGCCCATCGGCGACAGTCCGCCCGTACTGCTGGCGCTGGAGGCGTCGTTGGTGCTCACCGGCGCCGACGGCGAGCGCGAGGTCCCCCTCGGCGACTACTTCACCGGCTACCGGCAGAGCGTGCGCCGCCCCGGCGAGCTGATCCGCGCGGTGCGCGTTCCACGGCCGCTGGCGCCCGTCACGGCATTCCACAAGATCGCCAAGCGGCGCTACGACGACATCTCCAGCGTGGCCGTCGCGTTCGCCCTCGACATCGAGGACGGATCCGTCCGCACGGCGCGCATCGGCCTGGGCGGCGTGGCCGCGACCCCGATCCGCGCCCTGGCCACCGAGTCCGCCCTGGAAGGCAGGCCGTGGACGGCGGAGAGCGTCGAGGCCGCGGCGCGGGTGCTCAGCGCCGAGGGCACGCCGATGGACGATCACCGTGCGAGCGCCGCCTACCGCTCCGCGATGCTCGGCCGGAGCCTGCTGAAGCTGTACGCGCGAACCACCGAGGCGGTGTCGTCATGAGCCATCTGTCCCAGCGTCCCGAGAAGCCCGTGGTCGGTCTTCCGCTGCCGCACGAGAGCGCCGGCCTGCACGTCACCGGTGCCGCCCTCTACACCGACGACCTGGTGCACCGCACCAAGGACGTGCTGCACGCGTACCCGGTCCAGGTCATGAGGGCCCACGGCACGATCACCGCGCTGCGCACCGGGCCCGCACTCGCCGTGCCCGGCGTGGTCCGCGTACTGACCGCTGCCGATGTGCCCGGCGTCAACGACGCCGGGATGAAGCACGACGAACCGCTGTTCCCCGACACCGTGATGTTCCACGGCCACGCGGTCGCCTGGGTGCTCGCCGAGACCCTGGAGGCGGCCCGGCTCGGTGCGGCGGCCGTCGAGGTGGATCTGGACGAGAAGCCCTCCGTGATCACGCTGCAGGAGGCGATGGCGGCCGGGAGCTTCCACGGCGCCCGGCCGGTGATGGTGACCGGCGACGTGGACGCCGGCTTCGAGGACTCCGCCCACGTGTTCACCGGCGAGTTCCAGTTCTCCGACCAGGAGCACTTCTATCTCGAGACGCACGCGGCGCTGGCCCACGTCGACGAGAACGGGCAGATGTTCGTCCAGAGCAGCACCCAGCACCCGTCGGAGACGCAGGAGATCGTCGCGCACGTGCTCGGCCTGCACAGCCACGAGGTGACCGTGCAGTGCCTGCGGATGGGCGGCGGCTTCGGCGGCAAGGAGATGCAGCCCCACGGGTTCGCGGCGGTCGCCGCGCTCGGTGCCAGGCTCACCGGCCGGCCCGTCCGGGTCCGGCTCAACCGGACCCAGGACCTGACCATGTCCGGCAAGCGCCACGGCTTCCACGCGGCGTGGCGGATCGGCTTCGACGACGAGGGCCGCATCCAGGCCCTGGAGGCCACGCTGACCGCGGACGGCGGCTGGAGCCTGGACCTGTCCGAGCCCGTCGTGGCGCGCGCCCTGTGCCACATCGACAACACGTACTGGATTCCGAACGCCCGGGTCACCGGCCGCGTCGCCAGGACCAACAAGGTCTCCAACACCGCTTTCCGCGGCTTCGGCGGACCGCAGGGCATGCTGGTGATCGAGGACATCATGGGCCGGTGCGCACCGCTGCTCGGCCTGGATCCCATGGAGCTGCGCGAACGCAACTTCTACCGCGCGGGCCACTCGACGCCCTACGGTCAGCGGGTCCTGCACCCCGAACGGATCTCGACCGTGTGGCGCCAGGTCCAGGGCGACGCCCGCATCGCCGACCGCAAGGCCGCGATCGCGGCCTTCAACGCCGCGCACCCGCACACCAAGCGGGCGCTCGCGGTCACCGGGATCAAGTTCGGGATCTCCTTCAACCTCACCGCCTTCAACCAGGCCGGCGCGCTGGTGCTGGTCTACAAGGACGGCTCGGTCCTGATCAACCACGGCGGCACCGAGATGGGGCAGGGCCTGCACACCAAGATGCTGCAGGTGGCGGCGACGACGCTGGGCATTCCGCTGCACAGGGTGCGGCTGGCCCCGACCCGCACGGACAAGGTGCCCAACACCTCCGCCACCGCCGCCAGCGCCGGGGCGGACCTCAACGGCGCGGCGGTGAAGAACGCCTGCGAGCAGATCCGCGAGCGGCTGCTCCAGGTCGCCGGCACCCGGCTGGGTGCGAACGCCTCGGACGTGCGCATCGTCGACGGCGTCGCGCGCGTCCTCGGCGGCGAGGAGGAGCTGGCCTGGGACGACCTGGTGCGCACCGCGTACTTCCAGCGGGTACAGCTGTCGGCGGCCGGCTTCTACCGGACCGAGGGCCTGCACTGGGACGCGAAGGTGTTCCAGGGCTCGCCGTTCAAGTACTTCTCCTACGGCGCCGCGGCGGCCGAGGTGGAGGTGGACGGGTTCACGGGGGCGTACCGGATCCGGCGGGTCGACATCGTGCACGACGTCGGCGACAGCCTCTCCCCCATGATCGACATCGGTCAGGTCGAGGGCGGTTTCGTGCAGGGCGCGGGCTGGCTGACCCTGGAGGACATGCGGTGGGACGCCGGCGACGGTCCGCACCGCGGCCGGCTGCTGACCCAGGCGGCGAGTACGTACAAGCTGCCGAGCTTCTCGGAGATGCCCGAGGAGTTCAACGTACGGCTGCTGGAGAACGCCACGGAGGAGGGCGCGGTCTACGGGTCCAAGGCGGTGGGCGAGCCGCCGCTGATGCTGGCCTTCTCGGTACGGGAGGCGCTGAGGCAGGCCGCGGCGGCCTTCGGGCCCGAGGGGGTCTGTGTGGAACTGGCCTCCCCCGCCACGCCCGAGGCGGTGTACTGGGCGGTCGAGTCGGCTCGCGGGGGCGGCGCGGCGTACGGCGAACGGACCGGCCGCCAACAGGCGGACGGCAAGCAGGCGGACGGCCAACAGGCGGACGGCGAGCAGGCGAACGGCGAGCAGGCGGCCGGCGGTGCGGCCGGCGCCGGGGCGAGCGCGCCGAGCCATGCCTGACATGAGCTGGGTGGCCGCGGTCGCGCGGCTGCGGGCACGCCGGGAACCCGGCGTGCTCGTGACCGTCGCGACCGTGCGCGGCCACGCGCCCCGGCGGGCCGGTGCCAAGCTCGTCGTGGGACGCACCGAGGCCTGGGGGTCGATCGGCGGCGGCAACATCGAGGCCGTCGCCGTCGACCGGGCCCGCGAGCTGACCGGCGCGGTCGATCCGGAGCCGGAGCTCATGGAGTTCGCCCTCAATGACAAGGTCACCGGCCGCCACGGCGTGCAGTGCTGCGGCGGAGCCGTCACCGTACTGCTCGAACCGCTGCCGGTGGTCCAGGCCGTGGCGGTCTTCGGTGTCGGGCACGTGGGTCTGGAGCTGGCACGCATCCTGGCGCGCCACGACCTGGACCTGCACCTGATCGACAGCCGCCCGGACATGCTCACGGACGAGCGGCTCGGCGTGCTCGCGGACGCGGTGGCACACGTCCGGGTGCACCACACCCCGCTGCTGCCGGAGGAGGTGCTCGCCGAGCTGCCGTCCGGTGCCCACGTCCTGATCATGACCCATGACCATGCCGAGGACGCGGCGTTGTGCGACGCCGCGTTGCGCACCGCCGGTCTGGGCTCGATCGGTCTGATCGGCTCGTCGGCGAAGTGGGCGCGGTTCCGGCAGCGCCTGGCCACCGAGGGCGGGCACGACGAGGCCGCCATCGACCGGATCAGGACGCCGATCGGGATCCCGGGCATCGCCGGCAAGGAACCCGCCACGATCGCGGTGAGCGTGGCGGCCGACCTGCTCCGCCGCTTCGAACGGGATCCCGCCGAAGCGCACCGGGACACCCGGCCGAGCGGGGCCGCCGACGGCGCGGCTTGATCGGCTCCGGGCGGCCCTCCGTACACGACGCCGGGACGGTGCCCGGATCTTCGTGGGTTCTGCCAGTACGGGCGGCCGCCCGGCCCCCGTGGAGACTTCCGGACAGTGGCCGCGGCCGCACCCCGGGGACGGGGACGCCGCCGCCGGAGCATGCCGCGACGGGGAGGACATCGCAATGAGCGCGCAGCAGCAGTACGACGAAATCGGTGAGGCCTACGAGGGGTTCAAGGCCCTGCCCCTCGAACAGTACGTGGTGGTACCCAGCTTCCTGGCCCTGGTCGGGGACGTGAGCGGCAGGTCGGTCCTCGATCTGGCGTCCGGAACCGGTTTCTACCTCTGATCTTGCGCAGCGCTCCGTCCTTTAGGGCGGAGGTGAAGCGCATCCTTGGCCCGGAGGCGCGAAGCGCCGGAGTTCGCTGCGCCT
>NZ_JBIVFO010000050.1:0-51545 GCF_044748225.1 Streptomyces sp. NPDC090021 | reverse complement strand
GGGGGGCCGCCGGGGGCCCCGCGCGCACCGGGGCGCCTGTGCGGGGGCGGGTGGGGGGGCCCGCCGGGGCCGGCCCCCCGCGCCCGCGGCGGCCGCGCACCCGGCCGCCGCGCTCGGCCGGTTCCCGGGATCAGCCGGTCACACCCGCCGATGCGCGCTGCCCGGCCCGCGCGAACTCGGCCACCCCTTCGGCGAAGCCGACCACGGGGCGCCAGCCGAGCTCCTCGCGCAGCCGGGCGGAGTCGGCGGTGATGTGCCGGACGTCGCCGAGGCGGAACTCGCCCGTGACCACCGGGGCGGGTCCGCCGTGCGCCGCAGCCAGCTCGGCGGCCATTTCGCCTACCGTATGAGGCTCCCCGCTGCCGGTGTTGTAAGCCGTCAGGGCACCCACGGGCCGGCCGGCGACGGCCTCCAGCGCCACTGCGTTCGCCGCGGCCACGTCCCGGACGTGCACGAAGTCCCGGCGCTGCGCGCCGTCCTCGAAGACCCGCGGGGCCTGGCCGCGGGCGAGGGAGGAGCGGAAGAAGGAGGCGACGCCGGCGTACGGGGTGTCGCGGGGCATGCCCGGGCCGTACACGTTGTGGTAGCGCAGCGACACCGCGCGCCCCTCCACGCACCGGGCCCAGGACGCCGCCAGGTGCTCCTGCGCCAGCTTCGTCGTGGCATACACGTTCCGCGGATCCGTCGGCGCGTCCTCGCCGACGAGACCCGGTACGAGGTCCGCCCCGCATTCGGGGCAGCGGGGCTCGAACCTGCCGGCCGTCAGGTCGTCGATCCGGCGCGCTCCGGGGCGCACCGTTGCGTGCTCTGCGCACGTGTACCGGCCCTCGCCGTAGACCACCATCGACCCGGCGAGGACCAGTTCCCGGACCCCGGCGGCCGCCATCTCCGCGAGCAGGACGGCCGTGCCGAGGTCGTTGCAGCCGACGTACGCGGGGGCGTCCGCGAAGTCCTTCCCGAGGCCGACCATCGCCGCCTGGTGGCACACCGCGTCCACCCCGCGCAGCGCCGCCCGGACCGCGTCGGCGTCCCGTACGTCGGCCCGGACGAACTCCGCGTCGGGCAGTGGTGGTGTGCCGGGGTGGGCGGCGGGCAGCAGGGCGTCGAGGACGACGGGCTCGTGCCCGCGTTCCTTGAGGGCGGTGACGATGTGGGAGCCGATGAACCCGGCTCCTCCGGTGACGAGTACACGCATGCCCGGGACGCTACGCAGTACCGGCCCGCCGGGGTGTCTCCCACGCGCGTACGTAAGACTTCCGTCATACGGGAGCGGGGCGACGCCGGTCCGTACCTCGCCCGGCCGTACCTCAGGGGGCGGTGCGGTCCTCGGTCAGCGGCTGCGCCTGCGGCTCCCGTCGGCCGTCGGGTGCGGCTCGGGGGCAGGCGGGGTTGGTGCAGGGGGCGTCGGCGTAGACGGGGACGTAGACGCCCAACGTCTTGTGCCGCTGGACCGTCGCGGGCAACGGCTGATGGCACCAGGGGCAAAGATGTCCCGGAATGGCTGCCGCGGGATGCTTCTCTCCGTCCATATATCGACTTTACGCCCGCTTTGCCCGGATTTGAAGCTTTCTTTGGCGGGGTGATCACGCCCCGCGGTCCGCCCGGCTGTCGTGCGGTGGCGGTGGCCGGAGCAGGCTGAGGGTCACCGATACCACGAGGACGATGACGATCACAGAGAGGCTCACCGGTGAGGGGATCTCGGGGATCGAGGGGCTGATCAGTTCGTGCGAGGCCTGCAGGACCAGCTTCACGCCGATGAACGCGAGGATCAGGGCCAGCCCCGTACTCAGGTAGTGGAAACGGTCGAGCATGCCGGCCAGCATGAAGTAGAGGGCTCGCAGCCCCAGGATCGCGAAGGCGTTGCTGCTGTAGACGATGAAGGCGTCGCTGCTGACGGCGAGCACCGCGGGCACGCTGTCGACCGCGAAGACCAGGTCGGCCGCCTCGATCGCGGCCACCACGGCCAACAGCGGCGTCGCCACGCGCCGGCCGGCTTCCTTCACGAAGAACTTCGTCCCGACGTAGTCGTCACTGACCGGGACGACCTTCCGCAGGAGCCGGACGGCGAGGCTCCGCCCCGGGTCGAAGCTGTCGTCCTCCTCCTTGAGGATCTTGTACGTGCTGTAGAAGAGGACCGCGGCGAAGACGTACAGGACGGCCGTGAACCGGCTGACGACGGCCACTCCGGCGGCGAGGAAGACGCCCCGGAACACCAGCGCGCCCAGTACCCCGAAGAACAGCACGCGGTGCTGGTAGGCCCGCGGGACCCGGAAATAGCCGAAGATCAGAGCGAAGACGAACAGGTTGTCGACCGACAGGCTCTTCTCCAGCAGCCATGCCGTCGTGTACTCCACACCGGCCTGCGTGCCCACGACGGCGAACACGAGGCCGCCGAAGGCCAGGGCCAGGCCGACCCACACCCCGCTCCACGCGGCCGCCTCACGAAAGCCGATGACGTGCGCCTGCCGGTGCGCGAGGAGATCGACCGCCAGTGCCACGAGGACGGTGACGGCGAAGACGATCCACAGCCAGTAGGGCACGTCGTGCACGGTGGACCCCCGCGGGAGGTGCAGTCGGTGGGGTGACGCATGGAGCACAATTTTGCCGCAATTATACGTATGTGCCATTTTCGTGGGTGGGGTTGCCACCTCGGGGCCGCAGGCGCGGGTTCGCACCCGGTGGTGTTCGACGGCCTCAAGGAGGTCGATGTGCTGGAAGTCCGGCCACAGGGCGCCGCGGAAGTGGAGGTCGGCGTCGAACACCCGCCACAGCAGCACCCCGCGGATGGCGGCCGGCGCTCCCGGCCCGGATGCGCTCGCACCTGCCGTGCCTCGCCCGCCGTCCCCGCGAGCGGACAAGGGGACGGCCGATCAGAGGGTGCTCGGCGGAGCGCTATGCTCCGCGCCGTGGAAGACAACGACATATGGCAGCCGCAGCAGGCCCGGGCCACCGGCGAGATCGCCCTTCGGATCACGGGCAGTGTGGAGAAGAACGAGTTCCGTGAGGGACTGAAGGCCGCGGGAATGTTTCGGCGGCTGCGCTGGCTCGCTGCCGCGGGCGCATTGTTCATCGCGCTCCTGGGAGTGCGTGTCGACGAAGAGGGCGGCTCGGTCAACGTCGGCCTCGTGGCCGCAGCCGTCGTCGGCGCAGCCGTGTTCGCCCTGCTCGCGTCCCGGCAGATCGTCACACATGCCCTGCGCGCTCAGCAGGCCTACGAGGGCGCGGAATGCGTCGTCGACGGTGCGGGCATTGCGGCCGTCCGCGACGGCGCGGACATCAAGCGCCTGGGCTGGGATGTGATGACGCGATATCACGAGACTCCGAATCTCTACGTCGTTGTGGGTGGGAGCGGCCGCAGGACCTGGTTGATGGTCCTGCCCAAACGGCTGCTGACCGCACCCGACGCCGAACTTCTCGGCGCGGTCCTCGATTCCCGGCTGCGTCGCGGCTAGCGCGCCGCCCCGGCCGGGGCCTGTACGGGTCGGCGAGCGAGCCCCCCTCTTCGGCTCCGGTGGCCGTGCCGAGGAGAGCGTCGATCTGCTGCCGCAGCCGGCCCGCCCTGGGCCGGCCGAACCCGACGGCCTCGCAGAGGGTCTCCCGCGCCTGCTCGTACTCACCGCGTAGGGCGGCGAGCCGCGCCTCCTCGACCCGCTCGTCCAGGGCCCGGGTGGTGTCGTTCGAGAAGCAGGGGCGGTCCGAGGCCATGGCGTGGAACTGCCGGTACATGTCCTCCATGAAGTGACGGAAGGACGGGTACCGTTCCGGGGGGCTCGCCCGCCACAGCGCCCAGATGTACACGGCCCACTCTCCCCGTGCGTCCACATCCTCCGGATCCAGGAGAACGTCCACCATGTCCGATTCGACGGCCAGTTGAAGGGAACGCGACCATGTGCCGGCCAGTCGGACAAGGTCCTCGTCGGCGTCGTCCCCGGCACCGTCCAGCCATACGTCCCGCATGCCGTGCGGATCGCCGCACCATTCGAGGTCTGCGCAGCCGGCGAGCCGCCAGACGAAGGTGCCCGCGTTGTGCCAGCCGTCGGTGACCGCGAGGAAGGACCGCAGGGACGGGGGAAGCGCGACGCCGAGGCGTGTCTCGGCGGCGGTGATCCCGGCCGTGTCCGCCGCCTCACGGCCTAGCCACCGGGCCGCGGCGCACTCCTCCCCGCCCCGGTGTCCGTCGCGTTGCGGGTCGTAGGCCTGCGCCCACTCCGTGCTCCACCGTTCGAGGAAAGGACGCCAATCGAATCGCATCATGGCCCCGATGCTGGCACCCTCCACTGACAGCGGTCCCGGCTCGCTCCCGGGCCCTCCGCCCGCCCGATACCGGAACGTCCCCGCCTCGATGGCCCGCCGGGCCCCTGGTGCGCGCATGGCCCCCATCGGTCTCTACCGTCCGGCGAACCGTGCGGACGGGCGCGTTGTCGCGGTTCTGCAGCGGGAAGTGGGCCGAGTCGTCCGGCGTGGTGGACGCCGCTGGTCTGCAGGGAGACCGAAACGACGGGACGGTCGCGGTGACGCCATCCTCGCGCAGCTGCGGGCCGCCGGCGCGAGCTCTGCACGCAGGGGCCAGATCCGTGCACTCACGGGCGACCCGCGCCGCCCGATCCCGTCTAGCTTTCGGAACGTCTCCCGCTCTTCCGGGGCGGGAGCCGTTCCCGGCGGCGTTCGCGCCGCCGCGGCACGCCCGTCCACAGTGAGAGGCCGGAACTTGACCGACCAGACCCCGTTCACACCCGTCACCCCGGTCCTGGAGGCGGCCGCCGCCGAGTTCGCCCGGGCCACGGCCGAGCCGCCGTTCCTCTTCCAGATCCCGCCGGCCGACGGCCGCAAGGCCGTCGACGAGGTGCAGTCCGGCCCTGCCGACCTGCCCGCCGTGGACGAGGAGTGGGTGACCGTGTCCGGCGGCCCCACCGGAGAGGTCCGCGCCCGCATCGTCCGCCCCGCTGGTGCGGCCGGGCGACTCCCGGTCATCCTCTACCTCCACGGCGCGGGCTGGGTCTTCGGCAACGCCCACACCCACGACCGTCTGGTCCGCGAACTCGCCGTCGGTGCCGGGGCGGCCGTGGTGTTCCCTGAGTACGACCTGTCGCCCGAACACCGCTACCCGGTGGCGATCGAGCAGAACTGGACGGTGGCCCGCTGGATCGTCACCGACGGCGCCGGCCACGGCCTGGACGCCTCCCGGATCGCGGTCGCCGGCGACTCGGTCGGCGGGAACATGACCGCCGCGCTGACCCTGATGGCCAAGGAGCGGGACGGGGTGCCGCTGGTCCACCAGGTTCTCTTCTACCCGGTCACGGACGCCGGCTTCGACACCGGCTCCTACCACCAGTTCGCGGAAGGGTACTTCCTGCGCCGCGACGCCATGCAGTGGTTCTGGGACCAGTACACCACCGACGAGACCGAGCGGGCCGAGATCACCGCCTCCCCGCTGCGAGCCACCGTCGAACAACTCACCGGTCTGCCCCCGGCCCTGGTCATCACCGCCGAGGCCGATGTACTGCGCGACGAGGGAGAGGCGTACGCCAACAAGCTGCGCGCCGCCGGAGTGCCCGTCACCGCCGTTCGCTGTCAGGGCATCATCCACGACTTCGTGATGCTCAACGCCCTGCGCGGCACCCACGCCGCCCAGTCGGCCATCGACCTCGCCGTCGGCACTCTCCGGCGTGCCCTGGCCGATGCCTGAGGTGACAGTGCAGCCGGACGGCGAGGGCAATCCGCCCGGGGGCGGCGGCACCGCCCTCGCCGTCCTCCGCCGGTTCACCGCCCCCGCCACCTGCGCGGCCGACCGCCCGTACCCATGACAGCCGACCTCATCACGGCCAACAAGGAAATCCGCATGTCCAACCCCTTCAACCCCGACCTCTTCCGGCGAGGATGCCGCCGGGTCACCGGTCTCTTCATCGCGCTCGCCCTGTCGGTCGGAATGCTCGGCGCAGCCGCACCCGCCGCGCACGCCGACCCCGACCGGTCGCTCACCGTGGTCGACTGGGACATCACCGGTCTCGACGGCGGCGGCCAGGGCCAGCACGACCGGTACTGGAACATGATCGACCGGATCCACCGGATCAGCGGCCACGACTTCTACCAGGTCCTGGACGAGACCACGACCACCTACAACCAGCTGATCCAGGTCCGGGTGACCCATGCCGGGCAGCACGTCGTCTCCCTCTACTTCTGGGCCAACACCCTCTACCTGGCCGGCTTCTACCAGCCCGGACAGCCGGGTGGCACCGGAAACCGCCACTACGTCTTCCGCGACGGCTACCCAGACGCCTTCAACCGCGTCCTGGGCGTCCGGGCCAGCACGCTTCCCTGGACCGGAAGTTACACCGACCTGCCGAACGGCGGGCTCCGCGACCAGCGCAGACTCACTCCCCAGAACCTCCAGAACGCGCTTCTGACGCTCGGCAACGCCCAGCAGCTCCTCGCCACGGGGCACGGCCGGCACACCGTCGGCTCCTACCTCGTCGACATCATCGGAGCGACCTCCGAAGCAGCCCGGTTCGGCCACCTCTTCGACATCATCCGCGGGAACATCAGGAACAACACGTCCAACCCGATCAACCGCTTCGGCGCGGCCCTCCAGACCAGCTGGGGGCAGCTCTCCGAGTGGGTCTACCGGCAGCTCAACGACCCGACGGGAGCAGGCTTCACCGTCGGCGGCCCCGGCTACAGCAGGTACTACCCGACGGTCGCGGCACTCATCGCGGACCTCGGCTACATCGAGCTCAACGGTCACAAGCGCCGCCGCTGATACGCAGCCCCGGGCAGGCACCGGGATCCCCGGCCCATGCCCGGTGTCCGGCGGCCGGCCAGGGGTCCCGGTCAGCCGCGCAGGAGGCGCGCCAGGCCCGGGGCGACATCCCGTACCGGCCACGGAACCACGGAACACACGGCTGAAATGGCTCGCGCTGACGAAGCCCCAACGGCCGGCGACCGCAGGCACGCTGTCGCCGCAGCCGGGCCGTGCGAGCTCGCGGGCCGCCTCCACCAGTTCCGGAAGCTCGGGGTCGCTTCCCGCCGACACCTTGCCGCAGCGCCGGAGCACTGATTCTCCGTGCTGGGGCGTGGCGGTCAGAGTCCCGGAGCCGCCCCGCTGCGGGACAAGGACCTGGATCTTCCGGAGGCGGCCGACCTGGCGGCCTGCTCGACCTTCGCCCAGTGGGCTGTACGTGCTTCCTCGTCGATCGGCTGCTCGTGTTCGGGGCGCAGCCCGGTCCGGCCGTCGAGGCCCTCGCGCAGGATGTCGGCGTGCCCGGTGTGCCTGACGGACTCGCCGAGAACATGGACCAGGATGGCGAACAGACTCGTGTGGGAATAAGGCTCCGGCCACCACGGCACGTGGCCGGGGGCGTCGAGGGGCAGTTCGCTGATCGTCGCGTCCGAGTGTTCCCATGTGCGCCGGTAGAACCCGATGATCTGGTCGCGGGTCTCGTCCTCGCTCGCCCACAGATCGCTGCCGTCGGAGTCCTGCCACCGGGACAGCGGTTCCGGGGAAGGGCGGTCGAAGACCTCGCCGAAGTACCTGGCCTCGACTGTGGCCACGTGTTTGACCAGCCCGAGGAGGTTGGTGCCGGTGGGTGTCAAGGGCCGGCGTGCGTCGTACTCCGACAGGCCGTCGAGTTTCCAGAGGAGCGCCGTGCGGTCCCGCCGCAGTCTCCCGTGCAGATTGTCCTTCGCGAATTCGTCGATCATGCGGCATGAGCCTGCCATGGGCCACTCGTGCTCTCAAGATCCCCTGCCTGCCCCGGACCTCGCGGCCGACGGTGGCACGCCCCGGTCAGACCGCGTCGAGGTCCGCCGTACCGGCCCACCGGCGGACGTACGGGTCGGGGTGGGCGCGGGCAGTGGCGAGGGTGGTGTCCAGCAGGTGGTGGAGACGCGCCGGACAGTCCGCGCGGGAAGCGGGCAGGAAGTACAGCACACGCTGGAGCATGCCGAGACCGGTGACCTCGGCGAACGGGCAGTACATCGAGCTGGTCCGTCAGGGCCCGGGCCCGGGCAACGAGCACGACCGCCTGGAGCTGTTGCGCCTCCACTAGACCTTCGTGGAGGCGCAGATCAGGGAACTGCGGGACGCGCTGGAGGTGATGTGGCACAAGGTGCGGATCTACGAGGAGCACGTGGAGCGGGGCGAGGCCGACCGGTTTCGGAACCCGTCCCGCACCCCCGATGCCCCGGCACCGGACGGCCCGGCACCGCCGGGGCCGCCGACAGCGGACCGGGCGCAGGCCGAGGCCGCGCCCCCGCCTGCGGTCAGGCCGTGACGTCGAGGCGGGCGGCCAGCCAGTCGAACACCCTCTGCTCGAACAGGGCCCGGCCCAGGGGCTCGCAGTGCATGCCCGCGCCCTCCGCCGCCGTGAACTCCACGAACTCCTTCTCACCGGGCAGCGCGTCGTAGAGCCGCCGCGACTGGCCGGGCCAGAACTGCTCGCCCTCCGGCGAGGTCACCAGCAGCGGAACCGCGACCCGGTCCAGCACCCCTGTCAGGTCGTACCGGCCCATCTCGGTGAGCAGATCGAACGGCGAGTCGATCCCGTACGGTTTGGCCCGCCACTTCCAGAGGGCGGCGAGCTCCTCGTCCTCCGCGATACCTTCACGCATGACCTGGTCGAACGCGTTCCGGTCGCCCGAGTCGAACAGCTCTAGCAGCTCAGGCGGGAAGTTGCTCAACCAGCTGTCCACGACGGACACCACACCCGGGTCCGCGACACCCGCAGCGATCCGCTGCTCGAAGGCCAGGGCCCGGGGCACCCAGTAGCCCGCCTGACTGATCCCGGCCAGCACCAGCCGGCCGGCGGCGATGTCGTCCCGGGCCAGCAGGAAGTCCACCACCGGGGTGATCACGTTCTCCCAGTCGGGGCGGAACGGCATCCCGTGCTCGAACAGCATCGACTGCTGCCCCGGCCCGTCGAAGAGGAGGGCGTTCCAGCCGCGCGCCACGGCCGGTGCGCCGAGCATCGTCCACGCGGTGCTCACCGGACCGTCGCTGCCGTTGTTCACGATCACCGTCGGCGCGTCCGCGCCGCCCGTGGCCGGCCGGAAGAGGTAACCGGGCAGCGCGGTCCCCTCGTACGGCACCGCCACCCGCTCCGCGGCCGGCTCCCACGCCGCCGAGAACCGGTCGAAGCACTCGCGGTGCTCCCGGAACACCGCGAGGAGCCGTCGCTCGTCGGCCAGCGCGTCGGCGGCCACGAGCCCCGTCCCGAAGTAGCCCGCGGCCCGCAGCCACGCGTCCCGTGCGCTCGTCCGCCGCCCGGCCGCAGCTGCCCGTTCGCCGTCCGACCGGACGCGCCGGGCCAGCTCCGTCCAGCCCTCGAACCACCGGCGGCCGTCCGCCGCGCGCAGTGCGCCGGCCGTGGCCAGGACCTCGCCGGGATCGGAACCCTTCTGCCAGGCCGCTCCGAGGAGCGCCATCACCTCGAAATCGAACTGTTCGTTCTCGCAGAACCGGTACGCCACGATGCCTCCCGGAGTACACCCCCACGGTACGAGGCCCCCCGGACAGCCGCACGGCGCGCAGGCCAGGGCCCGCCGCGACGGGTCCGCCATGCGCGCCCTCCAGTGGCGGTCCCCGGCGTTCACGGCCCGGTGGGCAGGCCGCGCAGGCCCCGCAGGCCGTCGGCCGCCCGGGGCAGGGCCCGGGCGGCCGACGGCACAAGGCATCTCGCCAAGCGGAGAGCGCTTCTTGGAACTCCTGAAGAGGGCTTTTTCCTCCTTCCGTGCCCCCGCGCCCGCTGGTCGTGACGAGCAACCGGAATTCGGTGGTTCCTGCTGGTTACAGTCGGCCGCCGGATATCCACAGACGTGACATCGCATCGGCCAGCGCGGGATACCGGGCGGCCTCGCAGAGCATTTCCGAGAGCACCAGCATTCCGTAGGCGGTGCTCCGCGGATCGCGGTTCTGGTGCAGCCTGATGACCGCGAGGCTCAAGGGGCGGCGTCCCAGCATGATCCCGGCGCGCCGGACGGCTGCCGCCGTTTCCAGATCGGCGCGGGCCCCGCCGAACGGCAGGGGTTCCGTTCTGTCGAGCTCCTGCGGCGCGGCGGAGTCCCGCACGTGGTGCACATACGCCTCGGGCGGGGCCACGCCGTTCTCGAAGATGTTCCGGAACCCGGCGATACGGAGGCTCGTATTGCGCGGGCGGAGTTCGATGAAGAGCTCGACGAACAGGCCCCGCAGCCGGATGTGCAGGGGGAGGTAGGGCATCTCGCCCTCCTTGCGTCCGGCTCCGCCGAAGAATCCCTGCCCGTCCTCGGCCTTCGCCCGGATGGTCGACGTCAGGGACCGGTAATCGTCGGCCGTGGCCTGAGCCGGTGAGAACAGGATCGGCATCAACATGGCCGGCCCATCAGGGGAGAGGTCCAGGGCTCGGGCTTGGCGTGAGTAATCTGACCGCAATCGCTCGGATCCTGCTGCACTCGCGCATGCACACCACCACCTTCGCCTCATTCCGGCCGCCCACGGGTTTATCACTCCGTCAGGGCCGGGTTCGGTCCGATGGCTCCTTTGTAGTCGTCCGGGTTGCGGCCAGGAGAATTGTTGGCCTGTGTTGCTAAGAAATCGGCCGGTGATGCCGACGGTGATGCCGAAAGCCCGGCATGGGCATCCGGGCTAGGAATCCGTGGTCGCGCGGTCGGAATCGCTGCGCAGAACGCAGAACTCGTTGCCCTCCGGGTCGGCAAGGACAGCCCAGCCCGAACCGTCGGGGTTGCGGTGATCGGCGACGAAGGACGCGCCGAGCCCCAGCAGGCGCTCCACCTCCTGGTCGCGTGAGGTCTCGGGGCGCAGGCACAGGTGGATCCGGTTCTTGACCGTCTTGGCCTCGGGTACCTGGTTGAAGTACAGCACCGGTCCCTCCGCCAGCGGCACCAGGGTCTCCCGATCCCCCGGCTTGGCGTCCGGATGCACAGGGTGGCCCGTCACACCGCTCCAGAACCGGGCCAGCTCATAGGCGTCCGCACAGTCGATCGCCACGTTCTGCACCACTGAAACCATGGGCGTGATCATTGCTGATCTGCGGGCCGAGTGCCAAGGCCCGCGCGCGACGGGAACAACGGACCGCGGCCGGTCGGGCCTCCACCGGTCCGAGCCTGCACACAACGCGCCCCGGCGCCGTCACCCGGATACTGTGACGGACCGGCTCAGCGCGGCCTACCTCGCCGGTGGAGGGGTAGGCGCCGGGCAGACGGCACCGGCTTGCCGGGGCACTGCCCGAACGACCCATCGGGAGGACCGATGACCCGACGAGTGCACGAGGTGATGACGCGCAACCCCGTGACCGTGGAGCGACAGACCTCGCTCGCGGAAGCGGCGCGGGTGATGCGGGACGCGGGCATCGGGGACGTGCTGGTCGTCGACGAGGGACGGCTCTGCGGCATCCTCACGGACCGGGACCTCGTGGTCCGCGCGCTGGCGGAGGACCGCGACCCGGCCGAGACGACCGTCCTGGCGGTCTGCAGCGCCGAACCGCTCACGGTCGGGCCCGACGATCACGTTGACGAAGCCGTCGACCTCATGCGCCGGCACGCGCTGCGGCGCCTGCCCGTGCGGACCGGGGGCGGCGAGCTCGTCGGCATCGTCACCCTCGGCGACCTGGAGGTCGAACGGGACCCGGGTTCGCCCCTCGCCGCCATCGCGGCGGCGGTGGAGGAGACGCGCGAACGGTGACGGCGACGCCCCGGTGACGATGCCCGGGGAGAGGTTTGAGTCTCCGGAGCGCGGCCATAAGCGCTTTCACGGGCGTCCGCGGCGGTGAGCGGCGCGGACTTCCGAGCGGACCCGGGCCGCGTGGTGGCTCTCCCCCCCGCCATCACGCGGCCGGGCCCCGTAGGTGCCGTGCCGATCCCGGTGGTGTCAGCGGCGGACCGCGAGGCCGTCCAGGGTGCGGCCGAGCAGGCGTTCCGCCCGCTGCCTGTGCTCGGCGCCGCGGCCGAGGTGAGCTCGATGCCGTCGGGGCCGCGGCGATGTCGCGCAGGCTGTCGATCACGCCGTACTCGGCGGTGACGTGGTCCAGGAGGGAACGCGCGCGACGGGGACGCCATGGTCTCCACCCGCATACCGGCCTCCCCAACGGCATTGCGGCCGCCCTGCCCGCCTTCCGGCGCCGGCACAGCACACCGGCCACTTCGTCAACGTCGGCTCCACCACCTCCCACGTCGTCAAGACCCCCAGACCGTCTACGCGGCCACCACCACGGCGGCGAAGGTGCTCACCGCAGGGCCGCGCCAGGCATCCGGCCCCGACCTGCGCGTCACCCTCGTCTCGCCCGGGTTCACCCCCACCGAGGGGATCGGCATGGGGGCGACACGGGACGTGGCCGTCGCGACGACCCGGCAGCGCGACGAGGTCGCGATACCGCCGTCGGCCATGGCCCCGGACCTCGTCCTCCTCCGGGTCGTCACGGGCGTCTCGATGCAGGCGGGCGGTGTCGGACCTGGCGAGGAACGACAGCGCCCGTCGCGGGCGTTGGGCCGGGAGGGCGCCGTCCCCGTGGTGTCGAAAGCCGGATGTCCCGGCCCGGCTGACATGACCGGCGCCATCGTGGACAGCCGAGCGGCATGAGACCTCCATCGAACCAGGGGCGCGGCGGTGACCGCGCGCATGCCGACGCCGAGCCGGACGCCGTGCGGAAAGTTACTGAATGTGCCAGTCTGGTGGCACGAAGTTCGCATCGGAGCATTCGAGCGTCCGCAGCATCCCCTGCATCCATCCGCGGCATCCGGGCTCCCCAGCAACACCCCACGCACGCAGGGCCCGGCCGGAGCCATTAGCCACCCCGGCCGGGCCCTGTCCCCTCCATGACGGCCCCGTGGAACGGGAGTCGGAGGCGGATAAGGAGCGGATAAGGGGAGGGAAGGGCACTATGGAGGTACCCGCTCACGGGCATGTGCGCAGACCAGGGCCGGATCGGCTTCTCGGGCGAGGGGGGCACTTCGTGCTGCGGTCGAACAAGCAGAGGACTCGGGGCAGTCGAAGCCGGCCGTCGGCCTGGCGGGAAGCGGTGCACCCATGACGGAGCGCCTCCACAGATCGGGTCTGGTCGGCGAACTCTTCGCCGAATTCGCCGGCACCATGATCCTTATCCTTTTCGGTTGCGGCGTGGTGGCCCAAGTGGTCGCCGGTGGGGCCCTCACGGATCCCGCGGGCGGTCTCGGCAACCACGACAGCATCGCCTGGGCCTGGGGTCTCGGCGTGACCCTGGGCGTCTATGTCGCGGCAAGGCTGAGCGGTGCTCACATCAATCCGGCGGTGACCGTCGCGCTGGCCGCGTTCAAGGGCTTCCCGTGGAGCAAGGTGGCCCCGTACGCGCTGGCCCAGGTGGCCGGCGCCTTCGTGGCCGCCCTGATCGTCCGCTGGAACTACACCGAGGCGCTGGCCAAGGCCGACCCCGGTCACACCATCAAGACCCAGGGAGTCTTCTCCACGCTCCCGGCCAACGGGAACACCAACCTGCCGGTGACCGAGTGGGGCGCACTGCGCGACCAGATCATCGGCACCGCGATCCTGCTCTTCCTGATCCTGGCCGTCACGGACCTGCTGGGCACACCCCCGGGCGCCAACCTCGCCCCGTTCATCGTCGGCCTGATCGTCGTGGCGATCGGCATGGCGTGGGGCACCAACGCCGGTTACGCGATCAACCCGGCCCGCGACTTCGGCCCCCGCCTGGCGAGCTTCTTCACCGGCTACGGCGGGGCGTGGCGAGATCAGTACGGGAATCTCTACTTCTGGGTCCCGATCATCGGCCCCTTCGTCGGCGGTCTGCTCGGCGCGGCTCTGTACAAGTTCTTGGTCGGCCGGTTCCTGCCGACCGCCGAACCGGAGCCGCCCGGACGGGTACCGGTACCGGACGAGAGCTGACCGGCCAGAACGGACCATGCAGAGCTGGACGCGAAGGGCCGATCACGCAGAGCTCGGCACACACGGCTGACCGCAGAGAGCCGGTCGCGCAGAGCCGGCGCCGCCCGGGGACGGACGTTCGCGGCACGCCCACTCCGTCCCCCGGGCGGCAGCCCCCGCACGGCATCCGCAGAGAGGCGGCACCCCATGGCTGACTTCGTCGGCGCAGTGGACCAGGGGACCACGAGCACCCGTTTCATGAT
This sequence comes from Streptomyces sp. NPDC090021, assembly GCF_044748225.1. Lineage (NCBI taxonomy): Bacteria > Bacillati > Actinomycetota > Actinomycetes > Kitasatosporales > Streptomycetaceae > Streptomyces > Streptomyces sp. NPDC090021. The sequence continues at coordinate 37,439 of NZ_JBIVFO010000050.1, read as the reverse complement.
CTTCGACCATGCCGGAAACGAGGTGGCGAGGCACCAACTGGAGCACTCCCAGGTCCTCCCGCGCTCGGGATGGGTCGAACACGACCCCGTGGAGATCTGGGAACGCACCAACTCGGTGATCCAGAACGCCCTCCGGCACGGCAACCTCGACGCCTCCGACCTCGCGGCCGTCGGTATCACCAACCAGCGCGAGACGACCGTCGTCTGGGACCCCCGTACCGGGCGCCCCTACTACAACGCGATCGTCTGGCAGGACACCCGTACGGACTCCATCGCCGCGGCACTGGAGCGCGGCGGCCAGGGCGACGTCATCCGCCGCAAGGCGGGGCTGCCTCCGGCCACCTATTTCTCCGGCGGCAAGATCCAGTGGATCCTGGAGAACGTCGACGGGGTGCGGGAGGCCGCCGAACAGGGCCACGCCCTCTTCGGCAACACCGACTGCTGGGTGCTGTGGAACCTCACGGGAGGCCCCGACGGCGGCGTCCACGCCACCGACGTCACCAATGCCAGCCGCACCATGCTCATGGACCTGGAAACCCTCGACTGGGACGACGAACTCCTCGGCTTCTTCAACATCCCCCGGTCGATGCTGCCCACGATCAACCCCTCCTCCCACCCGGAGGCGTACGGGAGGACCCGCACCTCGCGGCCGTTGCGGGAGGCCATCCCCATCACGGGCGTCCTCGGCGACCAGCAGGCGGCCACCGTCGGCCAGGTCTGCTTCGCACCCGGCGAGGCGAAGAACACGTACGGGACCGGCAACTTCCTGGTCCTCAACACCGGTACGGAGCTGGTCCGCTCGCAGCACGGTCTGCTGACCACCGTGGCCTACCAGTTCGGCGACAGCCCCGCGGTCTACGCCCTCGAAGGCTCCATCGCGGTCACCGGCTCCGCCGTGCAGTGGCTGCGCGACCAGCTGAAGATCATCACCGATGCCGGTGAGAGCGAACGCCTGGCCCGGACCGTCGAGGACAGCGGAGGCATCTACTTCGTTCCCGCCTTCTCCGGCCTGTTCGCCCCGTACTGGCGCTCCGACGCCCGCGGTGCGATCGTCGGGCTCGCCCGCTACCACGACAACGGTCATCTGGCGCGGGCCACGCTGGAGGCGATCTGCTACCAGAGCCGCGACGTGGTGGAAGCCATGGAGCAGGACTCGGGCGTGCACCTCGACGTGCTCAAGGTCGACGGCGGTGTCACCGCCAACGACCTGTGCATGCAGACGCAGTCCGACGTCCTCGGCGTACCGGTCAGCCGCCCCGTCGTCGCCGAGACCACCGCGCTCGGCGCCGCCTACGCGGCCGGCCTCGCCACCGGCTTCTGGCGGGACACGGACGAACTGCGCACGCACTGGCAGGAGTCCAAGCGCTGGGAGCCCCAGTGGTCCGAGGAGCGGCGTGCCGAGGGTTACGCGGGCTGGAAGCGGGCTGTGGAGCGCACACTCAACTGGGAGAAGGTCGAGTAGCCGGCCCGCACCGGAGCCGGCCCGCACCGGAGCCGGCCCGCACCGGCGCGGGCCGGCTCCGGGCCGTCACGGGGTCTGAGGCCCCTTGCATAGGCTCGCGAAGTCCGGCTTTTCACTCCTCTGGCCGAGGCGGTCGAAGACGCCGGGCACGAGGTGGCCGCCGCGATCTCACCTACACCTCTGACCAACGACCTTACATCCAAGGGGTTGAAGGTATCCGGGCGGTTCTGGCAGCATGTCAATAGATGACAAGGCAAGGAGCCTTGGGTATCCATCTATTGGGGGCGAATCGTGATCCACATCACTCTCGGTGACATGCGGCCCGTCGAGCCGCAGGAGGATCAACTGGGGCGTAGCTATGTCGGTTGGCACGAGAGTATGAGCGACGACACGCTCTTCCAGGCCAACCGGGGCTGCTGGGTCCTGGGTGAACGCGCGGAGAAGGAGCAGTACGCGCTGCTCTCCGCCCGCGGCACCGTACGCATGGCCATCGAGATCGACAAGCTGGTCCCGGTGGCCGGCGGGCGTAAGGCGATCGAGGGCAGGTTCCTCAAGGCGGGCCACGCGGTCTACGACGCCTACGTGGACAAGAAGACTCCTGTGGACTCGGCCCGAAACCCGATCACCTACTTCGACTCGCCGCACGACACCCGCCTGTGCGGGTGCGGCTGTGGCGAACCGGTCGCCGGCGGATGGTTCCTGGCCGGGCACGACCAGAAGGCGCTGCATGCCCGGGTCGCCAAGATCGGCACCGTCCGCGAGTTCCTCGACTGGTTCGACAGCACCTACGTCGAGCCGACGGCCGAGTAGCAGCTGAGCTCGCGCGTCGTCCTACCTCGGAATCCACTGAGGCCCGCCGCATGACGCGACGGGCCTCAGGCCGTTCTTCCGCCCCAGCTGTCCGCAACAGCAGAGCGCGCACAAGGGCCCGCCATCATGCGGGCTCAGCGCGCAACGCCTCCCGGTGCGAGCCGGCTGGTGAGCTCGGCAATCGCCTCCGGGGACGGCTTGAAGCAGCGCCGGACGTTCTCCGGCTTCTTGTGCCTCGACTTCGCATCAGCACCAGCAGGGAGGCGCCCTGCTCGCCGAGGTGTGTGTCAGGGAGGAGTGGCGGTACTCGTGCAGATCCCGGTCCGTTCCGGGTCCGCGTACGACCGTGTGCTCATCCGGCAGGGCGCGGGCCTGCCCGTACGACGGTGCGGCGAACCCTGTGTCCGGGCAGACGTCGCGCGGGTTGACGACCTTGCCGGTGCCGGGCTTCCGGTGGGTGGCGAAGACTGGCCCGCGGGCGCGCCCCGGTGACCCGACCCGCGGACCTTCTGGTTCTCGACGTGCCGACGAACCACATCGCCCTGGATCTGGTCGAGGACCTGGCGGCCGCCCTCGCCGCCTACCGCGGGCGGGGGCTGTGGTCGCGGTCTCGCACGACTGCTGTTTCCGCCACCGCTTCTCGGGAGACCGCCTGGAACTCCACGCCGACCGCCGACCGCCGACCGCCGACCGCCGACCGCCGACCGCCGACCGTCGACCGTCGACGCTGACACCGGCCCGGCCCGCGGCCCCGAGGCCGGCCTCCCGGCCCCGGCCCCGGCCTCGGCCGGCCGACCGCCGACCGTCGACGCTGACACCGGCTCGCGGCCCCGAGGCCGGCCTTCCGGCCTCGGCCCCCGCCCCGGTCGCGGGGTCCGGGGCGGGGGAGGGAGGTCACAGGACCGGACCCTTATGGACTTCTTGCTCCGTATGTCACCCTGACCGTGAACCGGGTCACCCACCTGCCGCTCGACCCGGGCGACCGACCCCCCGGATGCGCCCATGCCCCTGCCGTTCCCGTTCCGAGCCGTACCCGTCGTACTGGCCGGCGCCGTGACCGCCGTGCTGGCGGCCTGTGGCCCCTCCGCGGCCGCAGGGGCCGCGGCCCCGCCCCGGCAGCCCGCTGCGGCATCGGCGACCACCACCACCGCCCCCGCCTCGGCGCAGGCCGCCGCGTCCGCCGCGCACGTACCCGGGGCCACGTCCGCCGCGGACCCGGTCGACACCCGCACCCGGGAGTCGACCCTGTCCATCCCCTCCGCGGGCGTATCGGGGCTGCGCGTCGTGCCGTACGAGGGCACCACCGACGACGTACCCGGGACCCGCATCCAGGACCGCGGGGTCGCGGCCAGCCCGTACGGGAAGCGGGGCGGGGTCGGACCCGGGCAGGTGGGGAACTTCCTGGTCACCGCGCACCGCCTGTCGGCCGGCGGCCCGCTGCGGGACCTGCCCGCGGTCGAGCACGGCGACACGGTCGTCGTGACCGCGGGCGGGGTGGAGCACACCTACGAGATCACCGCGACCCGCAAGACGTCCTTCCGGTCGCAGCGCTCGCTGGACGAACAGCGTGCGCCGGTGCCCGGCGCACCCGGCGAGACCCCCACCCAAGCCATGATCACCATTTCGACCTGCGCCACACCGGAGGACCACGCCGAGGGCAACTTCTGGAGCGACGCCCAGGGCAATCCCGAGCACCGCATCGACAAGATCGGCGTCCTGCGCAAGACGACGCCGTCTCCGTAGTGAGATCCACCCCCGGGGCCGGCGCGTGAGCCCGGCGGACGACGACCGCACCGCTCTCGCCCTCTCCTCAGGCGCCCCGGCCCTTGGCGCGGTGGATCCGGGCCAGTACCAGGACGGTGTCGTCGGCCGCCCCGGCCGGCAGCAGGTTCGCGATGATCCGGTCCGCGGCCTCCTCCAGTGGCCCCGTCACCGTACGCAGCTGCTCGCGCAGCGTCTCCAGACCGGCTCCGATGTCCTGGCCCCGCGCCTCGATCAGGCCGTCGGTGTACAGGGCGAGCACCGCGCCCTCGGGCAGGTCGAGCGCGGAGGACCGGAAGGGGACGCCGCCCACCCCCAGTGGGATCCCCAGGCCCTCGCCCACCGTTTCGACCGCCCCGTCCGGGTGGCGCACCAGGGGCGGCGGGTGGCCGGCGTTCCCGATGCGGGCGCGGCCGGTGTGCGGGTCGTACACGAGGAAGAGGCACGTGGCCAGCTGGATGCCGGACTCCTGGGCGCAGGTGTCGAGTTCGGTGAGCAGGGCTTCGGGGGTGGGGGCGTGGGGGGCGAGGGCCTTGGCCGTGATGCGCAGGCGGCCCATCGACGCGGCGGCCGGGACGCCGTGCCCCATGACGTCCCCGACGACGAGCGCGACCCGGTCGCCGGGCAGGTTGATCACGTCGTACCAGTCGCCCCCGACCTCGGTGATCCGGCTGCCGGGGAGATAGCGGTGGGCGACGTCCACGTGGGCGCCGGACACCACGGCGCTGGGCAGGAGGGCGCGCTGGAGGGTCAGTGCGATGTCCTGGACCCGGCCGTACAGGCGTGCGTTGTCCAGGCACAGGGCGGCCCGTGAGGCCAGCTCACCGGCGAGGGTGACATCCTGTTCGGTGAAGGCGGGGCGGGCGGTGGAGCGGCCGAACATGGCGATGCCCTGGACGGTGCCCCGCGCGATGAGCGGGGCGAGGACGATCCCGCCCAGATCGCTGTCCAGCAGCAGACGGGCCCGGTCCCGGTGGGCGGCGGTGCGGGTCGCGAAGGCCTCGTCGACGACGACGGAGAGCGGGCGGCCGCTGCTCAGCATCTCGTGGATGCCGGAGCCGGGTGGGTAGGTGACCCGTTCCCGGCCGCCGACCAGCTCCGGTACGGGCGGCGGGAGGACGGTGCCGGAGGCGATCCGGCGCGTGGTCAGCGGCAGCGCGGGGTCGAACCGCTCGTCCTCGTACATCCACTCGACCATTTCGACCACGGCGCCGTCGCAGAAGTCCGGCATCACGGCGTCGATCAGTTCGCGGGCGGTGACCTCCAGGTCCAGAGTTGTGCCGACCTGGGCCGATGCGCGGTCCAGCAGATCCAGCCGCTGCCGGGCGGCCGTCGCTTCGAGCAGGGCCTGCTCCCGGTCGGTGACGTCGACGAGCAGCCCGCCCACACCGGGCAGGGTGTCCCCCGCCCCGCTCAGGGGGAAGAAGCTCACCGAGCGGACCTGGTCCCGGTCGGGCCGGCCGGCGGTGCGCAGCCCCACCAGTGCGCCGACGAGGGGGTGTCCCTTCTCGGCCACGGCGCGGAGCATGCGTTCGTACTCGCCCCCGTCGGACGTGATCATGATGTCGGTCATGCGTCGCCCGAGGTGCTCCCGCACGGGGATGCCGTCCATGTCGGCCAGCACCTGGTTGAGGTGCACGTAGCGCAGCTCCTCGTCGAGCATGACGAGGCCGATCGGGCAGGTCTCGAAAAGGGCGTCGAGGAAGACGAGGTTCGTCTTGACCCGGTCGAGTTCGTCGCCCCGGCTTGCCAGCCCCATGACCACGGAGTCGCCCGCCGGTCCGGTCACCGGGAACACCCGGAACCCGCAGTCGAAGACTCCGGCGTCGCGGTGCCGTGCGGGCATCCGGACCCGCCAGTACCCCAGGCTGCGGCCGCGCTCCACCAGCTGTGACGCCCCGCCGGGGGTTGCGGGTTCCGGGTCGGGGAAGAGGATCGAGGCCGGCCGGGACAGCACTTCTTCGGGCGCGTAGCCGAACAGGTGCCGGGCGCCGGGGCCCCAGTAGCGGACGCGCTCCTCGTCGTCGAGGCCGAAGACGGCCACGGGCACGTGCTCCAGAAGCGACCCCGGCTCGGACCGGATCGGACCGGGGGCGTCGGCGCCCGTACCCCCTGGCCGGTCCGATGGCATCAGAGGTCCCCCTTCGATCGAGGTCTCTCCTCATTGTGCCCGTCATCCGGGGAGGGGACCTCACGGCGGCTCCCGGGCCGGATCCAGCGCCGCGGCATGTCGTACCGCCCGGTAATTCCAGCCAATTGTTGCCATGCACCTGTCAGGCTCCTGACACTTCGAGGTGGCTGTGGGACGCTCCCGGCACGCACTCCGCACCCCCCTGAGAGGCCCAGCGCCTCGCCCACCCCCACCAGCACGTGGCATGGAGGAGCGACCCATGAGGCACACCCCGAACACCTCCCGCACCACACGACTCGCCCGCGCCGCCGGGATCGCGACACTCGTCGTCGCGGCAGGGCTGGCCGGTACCGGAACGGCCCTGGCCCACGGCTCCGCCGCCCCGGCCGCCGACCAGAAGGCCGACGGCGTGATGGTCGTCGCCGGCAACAGCTGCAGCTGGACGAACGCGAGCACCAGCGCCGCCGCCCCGAACGCCCTCACCGTCGACCGCGCCACGGTCAACGCGCCGGGCGGCAATCTCGCCTGCGGCGGCGGCATCGCCGCCACCCTCAACAACAACCCCGCCTTCACGTTCGACGACACGGCCGGCACGGCCCGCACCGCCCTGATCGACATCACCGGCAGGCAGAGCTTCATCTCCTGTCGCTACAAGGCGACGAACATCGTGTGGGACCGCGACGGCACGACCCGCAAGTACGTCAACCGGGCCTTCACCGCGACCAAGAGCTCGGGCAGCTTCCTGTGCCCGGGCTCGGTGACCACCCCGGCCGGGGACGCGTCCATGCTCTTCCGCTGAGCCGCGGCGCCACCGCACCCGGCCGCCTCCCGGCCCCGCACCGGGAGGCGGCCTCACCCGAGCCTTCAGCCAAGCGCCCGGCCGAGTGCCCGCCCGAGCGCCCGGCCCGGTCCGGCGCCCGCAGGGGCCGGAGCGCTCAGGGCGCGTCGAGGAGCATCAGGACCTCGTCCCGGGTGTCCTCGGGGGAGAGGCGCAGGGCTCCCGGCCAGCGGCCGACCTCACGCCATCCGAGCCGGCCGTAGAAGTCCTCCAGCCCCTCCCCTCCGCGGGCCGCGAGACGGAGCTGTTCGAGCCCGAGTTCGTCACGGGCGGTCCTCCGCAGCTCCTGCATGAGGGCGGCTCCGACCCCTCGGCGCCGGAACCCGGGACGGGTCTGGAGGTGGTGCACCGTGCCCCAGTGCTCCACGAGGCGGTGGGGCTCACGCCGGAGCACGACCCAGCCGGCGAGGACTCCGTCGAACGCGGCGACGACGAGCCGGTCCCGCTGTGGATGGAGACGGTCGAGGAGTTCGTCCACGACCGGTGCGACGTCCTCGTGACCGACGGGCGGGAAGGGGAACCCGGCGGCCCCGCCCGCGTTGGTGACGGCCACCCAGCAGTCGGTCAACTGGTGCCGGAGCGCGGCAGTGACCTCGTGGGCGTCGGCGATGCGGGTGAGTTGGGGCAGGCGCTGATCCGTCATGAGGAGGAGCATGCCAGCCGGTACGGAAGACCCCTTCGGCGCCGCGATCGCGGTGCCCGGCATCCCGCGGCCTGTGCGCGACCCGTCCTGCGGGCGAGGACGGGGTGGGCCCCGGAGTGCGCCCGGCTCCGGCAGGAGCACTACGGCAATCGTGGCGGCCGCCCGCGCCGGCACTGCCGGACCGCCTGGCTCGGCGACGCCGCCCACGCCATGGCCCCCAACCTCGGCCAGGGCGGCTGCCAGGCCATCGAGGACGCGGCGGTCCTGGCCCACCTCCTCCCGGCCGGGGACGGCACCGGCGCCATGGACACCGCCGTCCCGGCCGCCCTCGCCGCGTACACCGCCGCCCGCCGCGACCGCACGGACGCCGTGCGGCTGCGCGCCCGCCGCGTCGGCCGCCTGGGCGCCCTGCGCGCCCCGCTGGCCGTGACGGCCCGCGACCTGGCGGTCCGTGCCACCCCCACGCGGGGCTGGCCCTGCGCGGCATGGACGACCTCTTCAACGGCTTCCGCCTCCCCGGAAGTGGCCGTACGGACGGCGGATCGACATGAGACTCGGCTTCCACTTCCACACCGAGCTGATGAAGATGAACGGCATCACCCTGCAGGCGGCGATCACGGTCTCGACGCTCGACGCTCGACGCTCGACGCTCGACGCTCGACGCTCGACGCTCGACGCTCGACGCTCGGCGCCCTCGGCCCCGGCCGCGCTGACCCGGGGGACGGACCGGGGCCCCGACCGCCCTGTCGGGGCTCCTGACGGCCGCCTCCTTCCTGATCACCCGCTTCGGGAACGTTCCGATCACGGCCGCATCGAGCAGTGGGCCGCCACCGCGCCCGCGGCGGACCGTGCGGAGATCCTCCAGCGGTGGGAGGCGCTCAACGCGTGCGCCGGGCAGGACACGAGTCAGGCGAGCGTGACCCGCACCCCGCGCCCGGCGAGGACGTCGAGTACGGCGCTGAACCGGTCGTAGGCCTGCCCGTCCGAGGTCAGTGCGCGGGTCAGGTGCTCGCGCGCGACGGCGGAGTCCCGCCACAGCAGGGTCGCCGGCCCGGTGTGACCGAAGGCGGCGCACAAACAGTCATCGAGGGCGTCCAGGTTGGCACCGAAGTAGCCGCCCGGCCCGTTGAACGCCTCGCCGAGCGCCAGGTACAGGCCCGGGACGTCCGTGATGTACCGCCCGTCCAGTACGTAGGCCCCGCCCGACGGCCGGTCGGCGCCGGCGCCGACCGGCCGGGGCCGTCCCCGGACGTGGTCCAGCCAGTCCCAGCGCGGCCGTGTGCCGAGACCGGCCCAGGCGCCGGGCGTCCGGGGCGGTCCGGCGAGCCGACGCTCCCACAGCGGCCGGGCCTGCTCCGGAACGGGAGGGGAGAGTCTGCCCTCCAGTTCCAGGTCGATCAGACCGGGCCCGAGCGCGGACGGCTGCCAGGCGCTGACGGTGGTCCACAGGAGGAGTTCGGCGAACGGCTCCCCGAGGTCGTCCCGTACCTCCAGAGCCGCTTCCCCGAGGTCCAGCGCGCGCCGGGTGCCCGCCGTCAGGGCCTGCCGCAGTTCTTCGCCCGGCGCGAACCCGCGCAGCACGATCGCGGGATCCGGCCGCCCGGGCGGCAGCACGCGGGCGAACTCCCGGCAGGATCCGAGCCACCGCTGTCCGTCGTGCAAGCGGACGGGGCCCCGGTACCCATCGGCCGGGGTGTCGTGGCCCTCGAAGCCGGTGAGGACGAGACCGTCCGTCCCGGGGTGCCGCCCGAGGCTCTCGACGTCCTCCAGCAGCCAGGGGTCGAGCGTCTCGTCCTCGGGCACGAGCCACACGTCACGGCCGACCCACCCGAGCACGTCGGTTCCCTCCGGAACCCAGCCGAACAGTTCGTACGTCTCGCGCCATCCCTGCCCGAACAACCCCTCCGCCTCTGCGCAGTGGCCCCAGGCGTGGCCTCGTGCCGTGTCGGTGAGCGTGTACCGCGGCCACCCCTGGCGGGTCTCGTTCTCATGCACATCGGCATGATGCCCCCTCTCTCCCCGGGCACCCGCACCGGTACCTCCGTCGACGGTCGGGCTCGCCGCAACAGGGGTGGTGAAGTCCGGTTTTCGCGCACGCATTCGAACCCGTGGGGTGGTGGTGCGTGGGCCGTCCGGTGGGGGCGCCGCGTGCACGCGTGTCGCGCGGAGGGGGACGATGAGATGGCTGGGAGCGTAGGGCCGCAGCCCGCAGTGGCCGGAAGGAGAGCCCGCAGATGGGAGCGATCGAGCCCTCGCAAGGCGATCCCGGAGAGGCGCGGCCCGCCGCGTCCGCGGCCGGCGGCCTGCTCGACGTGCTGCGCGTGGCCGCCGTTCTCCTCGACGCCGACGGCCGGATCGACCTGTGGAGCCCGCAGGCCGAGGAACTGTTCGGTTACACCGCCGACGAGGCCCTCGGTGAGTACGCGGCCCGGCTCCTGCTCCACGAGGAGCACGTCCCGGTGGTACTGGACATGTTCACCGAGGTCATGGAGACCGGCGTCAGCTGGGTCGGCGTCTTCCCCGTCCGGCACAAGGACGGCAGCACGCGCATGGTCGAATTCCGCAACATGCGGCTGCTGGACTCCCAGCAGGAGTACTACGCGCTGGGCCTGGCCGCGGACCAGGCGACCGTACGGCAGGTCGAACGGGATCTGGCCCTGTCCGCCCGGCTCGTGGAGCAGTCGCCGGTGGGCCTCGGCGTGCTCGACACCGACCTCCGATACGTCTCGGTCAACCCTGCGGAGGAACGCCTCAACGGGGTCCCCGCGGCCGAGCACATCGGCCGGCACGTCCACGAGGTGCTGCCGGCCGTGGACGCCTCCTTCGAGGCCGCGATGCGCGAGGTGCTGGCCACCGGTGTCCCCATCGTGGACCAGTACACCGTCGGACGTACCCCGGCCGACCCGGACCACGACCACGCCTGGTCGATCTCGTTCTACCGGCTCGAAACCCCCAACGGGACCGTACTGGGCGTGGCCACCGCCAGCGTCGACGTCACCGAGCGGCACCGGGCGGTCGAGGAGCAGCGCCATACGGCACTCACCCTCCAGCGCAGCCTGCTGCCGCACACCCCGCCGCGGCGGCCGGGTCTGGAGGTCGCCACCCGCTACCGCCCCGCCCAGGCCACCATGGAGATCGGCGGCGACTGGTTCGACGTGATCCCGCTGAGCGGGGACAAGACCGCCCTCGTCGTCGGCGACGTCATGGGCAGCGGAGTCGCCGCCGCGGCCAGCATGGGCCAACTGCGCACCGCCACCCGCACCCTGGCCGACCTCGACCTCGATCCCGCACAGGTCCTCCACCACCTCGACCACGTCACCGAGGGCCTCGAAACCATCGCGACCTGCGTCTACGCCGTCTACGACCCGTGCGGGGCGCAGTGGCACCTGTCCCTGGCCGGGCACCTGCCTCCGGTCCTCCTGCGGCAGGACGGCACGCGAGAACTCCTCGACCTGCCCACCGGTGCGCCCCTCGGCGGCTGTGGTGTCGCCTTCCGCACCGTCAGCATCCCCGTAGCGGCGGGCGATCAGCTCGTCCTCTACACCGACGGCCTGGTCGAGACCCGGGACGATGCGATCGACGAGCGCCTGAAGGTCCTCCTCGACGCCCTCGACGACCCCGGCCGCCCCCTGGACGAGACCTGCGACCTGCTGCTCGACACCATGCGCCACCCGGGAGTCCACGACGACGTCGCCCTCCTGATCGCCCGTGCCACCCCGGCCCCCGAAACCCCCGCCTGACACCGCACCGCGCGGGCGGCCGGCCCCGGCCGATCCGCCGTCCGCCGTCCGCAGTCCGCAGTCCGCCGTCCGCCGTCCGTCGTCGAGGCCGGGTCGGCCGGGCCGGCCGGGCTACGCCACCTCCGCCCCGGCGGTGGTGGCCAGGCGCAGGGCCGCCACCAGCTCGCGGTAGAGCGGGTCGGAGTCCAGCAGTTCCTCGTGGGTGCCGCGGGCGCGGATCCGGCCCGCCTCCATGACCACGATCAGATCGGCGTCGACCACCGTCGACAGTCGGTGCGCGACCGTCACCACCGCACCCGACGCCGCACGGCTGCGGATGCAGTCCTGCACCGCGGCCTCGGTCAGACCGTCCAACTGCGCGGTCGCCTCGTCCAGCAGCAGGACCTCGGGGGTCCGCAGCAGGGCGCGCGCGAGCGCGATGCGCTGGCGTTCGCCACCGGACACGTGCGCCGACGACAGCGGGCTGTCCAGACCACCGTCGAGGGCGTCGACCTTGTCCGTCAGCCGTACGTCCCGCAGTACGCGCAGCAGTTCCTCCTCGGTGGCCTCGGGCCGGGCGAGCAGCAGGTTGTCGCGGAGGGTACCGGGCACGACCGGGGTGTCCTGCTCGACGTACGCCAGCCGCGCCCGTACCTCGGAATGGCTGTGGTCGCGGTACGGCCGTCCGTTCAGGAGCAGTTCGCCGTCGACGGGCTCCAGGAACCGCAGGACCAGCGAGAACAGGGTGGTCTTGCCGGCGCCCGACGGCCCGACGATCGCGGTGTGGCCACGCCGGGGGATGGCCAGCCGCACGTCGCTGACGGCATGACCGGCCTCGGGGCCGTACGCGGCGCTGACACCGCGCAGTTCGAGCACGGGCACCTGCGCCCGGTCGTCGGTGTCCGCCGCACGGGCGGGCGAGGCACCGCGGTGAGGGCGGCGCTCGGCGTCCTCCGCCGTCAGATCGGCGGTCTGCCGGATGCGTTCGGCCGCGGCCATCCCGGCCTGCAGGGAGGTCAGGTTCTGGCTGAGCGTGCTGACCGGTTCCATCAGCGTGAACGCGTACAGCAGGAAGGCGATCAGGCTGGACACCTCCAGGTCCCCGGCCCCGACCCGCCAGGCCCCGACGCCGAGGATCGCGATGATGGCCAGCTGGATGCCGGACCCGGCGACCGTCCAGGCCAGCGCCTCCTGACGTACCGCCCGGATGCCGTACTCGGCCGCGGACCGCGCGTCGGCCACGATCCGTTCGACGGCCCGGTCCTCGGCGCGGCTCACCTTCACGGTGCGGATCGCGCGCAGCGTGCCCTCCAGACGGCCGCCGAGCAGGCCGATGTGCTCCTGCGCGCGCTGCTGCGCCTTGCCGATGCCCGGCATGAGGAGGGCGAAGAGCGCGCCGGTCACGGCCACGGCGGCCACGGTCGTACCGAGGAGCACCAGGTCGAGCACGCCCATCAGGACCAGGCTGCCCACCAGCATGACGGCGCCGTTGACCAGGCCGACGAACGACTGGGCGGTCGCCTCGCGGAGCAGGACGGTGTCCGAGGTGACGCGGGTGACGAGCTCACCGGTCGGGCGGCGGGTGAGCGCGGGCACGGTGGCCCGGAGGAACCGCCGCACCATGGACTCGCGCGCCTCCAGTACGACGCGTTCGCCCAGGGTGCCGAGCAGGCACCACTGCCGGTAGGACACGGCGGCGCCGACGACGAGGAGGACGAACAGGGCCGCCACGGGGCCGGCGAGGGAGGCGGAGTCGTTCAGGGCGTCCAGCACCCACTTGGTGATCATGGGCGTGGCCAGGCCGAGGGCCGAACCGGCCAGCGCCAGGGCCAGTCCCGCGGCCAGCGTGCGGCGGTGCGGGCGGGCGAACGACCAGAGGACGCGCAGTCGGGGTGCGTCGAGCGCGGTACGGGGCGGGGGTGTCGAGTCAGCCATACCGGAAATGGAACATGGATGTTCCATAATGGTCAAGTCGGTTTCATTGCGGGATGCGCGCTACCGTACGTCCATGGAGCATGACCACATCGCGACGGCAGCGGAGGCGACGGCGGCAGCGGCAGCGACGACGACCGAGACCGCGACCCGCGCCCGCACACGGCGCGCGATCCTCGACGCCGCCGTCACCGTCCTGTCGGCCAACCACGGTGCGTCGCTCGCGGACGTGGCCGAGGCCGCCGGCGTCGGACGCACGACCGTCCACCGCTACTTCGCGGAACGCTCGGACCTGGTGGCGGCGCTCGGGGCCGACGTACGGGAGCGGCTGCACGAGGCGACCGTCCGCGCGCGCGTCGAGGAGGGCCCGGCCCCGAAGGCGCTGGAGCGGCTCTGCCTGGAGTACTTCGAGCTGGGGGACCGGCTCATGCTGCTGTTCGACGTCCCGCAGTTCCTGAGCTGGGCGGGCTTCGAGGAGGAGACCGACTCCGACCGGGTCCTGGTCCGCCTCATCGAACGCGGCCAGTCCGAAGGAACGGTCGACGCGGAGGCGGACGCCGAGTGGCTGCAGAACGTGCTGTGGTCCCTGCTGTACGCGGCCTGGATGCAGGCGCGCGACTACGGCACGCCCCGCCACACGGCCGTCTCGTCGTGCCTGCACACCCTGCGCAAGGCCATGGCCGCCTCCTGATCCGGCCGACCGCCCGCAGCCGGTGACGGGAGGGGTTTCCCGGCGAAAGCCGGACAGCGGACCGGGGGTTGTCCGGTCTCGCCACCAGGTGGGGGAGGGGCGTGCAGGGGGAAGGCGGCGAGCGGGCCGCGTACGCTGCCGCGCCGTGACCACGGCAGCCGCGCGCCGGCCCGGCGCCGAGTCCGCGCTGCGTCGGCGCACGCCGCACGAACCGGAACGGCATCCGCACGTCGAGACCCACTCCGTGACGCCCGACGCGGGCGCGGCACCGAATCCGGTCGCCGTCGCCCTCCGGCGCAGGGCGCCCGACGCGCGGCGGCGCGCGGCCGCGCGGGAGACCGCTCCCGCGTGGCGCAGGCGGTGCGGGCACGTCGAGACGGCCGGGTGGCGGGAGGTGCCGCTGTGCGGTCCCCTACGGGGTGGTACGGGCGGGGAAGGTGAAGCGGTAGCCCTGCGCCGTGAGCCAGGGCAGGTACTGTTCGAGCGCCGCGACGGTCTCGCTGCGGTCCCCGCCCCCGTCGTGGAAGAGGACGGTGGGCTGCTGGGGCAGCTTGTCCTCGACGGCGGAGATGATCGCGGGCACGCCCGGGCGGCTCCAGTCCTTGGGGTCCACGCTCCAGCCCAGCGGCCGCATCCCGCTCGCCGCGGCGATCGCCCGGCTGTCGGGGGTGAAGGCGCCTCCCGGGGCCCGGTAGTAGCCGACCGGAACTCCGGGAGCGGCCTTCTCGATCATGGCCTTGCCCTCGAGTATCTGCTGCTTCTGGTAAGCGACGGGCTTGTGGTCCATGGTCACGTCGTGATCGACGGAGTGGTTGCACAGGCGGTGTCCGTCGGCGGCGACCGAGCGCACGAGCTCCGGGTACTTCTGCGCCTTCGTCCCGATCAGGCAGAAGGTGGCCTTGACGTGGTTCTTCCGCAGCACGTCGAGGACCTGGGGCGTCCAGCGGGGGTCCGGGCCGTCGTCGATGGTGATCGCGACGTCCCTGCCCGAGCCCTGTGCGAGCCGGGAGATCGCCGACGGGATCCCCGAGGCGCTCCGCGCGGTCTCCGGGCTTCCGGCCGACGCGGCGGCCCCGGCGGGGTTCCCGGCCGCGGACCGGTCCGCCGAGCCGTCCGTGGCGGCGAGGGCCGGGGTACCGGAAACGGCCAGGATGCCGAGGACGGCCGCCGTGGCCGCGGAGCCCGCCCGCCGGAGACGGCGAGCGGAACTGCTGGTGATGCCCATGGACGCGCTCTTCCTTTGCGCTCGGCCCCCCGTTATCGCGTGTCCGATCCAGGCTAGGTCATCCGTCCGGGAGCCCTCCTCGGCCGATCGGCCGGTTCCACGGCGCGAACCGCGGCCGGAACGGGACCGGTCCGGCGGGCCTGGCGAGTGACCCTCGGCAGGCGCGCGGCGGGCCTGCCGACCGCTGTGGGGCGGCATCGGTGCACCGGACCCGGTGCACCGAGGAGTCCTCCCGCGCGCGTCCGCCGCCGCGCCCGAGGGCGACGGCGGGGGAGCCCTCAGCCGCAGTCCGGGCCCCTGTCCCGTGTGAGGAGAGTCACCGGCCGGTGGGAGCCCACGGCCGTCGCTGCGCCACCATCACCGTGTGGAACAGCCAGCCGCCCGCCGCGCCGACCACGTACCAGAACAGGTCCGGTGCGTTGAAGGTGGAACCGAGTACCAGGCGGGCGGCCACGCTCTGGCGGGACAGCTCCGCGGGCAGCGAACTGAGCTGGAAGAGCTCGACGGCCCAGCTCACCGCCAGGGCGGTCCCGGCGGCCCGCAGCGGCGTCCACCGCGGTACGACCAGCACGACCAGGGCCACCAGCAGGACGGTGTACAGCGCGTCCCCGCCGTACTTGGCCACGTTCCCCGCCGCCACGGCCCGCAGCCCGAGGCCCGCGCCTACCGTCAGCACGGCCGCGGCGGCCGCCACCAGACGGATCCGACCCGCGGCGGGGGCAGCGGCGCTGCCGCCGGTTCCGGATACGAAGGTCACGGGGCCATCCTGCCGGGTCCATGGTCAGCACGAGGGCCGCCCCGTGCAGCAGAATCGTTCCGCCATTCGGCGCCGGCCGAGCCGGCGGGAGGCTCGGGGAAGAGGGGCGGTTGGTGACGCCGAGAGAGCAGCGGTGCGGCGGCGGCCGGGGCGTCCCGAGCGTCGGGGAGGGGCCGGAGATCAGACGCGGCATCCGCGGCCAACGGCCGCCCGATAGACGTCAGCGGAGAACTTTCCGTTCCCGCCATGCCCTGCCATGTACCGGCCATGTTTGCCGGGGGTCAGGAACGGGAGCCGGTGGCGCCGAGAGGGCCGGGACCGTCGGTGTGACGGTCCCGGCCCTCCTCGGCCGGTCACGAGCCGGTCCGCCGCTCGGCAGGTGCAGCGGTGCGCCGGAAGCGGTGGTCAGGACCTGCGCATGCCCTTCTTGGCCCGGCCCGCGGCCTCCGAGGCCATCTCCTCCGCCTTGCCGGCCATCTGCTCGGCACTGCCTTCCGCCTGCATACGCCTGTCGTCCATCGCGTCGCCGGCCGTCTCCTTGAGCGTGCCCTTGATCTGCTTGGCCTTGCCCTTTGCCTTGCTCATGACGAAGTGCTCCTTGCCTGTGGGGGGAGTGCACTGCCCACCATGCGGCCGCCGCGAGTGACCCGCAACGCACGGTGGACCGTCCGGCTCGTCTCCCTAGTCGGGCGGCTCGGTGATCGCCGGCCGCTTCCCGGAAGACGGTGGGCGGGGCACGGGACGGGGCCGCGGTTCAACCTGCCGGGGTGCGCGCTGCGCGTGCACGGGGTCCCGCGGGGTCGGGTCGGGCTTCCTGGGCGTGGGCCCGGAGCCCTCGGTTTCCGTTTCGGACGCCTTGCGGTCCATCCGGCTCTCACCTCGCTGTCCGTGTCCTCCAGAGCGGTGCTGCGCCGTCGGCGCGCTCCTGCGTCTGCCCTGCGGGAGGCGTTCCAACCCCGTCCCGGAGATCGCGTACGGGCACGGATAGGCGCAGGGCCGGGGCCAGGAACACCGTGCCCGCCAGGAGCGGCGAGAGCCCGCGTACGCCCTGGAGGTAGAGCGTGGCGAGGAAGACGGTGACGCCGTAGCCCATGTTCGTGAGCGAGCCCGTCCCGGTGATCAGGACGTAACGGACGTTGCGGAACAGCCTCGGATCGACCAGCGGGTGCCGGGCGCGCCGCTCCCGTACGAGGAACAGCGCACCCGCCACCACGGCCACGGCGAAGCAGGCGGGGGTACGGGCGCTCGCCCAGCCCCAGGCGTCCCCGCGCTCCACGGCCAGCGTCAGGGCCGCCGGCGAGCACACGATCAGGGCGCAGCCGAGGAGATCGAGCTGGCGCGGCGCCGACGTGTCGGGCGAGTCCGGTACGGGGCGGGCCCCGCCGGCCCCGCCACCCGCCGTCGACTCCCGCGGCTCCGTCGCCCCCGTCGCGTACGTCGCCTCCGTCCGTCAGCGCAGGGCCAGCGCCCAGGCGAGGAGGCCGAGGGAGACCGTGCACAGCACGGCCCGCCACGCGTTGGCCCGTACCCACGGCGCTTCGAATGCGCGGCGGACCGCCGCCGGGTCGCCGATCCGCTCGACGGGCCCGGCCTGTTCCAGGGCGTTGTTCAGCGGAATGTTGATCCGGGCCGTCACGACCATGGCCGCGAGGTACGCGACGAGCGCGCCGATCAGCGGCGCCAGGGCGTCCCGCCCGCCGCTGCCGACGGCGTGGAGGACGACCGCGGCCGCGCTGAAGACGAGCCCGCCGACGTACCCCAGCAGAAACCAGCCGTTGAGGATCGCCACGTTGATCCGCTGCATCGTCTCGATGGCGGTGCGGTCGGCTGCGACCCGGAGTCCCGGCATCACGGATACGGAGAAACCGTAGAAGAGGCCGCTCATCCAGCCGATGGTGATCGTCGCGGCGATCGTCGTCGCCAACCGTGCCGTTTCCACATGAACCCCCGGGATCGAGAATCAGGTCGAGCGGTCGAGCGGTCGAGGAGGTCGAGAACTGTCTCCGAACGGTCAAGTCCCGCCGATCATAGGGTGCCGGGAACCGGTCCGTGCCCGCGTAGGCTGACCGGACGGGCACCTCACCCCGCAGCACGCACCAGCACCTCACATCCTCACCGTCACCGCCGAACGGAGTCGCCCGCCATGCTGACCGCCCTCACCGGCGTCCACGGGGACCGCGCGGACGCCGTCACCGTCGCCGGCCGTACCGCCTCCTACGAGGAACTCCTGGGGGCCGCCCGCCAGGTGGCCGCCGACCTCGCCGAGGCGGGGGTGCCGGCGTTCGCGGTGACCGCGACACCCACCCTGGAGACCGTGGCCGCCGTGGTCGGCGCCCTGCTCGCCGGCGTGCCGTGCGTCCCCCTGCCGCCGGACGCCGGTCCGGCCGAGCGCGGGCACATCCTGCGCGACTCGGGGGCCCGCCCCATCGAGGTCGACTTCGCCCGCCGCTCGGACCGGATCCCCAATCCGGCCGCCGCACGCACACCCGACGACCCCGCCCTGGTCCTCTACACCTCCGGCACCACGGGCGCCCCGAAGGGCGTGGTCCTCAGCAGCGCCGCCATCACCGCCGACCTGGACGCCCTCGCCGAGGCCTGGCAGTGGAGTGCCGAGGACACCCTCGTCCACGGACTGCCGCTGTTCCACGTCCACGGACTCGTCCTCGGCGTCCTCGGCGCCCTGCGCACCGGCAGCCGCCTCGTGCACACCGGCCGGCCCACACCCGAGGCGTACGCCGCCGCAGGCGGCAGCCTGTACTTCGGCGTGCCGACCGTGTGGTCGCGCATCGCCCGCGAGCCGCAGGCCGCGGCCGCCCTGTCGGGGGCCCGGCTCCTGGTGTCGGGCAGCGCCGCGCTGCCCGCGCCCGTCTTCCGGGACATCGAGCGGGCGAGCGGACACCGTATCGTCGAGCGCTACGGGATGACGGAGACGCTGATCACGCTGAGCGGCCGGGCAGGCGGCGACCTCCACCCGGGCACGGTCGGTACCCCGCTCCCCGGTATCTCCACCCGCATCGCCGCCGAGGACGGTGCGGAGATCGGTGAACTCCAGCTGACCGGCCCCACGCTCTTCTCCGGCTACCTGGGACGGCCCGAGGCCACCGCGGCCGCGTACACCGAGGACGGCTGGTTCCGTACGGGTGACATCGCGGCCGTCGACGACAAGGACGGTGTCCACCGGATCGTCGGCCGCGCATCCACCGACCTGATCAAGTCCGGCGGATACCGGATCGGCGCGGGCGAGATCGAGAACGCCCTGCTGGACCATCCCCGGGTGCGGGAGGCCGCCGTTGTCGGGGTCCCCGACGCCGACCTCGGCCAGCGGATCGTCGCGTTCGTCGTCGCCGAGGAGGTCACCGGTTCCGAGCTGACCGACTTCGTCGCCGCGCACCTGTCGGTCCACAAGCGCCCTCGTGAGGTCCGCTTCGTCGAGGCGGTGCCCCGCAACGCGATGGGCAAGCCCCAGAAGCGCCTCCTCCTGGACGGCACCGCCCCGGCATGAGCGCATCTCCGCGCTGCCGGTCAGGTGGGGTACTCCGCCCGGGCGGCCGCTCGATCCGCCGGACGACGCACCTGGCCACGAGCGCCGATCGGCGGTCGATCGGGCCCGGACGCACGACAGTTGGCGGGTGACCCGTCAGGCGGCGGCCGTGAGGATGGTCGTCATGGATCCCGAACTCGAAGCATTCGTCCCGTTCCTTCCCCGGACCGACTGGGCCGACCCGGCCGCCGCCCGCAGGATCTACACCGGGCTGGCCGCCTCGCGCCCCGCGCCGGACCTCACGGACGTGGAGGTCGAGGACCGCACGGTCCCCGGCGACCCCGATGTGCCGGTACGGATCTACCGCCCGCGCCACGCCCGGGGAGCCGTCGTCTGGCTGCACGGTGGCGGGTTCATCATGGGCGACCTGGAGACCGAGCACCCGTGGGCCGCCCGGATCGCCGACAGCGTCGGCGCGGTCGTGGTCTCGGTCGGCTACCGCACGGCCCCCGAGCACCGCTTCCCTGCCGCCCTGGACGACGCGTACGCCGCACTGGTATGGACGGCCGAGAACGCCACCCGGCTGGGTACGGACCCCGACCGGATCGCCGTCGGGGGCCACAGCGCCGGCGCGGCGATCGCAGCCGCGGTCGCCCTGCGGGCACGCGACGAGCAGGGGCCGCCGATCCGCTTCCAACTGCTGAACGAGGCCGGCCTCGACGACCGTCAGGAGACGTGGTCGGCCCGGCACTTCACGGACACCCCCTGGCTCGACCGCACCAAGATCGGCCATGGGTGGCGGCACTACCTCGGCCCGGGGCCGGCCACCCCGTACGCCGCTCCGGCCCGCGCCGAGGACCTCTCCGGCCTGCCGCCCGCCTACATCGCCACCGCGGAGTTCGACCCGAACCGCGACGAGGGCATCGCCCATGCGCTGAGGCTGCTGCAGGCCGGCGTACCGGTCGAGCTGCACCAGTACGCCGGAACCTTCCACGGCTCGCAGGCGATCCTCTCCGCCGCGGTGTCCCAGCGTCAGATCGCCGATCTCGTCGCCGCCCTGCGCCGCGCGTTCGCCGAATGAACCGATCCGGCAGCGACACGGGCGGCGCCGGCCGGACCTGGCGCGGCCCTTCCGGGTCGCGGATCTCGGCACCGGCCGCCCCGCGCGGCCCGACAGGCGGCACCGCGTCGAGGCGTCACCAGGACCTGCACCGCCGCTGCCGTCATGCAGCAGGTCGAACAGGGCCGGATCCGGCTCGACGCACCGTCCAGACCTTCCCCTCACCGGGCTGGGCGCAGAGCCCGGACGCCAACCGGTTCGGGCGGTTCCTCCCGGCCGAAGTCATCGACCTGGGGCTCGCGGCCGCCGGGGTGTACCGCGCAGGCGGACGGCAACGGGTACACCGAGGCCACCCGGCGGCCGGACGGCACATGGCTGAAGGTCTTCGCCGCCCGCCGCTGACCCCGGCACGCGACCGGCCGGGTGACCCCCCGGGCCGGTCGACGGCCGCGCACGGCGCCGCCGGGCGCACCCGCGGGCGAGGATGCACGAGCTCGTCCCCGTCCCCCCGCAGCAGGTACTTGGCCATGGTGCATCTCCTCCGTGCCGGTGTGACCGATTCTGGCCGCCTTCACTCCGGGGACGGAGCGGCAGGCCGCTTCTCGACATCCCGGGCCGACCCGTTGTGCGGCGACCGCCGTTTCACCCGACCTGAGCCGACCGACCGACACCACCATCGGAATGACGCCCGTGGGCCAGTCGTGCTGCGCCTGCGCACGCCTCCGACACCTCGGCGGTCATCGGGACCTACGGTGCCGTCAACCCGTCCCATGCCGGACTCCGTCCCGCCACTCCGGCGTTCCCTTGGAGGTCACGATGTCCCGTCCGCCCCAGCCGTTCGGCACCGTCGTCAGCACCGCCGGCGTCAACCTGCGCCAATACCCGAGCACGGACTCCTCCGTCGTGGGCAACCTCAGCCACGGCGCCGAGGTCGGTCTACACAGCAAGGTGCACGCCCAGACCATCGACGGCAACAGCATCTGGTACCTGCTGCGCGACAAGGCCGGCTGGGTCGCCGCCCGCCATGTCGACAACACCGGAGAGGTACCGCTGTCCAAGGACGCCCAACCGGCCTCTCCCCAGGGCTGACCCCCGCGCTCGGGCCGTCCGCGCCGGATTCCTCAGGTGACGACACGCAGGTGCGTCACACCGCGGTCGATCGCACCGCGTACGTGGCCGTTCGGCGCGGCCGCGGTCCGCTGGAGGAAACGGACGACCTCGGCGGTGATGACCTCGCCCGGCAGGACGTTGGGAATGCCCGGCGGGTACGCGGCCAGCGTGTCCGCGGAGATCCGCCCGACCGCATCCTCCGCGGACACGACCCGGGCGGGGCTCAGGAACGCCTCGCGGGCGGTGAGCTTCGCGGCGCCGGGGTCCGGGAGCCGCAGCTCGTCCGTGTCCGCGTCCGGACATCCGTCCGCGTCCGCATATCCGTCCGTGTCCGTGTCCGTTTCCGGGCCCCGGTCGCTGTCACTGGAGCCGGCCGGGTCGGTGAGCGGGGAGGGCAGGGCGTGCAGGGCCTCGACGAAGCGGTCGGTGTCCGGGACGGACCCCGCGCCGATCACGGCGACGATCGCCGCACCGGTCGCCACCTCGACCATGACCTGGTGGTCGCGGAAGAGCCGGCGCCGGGCTTCGTGGCCCGTGATGCCCCCGGCACGGGTGTCGATCGCGATCCGCAGCGGATCGGCCCCGACGATGTCGGGGAAGGCGTGGAACCCGTCGCTCACCACCGTGAACCGGCCCAGCGCGCGGACCGCGCCCCGTACCCTCTCCGCGGCCTCGACACAGCCGCCCGTGGCGTCGGCGTCGGTGGCGAGCCGCCTGCGGGCGAGATCCAGCGACGCGGTCAGCAGCGCACTTGCGCTGGTGGACTGGACGAGCCGGAAGGCGCGGTCCACCAGAGGTACGAGCCGGTCCGCGAAGTGCCCCTCGGCGAGGTGGAGCATCGCCGACTGCGTCAGGCTGCCCGCCAGCTTGTGCGTACTGGAGATCGCCAGGTCCGCGCCAGAGGAGAGCGCACGCGCGGGGAGACCGGGGTGGAAGCCGAAGTGCGATCCCCACGCCTCGTCGACGATCAGCGGGACCCCCGCGGCATGGGCGGTGTCCGCGATGGCGCGCACGTCTGCGACCGCACCGAAGTAGCTCGGCGAGACGATGTACACGGCGGCCGCGTCCGGTGTCCGCGCGAGCGCCGCCGCCACGTCAGAGGCGGTCACGCCGTGGGCGATGCCCTGCTCGGGGTCGACGGACGGCTGGACGAAGACGGCGTCCATGCCGGACAGCACCAGCCCGTCGATGACGCTGGAGTGCACGCTGCGCTGCACGACGAGGGTGCGTCCCAGTGCCGGGGCGACCATCGAGGCGATCTGGTTGCCCTGCGAGGCGCCGTTGGTCAGGAACCACGTACGGCGCGCGCCCCAGGCTTCGGCCGCCAGCCCCAGGGCCCGGTCCAGCGGGGTGTCCCGGCCGAGGTCGATGCCGTCGAGCAGCGGCGGGAAGTCCAGCGCCGTAATCCTCGGGCCGAAGAAGCCGGCGAGGTCCGAGCCGGGGGTCGCGGCGTGCCCGGGCACGTTCAGTCTCAGCCAGTCCCGTCCGGCATGGCGCAGCACCGCCTCGGCATACGGGGCGCGGAGCTGGGAGGAAGGGGCGTGCTGATCAGTGTGCCGATCGGTGTGCTGATCGGTCGTTCTCGTGTTCACCCCGGGAGCGTGACAGGCATCGGGCCATCGAAGAAGGATGGAGTTTTCGTTACCCCTCCATAAGATGCCTATATGCTCGACGTCAGGCATCTCCAGGTACTGAGGGCCATCGCGCAGGAGGGTTCGCTCGCCGCCGCCGGCCGCGCGCTGCACTACAGCCAGCCCACGATCACGCACCACCTCGCCGTGCTGGAGGCCCACTTCGACGCCCGCCTCGTCCAGCGCGGACCGCGCGGCGCCACGCTGACCGAACTCGGCGAGGCCCTGCTGCCCCACGCCGAGGCCGTGCTCGAGCGGCTGCGCCGGGCCGAGCTGGAGGTGCGCGGCCTCGCCGAGCGGGGGGCGCGCACCCTGCACATCGGCACGTTCCCCACCGCGGGCGCCCTGCTGCTGGCGCCCGCGGTCAGGCGGCTCCACCGGCAGGGGGTGCACATCTCGCTCACCGAAGGTGAGCTCCCTCTGCTGCTACGCGGGTTGAAGGCTCGCGAGCTCGACGCCGCCCTCGTCTTCTCACAGCCCGGCGACCGCCTCGACCTCGACGAGGACTTCGAGGTCCATCCGCTGCTGACGGACCCGCTCCTCCTCGTCATGCCGGAGGACCACCCGTGCGCAGCGCTGGACCGGGTTCCCCTCGGCGAACTGCGGGACGCCGCGTGGGTGGGCGCCGCCGATCCCCACGACCCGTGCGACCGCGTGCTCGCATGGGCGTGCGCCCAGGAGGGGTACGAGCCCCTGCACGCGCTGCGGACCGACGACTACGCGGTGGTCCAGGGTCTCGTGGCGGCGGGAACGGGCGTGGCCCTCGTCCCGCGGCTCGCCCTCGGACATCCCCGGACCGATCTGGCCGTGCGCCCTCTGGCCAGCCCCGACCTGGCCAGGGAGATCAGCGTCGCCCTCCTGCGTTCCACCTCGGCCGCCGCCGCCCAGGAACTGACCGCGGCACTGCAGGAGCAGGCCGCGCTGATCACGGAGCGCTGGTCCGAGGACTGATCGCGGGAGGCCGCCGGTCCGCGCCGGGCCCCGGGCTCCCGGCTCCCCGCCGATCCGGCCGGAGACCATAGCGTCGTCGGGTATGCGGTGGGAGGCTGCTGAGGAGCGGGTCGCGTGCACGGCGCGCCGCCTCGCCCCGCGCCGGACGGTCCTGCTCCTCCCGCGCCCGTGCACCGGCGTCGCCGTATCGAGGGCGTCCTGCGCCGGCCCGGCCAGGGCGGAATCGCCGTACAGGAGACGGCCCCGGCAGAGTGCCGCCGTCGCGCCCGCCCCGCCGCCGGCAGGACTCCGCGGCCGACCGGCACGGCAATAAAAAATGATGGATCAGGGCAACCATCTGCGCGGATCGGACGTCTTCGGTGCGAAGAAACGTTTCCAGGGGGTTTTGTCTGTGAAGTTGTCCCGGATTGCCGCAGCGGTCACCACCGCCGCTCTCGCTCCGGCCGTCCTCATCGCGTCACCGGCGTTCGCCGCCGGTTCGGACGCTCCGGCCGCCGGCAACCAGCCGGCTCCGACCACGCCGGACCAGTCCGTTCCCGACCCGGCCGAAGAGGACCGCAAGACCATCCTCGCGATCATCGCTCACCCGATGGCCAGCGAGTACATGAAGGAAGCCGGCCGGAAGGCCATCGCCGACGGCCCGCAGGCCATGAGGAAGTTCATCGAGGTCGACCAGCACAGGATCCGCATCGACGACTACCGGGTGGCGATCCTCCGCCTCTCCCACGATGCCGGGCCCGGCCTGAAGGAAGGCATCGAGAAGCTCTTCCGGGGCGGGGAGACCCTGGAGCAGCTGCAGCACTTCTACGAGGTGACCCAGCACGAGCTGCGCGACGACGACAACAAGGTCGAGATCTCCAGGATCATCAGCACGGGCGGCACCGCGGTCAAGGAGGCCGGCAAGAAGGCGCTCCAGGGCACCCCGGCCGACCGCATCGCGTTCCTGAAGACGGGCCGGTACCTCGCCCAGGCGTCGGACGACCGTGTCGAGCTCGCCCGCATCGACGAGGGCTGGCAGGGCCCGATCCTCAGCGAGGCGATCAGCAAGCTCCTGAACGGATCGCCGACCCCGGCCGAGCTGCGTCACTTCCTGGAGGTGACCCAGCACGAGCTGCGCGACCAGGACAACCGCGTCTCGATCGCCAAGATCATCGACGGTGGCGGTCCCGAACTGGTCAAGGCGGGCCGCGCAGCCCTGGCGGGCACCGCCGCGGACCGGGCCGAGTTCCTGAAGACGGGCCAGCACGAGGCCCGCGCCAAGGACCAGGCGGCCAAGGACAAGGAGAAGCCCGGCTCGGGCGAGGACGGCAAGGGGCAGGGCAACGGTTCCGGTACCGGCGGCAACGGCGCCGGCAGCGGTACGTCGACCGGCTCCGGCTCCGGCTCCGGCAACTCCGCCGTCACCGCCCAGGGCGGCAACGGCGCGTCCCTCGCCACCACCGGCGCGGGCGACAACACGACGATGATCGCGGGCGGCGCGGGTACCGCGCTCGTCGCCGGCGCGGGGCTGCTGCTGGCCGCCCGGATGCGTCGCGCCGGAGCGGCGGGCTGACCCGGTCCGCCGCCCGCCGCGCGTTCGCGCAGTGAGGGCCGTCACCCCCGAGGGGGCGGCGGCCCTTCGCCTTCTCGCACCCCCGCGGTTCAGTGCCTCTCCGTCAGCCGACCGCTGCGCCGCCGCCCACCCCGGCCATGCCAGGTGCCCCCTTGCTGTTGAGCGTCGCGCCGTCACAGGCAGGCCGGCAGGCCGGTGCCCTTCGCCCCCGGCGACGGCTGTCGGGGACATAGCCGACGGGCTCGCCACCCTTGTCCGTCAGGTGCAGGGCGAACCGGCAGCCGTGATCCGAGCCCGGGGCCGGCAGCCGCCGGTCGAGCAGGATGCCGAACCACCGGGTGGTGACCCCCTGCGCCCGGTCGACGTCGTCGGCCTTCCCGGAACGCTACGCCGACCCCGGGCCTCCCGCCGACCGGGCCCTCCGGCCCCGGGACCACGGCCCCCGGTCGATCACAAACCGTACAACCGACGGGTGTTGGCCCCTATGGAGTGAATCGCGCCGGAAGCCCGTGAGCCTTGGCCGGAACCTTCCATACGGTGGCCCCTCTTCGCTCATCACCACAACTGGGGGGCCGGTGCGCAACCACCGACTCGTAATGACCGCTGCCTTCGTGGCGGCCGGTCTCGGCATCATCCCGGGCACCGCGCAGGCGGCTGATCCCGTACCCGTCGCGGCCGGCGTGGCCGAGGCGATCACCGAAGCATCCACGTCCCAGGGCTTCCACAGCCCCGCGGACCGCACGGTCCGTACCACCCTGCCCGCCGCCACCGAGGGGAAAACCCGGGAGAACGCCAAGACCGCCGCGCCGCAGACCGCCCGGGCCGCGACGACCGGGCAGGCGGCGACGACCGAGCAGGCCGCACTCGACGCGGGAGCCAACCCCGGCCTCGCCGTGGACGTCAGCGGCACCAGCTACACCGCGCACGGGATCGAGCTCACCACCCTGATCACGAGCGCCGACTTCGCGCTCGACGTCGTCATCGACTGGGGCGACGGGAAGACCGACACGGCCACCGTCCAGGGCACCGCCGAACTGCACCACTCGCACACGTACGACAAGTCCGGCGAGTACCAGGTGCAGGTGAAGGTGACCGACGCCGCCAACGCCGTCCAGGCCACCAACGGCGGTGCCTTCCTCACCCCGGGCGCCGACTTCACCCCGCACGCCCCGACCCGGCTCCTCGACACCCGCGACGGCACCGGCGCGCCCCTGGCCAAGGTCCCCGGGCAGGGCACCGCCCGGGTGAAGGTGGCCGGGAACGCCGCCATCCCGGCCGGTGCCACCGCGGTCGCCCTCAACGTCACCGTCACGGAGACCGTCGACAGCGGCCACATCACCGCCTGGCCCGGCGCCGGATACGACCGCCCCGTCACCTCCAACCTGAACTACACGGCCGGCCGCTCCGTCCCGAACCTGGTGATCGTGCCGGTGGGCGAGGACGGATACGTGGAGCTCTTCAACGGCGGCTGGAGCGCGGTGGACCTGATCGCCGACGTCACCGGTTACTTCACCCGGTCCTCGGGCAGCGGGTACGCCTCGATGACGCCCGCCCGGTTCGTGGACACCCGGGAGGGCGTCGGCGCGCCCCAGGGCATGCTCGGCGCCCGCAGCGCCTTCACGACCCCGATCGGTGGCCTGCAGGGCGTACCGCAGAACATCAAGGCCGTGGCCCTGAACGTCACGGTGACCGAACCGCAGGGGCCGGGTCACCTGACCGCCTACTCCGGCACCGGGGCGGTACCGACCGCGTCGAACCTCAACTTCGTGCCCGGCCAGACGGTGGCCAACGCAGTGATCGTGCCGGTCGCCTCCGACGGAACCATCAAGATCTTCAACGGTGCCTGGTCGCCGACCCACGTGGTGGTCGACGTCGTCGGCTACTACAGCACGGAGAGCAAGGCCGCCTTCCTGCCCTTCACCCCCTTCCGGACGCTCGACACCCGCGTGGAGGAGTACGGCTGGGCCGGCGGCAGGTTCCGGGCCCGCGAGTACATCACGAAGGGGTTCACCCCCGAGGCCGCGACCCCGGCGGGTGTCGAGGCGTACGTGCTCAACGCCACCGTCACCGAGACCGGCGGCACCGGCTTCCTCTCGGTCGCGCCGAGCCCCGACGCACTGCCCGAACCGGGCGACCCGGCCGCACCCGCCGCGGCGCGTCCCGTCTCCTCCACCCTGAACTGGACCGCCGGTACGACCGTGCCGAACCTGGTCCAGGCGGCCGACGGCGACCACGGCGTCATCAACTTCTGGAACCAGGGCCATGAGGACGCCGACCTGGTGCTCGACGTCTTCGGCGTCTACCAGACGAAGTGACCCCCCGGGGTGACGCGCCCGTGCGCGTCACCCCCTCCCACGGCGTCCACAGGGCACACACCGGCCTGTCGGCGGGTGCGTCCAGCGTTGCGGCGTGATCTGGACCACCGCTCAGGACACCCTCCCGCCCGCCGAGGGCGCCCGGCTCGCCGCCTGGCTCGGCCCCCGGGATCCCCGCCGGGCACGGGGACCCGGCTGCCCGGAGCGGGGGTGTACCTGGATACACCCCCTTCGGTACCCACGTGCAAGGACCGGCCCGAACCGCACCGGCAGCATCGATGAGGGGCGTGACAGGCACGCCCCGATCGACCCACGGGGAGGCCGGGCGCATGCCGGGAACCGAGCAGGTGCAACAGCGGGCAGGGCGGGCAGGGCGGAGCGGGCGGCGGAACGGCTGGGCGGCGGAAGCCGGGGTGTTCCTCGTCGTCGCCTTCGTGGCGGCGGGGTTGTGCGGGGCCGTCCAGCCCGCGACCGGTATCCCGCCCGAGGTGGTGCAACTGACCCAGTCCGGGCCCGCCGTCGCCGTGGCCGCCGTGGCGCTGCTGTGGCCCGGCCGGATCAGGGACCGGCTCGCCGGCACCCTGCCCACCCGTGAACGGACCGGAGGCACGGCCGCTCGCCGGGCGGCTCTCCTGCTCACCCCCGTCCTCATCATCGCCCTGTGCGCGGGTGGCTCCCTGCTCACGTCCGGCTCGCTCCCCGTCACCGGCCCGCAGGCCTTCGCCCACCCCGTCGTCCTGGTCCTGGCCGCCCAACTCCTCGGCGCCTGCGCCGAGGAGATCGGCTGGCGCTGCCACCTGCAGCCGCTGCTGCGCACCCGCTTCGGTCCCGTCACCGCGTCCGCGCTGGTCGGCGTCGCCTGGGGCCTGTGGCACGTACCGGTGTTCACACACGAGCCCGCCTACGCCGCGGGGTTCCTGCTCGCCACCACCGCCATGTCCGTCATCCTCGGCCTCGCCCTGGAGGGCGTGAGGAGCAACCGGCTGCTGCTCGCCGGCGGCTTCCACACGCTGGTCAACCTCGGCATGCTGTACGTGACGGACGAGACGGCCGCGGCGACCGCGCCCATGCTGATCCTCGGAGCCGCCTGCCTGGCCGCGGCCCTCCCGTGGCTCGCCGCCACCCGCCGGGCCGCGCAGTCGGCCCCGGATAGGATCACCGACGCAACGGCGCACGGGGTGCGCTGACATGACGGGACGACGGGTGGGGATGGCGGCGCAGGGGAGCAGGCGGCCCGGCAACCGGGGTGTGCCGGCCCGGATCCGGAGTGCCGCGGTGGACCTCGGCCGCTGCCAGCTGCTGTCCCTGGCCGCGTTCGCCGTGTCCGGCGCAGGCGGCCTCGTCATCGGGGCCCTGCTGCTCCTGCCCGTCGGCGCCGGTTTCCTCCTGCTCCCGCCCGCGGCGACGGCCCTGCGCCGCATGTCCGACCGCTACCGCCGTTGGGCCGCAGCATGGACTGCCACCGGCA
The DNA here is from genome assembly GCF_044748225.1 of Streptomyces sp. NPDC090021. Taxonomy (NCBI): domain Bacteria; kingdom Bacillati; phylum Actinomycetota; class Actinomycetes; order Kitasatosporales; family Streptomycetaceae; genus Streptomyces; species Streptomyces sp. NPDC090021. The sequence goes on along the minus strand of NZ_JBIVFO010000050.1, from coordinate 7,902 downwards.
CCGGCACCGGCACCGGCACCGGCACCGGCACCGGCACCGGCACCGGACCCGGACCCGGACCCGGACCCGGGTCCGGGACGGGGACCGGGGAGGGGACCGTCATCAGTCCGCCGCAACCGCTTCCGCCCCGGCCCGCCGGCAGGGGCGGCCGCCGCCGACGGACCCTGGCGATCCTCGGCGACGCCGGATTCTGGCACGACCTGCGCTGGGCCTGGGCGGAGCCCTGGACCGGCGCGCTGCTCGCCGCCGTGCCGCTGGCCCTCGTCGAGTACGGGCTCTTCGGCGCAGCCGTCCAGCCCTTCGTCTGGCGGCTCCTGGGCGACGGCAACCGGTACGCCTTCGTCCTGGTCGACTCCACACCGTCGATGCTCGCCGCGCTCCTCCTCGGCTGCGGGTTCACGGCCGCCGGACTGCGGCTGGCCCCCCGGGTCCTGCGGATGCACGCACGCTGGAGCAGGCGGCTGCTCGCCGCCCCGTACACCACCGAACTCGTCCGCCGCATCGAGCACCTCGCCGGTTCCCGCGCCGACGTCCTCGACGTCCAGGCCGCCGAACTGCGGCGCATCGAAAGGGACCTGCACGACGGGGCACAGGCCCGACTGGTCTCCCTGGGCATGACCCTGGACGAGGCCACCCGCCTCCTCGACCACGACCCGCAGGCCGCCCGCGCCCTGCTGCAGGAGGTACGGGCCACCTCCCAGCGGGCCCTCCAGGACCTGCGCGAGCTGGTCCACGGCGTACTTCCGCCCGTACTCGCCGACCGGGGCCTCGGCGACGCGGTGCGCTCGCTCGCCCTCGACAGCCACCTCGACGTGCACGTGGCGGCGGCCCTGCCCGGACGGCTCCCCGCCCCCGTGGAATCGGCCGGCTACTTCGCCGTCGCGGAACTGCTGGCCAACGCCGCCAAGCACTCCGGCGCACCCGAGGTCCGCATCCACCTGAGCCACACCGGCGGCGCCCTGCGCGTCACGGTCGCCGACGACGGCCGCGGCGGGGCGGACCCCGCCGGAAGCGGACTGCGGGGTCTGCGCCGCCGCCTGGAACCCTTCGACGGAACCCTCGTCCTGCACAGCCCGCGGGGCGGCCCGACCACCGCGACCCTGGAGATACCGTGCGCGTCGTCCTTGCCGAAGACCTCTTCCTCCTCCGGGACGGGCTGACGCGCACCCTCCAGGACCACGGCTTCGACGTGATCGCCGCCGTCGACAACGGCCCGGCCCTGCTCAGAACGCTCATCGAGGAGGAGCCGGACGTGGCCGTCGTCGACATCAGGCTGCCGCCCACCTTCACCGACGAGGGGCTCCAGGCGGCCCTGGCGGCGCGCCGGTCCCGCCCGGCCCTGCCCGTCCTCGTACTGTCCCAGTACGTGGACCAGCTCTACGCCCACGAACTCCTCGCCGGGGGCCAGGGAGCCATCGGCTACCTCCTGAAGGACCGGGTCACGCACACCACCCAGTTCGTCGACGCGGTACGCACCGTGGCGGCGGGCGGTACGGTGATGGACCCGCAGGTCATCGCACGCCTGCTGGCCCGCGGCGACGCCCGGGGCACCACGGCGGGACTGACACCGCGCGAGCTGGACGTCCTGCGCCTCATGGCCGAGGGGCGCTCCAACGCGGCCGTGGCACAGACCCTGTTCATCAGCGAGAGCGCGGTCGCCAAGCACACCGCGGCCATCTTCACCAAGCTGCGGATCGAACCGTCCGCGGACGACAACCGGCGCGTGCTGGCCGTCCTGGCCTACCTGAAGCGGTAGCACGGACGGGCAGGTGCCGCCCGGCGTGGTGAGATGCGGACATGGAAGCCGTGTTCGCCAGCCTGATAGCCGTCACCGGAACCCTGTTGGGTTCCCTCATCACCCCGACCGTCCAGCGCCGCGCGAGTGCGCAGGCGGAGGTCTTCACCCGGGCCCAGCAGCTGCGGCAGGAGCGCCTGACGACGTACAGCGCCTACGCCGGATCGGTCACCGCGCCGAAACGGGCCACCGTCACCCTGTGGTAGCGGCTCCAGGAGGCCCCCGACGGCCCCCAGGCGCGGGAGGCCTTCGCGGAGTGCGACCGTCTCGGCGCGGCCACGGAGAACGCACATTTCCACGTCCGGCTCCTCGCCGCCGATGCCACGCTCGTCGCCCTCGCCGCCGCGGCCTTCGACGCCATCGGCCCGCTCCGTGCGGCCCCCACCCGAACGGAACTGGCCGACCGCGAGCGGGACCTGCAGGACACCCTCGACGCCTTCGTCACCGCGGCCACGGCCCAGATCCACTGAGGGGGGTGATGATCTCCGGCCCCTGCTCTGCGACCTGAGCAGTACGCAGCCGACGGCGACAGGGCCCGGTCCCGTTTCACCGTCCTGCCGGTGGGCCGTCCGTCATGGACATCAGACCGCGCAGGCCGTCGCGGAGTATGGCGGGGTCGATCCCGCCGAACAGCGCCTGCTGGGTGACGTATCCCTGGGTCGTCGCGATGAGGGTGCGCGCGATGTGTGCGGTGGGGACGCCGGAGTGGAGCATGCCCGCCTCGCGGTAGCTCTCCACGAGCCTCACCCAGGCCCCGCTGATCTCCTCGTAGCCGCGGCGCAGCAGCGCAGCGAGTTCCTCGTTGCGCAGGGTCTCGGTCCAGACCTGGAGCATCAGGCGGGGGAGGTCCCGGGGGTCGGCCCCGGGCTCCCCGGCCCGTACGTCCAGGATCGTGCCGAGGACCTCGGAGATCAGGAGGTCCGGGGCGGGCGGCGGGCTCTGTTCCGCCGCCGCCTCGAACGCGCCGCGGATGGACAGGAAGGTCTCCTCGGCGATCGCGACGATGAGTTCGTCCTTGCTGCGGAAATAGCGGTAGACGGCTCCGGCGGACAGGTCCGCCTCCTTCAGCACGTCCTGCATGGACGTGGCGTGGAAGCCGTTGCGCGTGAAGCAGCGGGTTGCGCCGTCGAGGATCTGCCGGCGGCGGGCGTCGAGGTGCGCCTGGGATACGCGTGCCATGCCCCCAAGTTAAAACGAACATTCATTCTTGACAAGTCGAGGAGGTCGTCCCACAGTGGGGCCAGGACGTAAAACGAACGATCCTTCTCTTTGAATCGAGACCCGTCATGTCAGTGACACCCGCCTCCGGCCACACGGTCCCGGCCTCCCGCCGCGTCCTGGCCGTGATGGTCATGGTCCCGCTCCTCGCCGCACTGGCCCTCTGGGCCTTCGCCTGGCCGGCCACCCGGATGGCCCCGCGCGACCTGCCCCTCGGCGTCGCCGGACCCGCCGCCGCGGCCGTCCCGCTGGAGCAGCGGCTCGCCTCCCGCGAGGGGGCCTTCGAGATCCACCGGTACGCCGACGAGGCCGCTGCCCGTACCGCCGTCCGCAACCGCGAGGTGTACGGCGCGGTCGTCGTCACCCCGCAGGGCCCGCACCTGGTCACCGCGTCCGCCGCGAGCCCCGTCGTGGCGCAACTGCTGACGCAGGCCGTCGCGTCCCAGTCACCGCCCGGAGCTCCGGCCGCGCCCGTCACCGACGTGGTGCCCACACCCGCCGCCGACCCCCGCGGAGCCGCCTTCGGCGCGAGCGTCCTGCCCCTCGCCCTCGCCGGGGTCGCGGCCGGCGCCCTGGTCTCCCTCGGCGGTCTGCGCGGCGGCCGTGCCGTCACCGCGGTCCTGGGCGCCGCCACCCTCGTGGGTCTGACCGGCGCCGCCCTCGCCCACAGCTGGCTGGGCGTCCTCACCGGCAACTGGTGGGCCGAGGCGGGGGGCCTGGCCCTCACGGTCGCGGCCGTCGCCGGGGGCGTCGCAGGGCTCCACGCCCTCCTCGGCAAGCCCGGCATCGGCCTCGGTGTCCTGCTCGTGGTCCTGCTCGGCAACCCGTTCTCCGGCGCCGCGGGCGCGCCGCACCTGCTGCCCGAGCCCGCCGGGCTCGTCGGCCAGTGGCTGCCGCCCGGCGCGGGCAGCTCGCTGCTCCGCTCGGTCGCCTTCTTCGACGGCGCGGGCGCGGCCGGACCCGCGCTGGTCCTCTCCCTGTGGGCCGTGCTGGGAGTGACCGCCGTCGTGGTCGCCGACCGCCGCCGCCCCGCCCCGGCCGCCCACGCCCCCGCGGCCCCCTCGGGCGCGGCCCCGGTGGCCGCGGCCCCGGCTCCCCGGCCGTAGCGACACCCCCGGCGCCCCGGTCTCCGACGCGGGGCGCCGGGATCCTCCGTACCGTATTCACGAAGGTATGCACCGGTGCATACTCGGGGCATGGCAGACACGACTGTGAAGATCGACTCGGCGACGCGGGACCGGTTCGCCGCGGTGGCCGCCGCCCGTGGCATGAGCGTCCGCGCCTATCTGGCGGAGCTGGCCATCGAGGAGGAGAACCAGCTCGCTCTGGGCAGGGCGACCGCCGTGTTCCGCGAAGTCGTCGGCCGACCGGGCATCGCCGAGGCGTTCGACCGTGAGTTCGGCGGGCCGCCCGCGCCCGCCCGCCCGGGCCGGGCGGCCTGATCTTGGAACTGCACATCGACATCCGCTGGCTCCTGGACCGGCAGGAGGAACTCCTGGTCCAGGACCTGGGCGTCCTGGACTACTCGGGCCTGGTCGCCGCCGTCGCGCGGCACCGCGTGAACACCCCGGCCCTGGCGGCCGACGCACCCGACGCCTACTGGCGGGCGGCGGCACTGCTGGAGCAGATCGTCCTGCTGCGCCCGCTGCCCGCCAGGAACGAGTACTTCGGCTACGGCGTCGCCGTGGCCTACATCAGGGCCTCCGGCAAGGACGTCGACACGGCATTCGAACCGTGGCGCGACCTGATCACCGACATCCGCGCCCTGCGCCTGAACGTGTACGACGTGGCCGAGCGGCTGCGCTCGATGGGCCCGCCTTCCTGACCGTCGGTCACGGGCTGGGCGTGGCGAAGAGCTTCGGCGGCACGCACGTCGAGTTCACCGCCCGAGGCGCCGGTTCCGTCAAGCCGGCCCTCTCCAAGCGCCGCGCCCTGGCCAAGGACCTCGGCGTCCCCGCCGACGGCACCGGCTCGCACCGGGTCGTCCCCGGCAGCACCTGCGACGCCTTCACCGACCCGGACGGATTCACCTGGGAAGGTCCCGGGGCGCACGCCCCCGCGCAGCACTGATGCCCCGCCCCCGAGCCCCGACGGCGTGGCGTCGGGTCACGCCCCGTACGCAACCACGCGCGCGTCGTCGACATAGAGACACAGCGCGCCGTCCACCGGGCACCTCAGGCCGACCGAGAGACCCCGCACCTCCCCCTCCGCGGTGAACGAGAGCGCGACCGCGACCTGGAAGACGTCGTGTCCCGCGGGGCAGCGGGGCAGGTCCCCCGGTTCGAGTCCCGGGCCCGGCGACGAGGGCGGCAACGGTGTGCCGGTCGGCTCCAGCCGCCACCGGCGGGCGCCGGAGCGCACGTCCCCGTCCGTGATCCCGAGCGGTATGCAGCAACCCACGCAGAAGCACTCGCCCGCGGCGACCTCGAACTCGTCCTCCTCGGCACCGCACATCGTGCACGTGGCGAGCAGGGTCTCGACCCGCCCGCCCGGCTCGCCACGGACGGCGCCGCGCACCAGGCGCAGTGCGTCCTCGGGCCCGGCTGCGGGCGTTCCCCCCGCTGCGTACGTCCAGCCGGTTCCATGATCCATGAGAGGGATCCTCGCACGTCGCTCCAGTGCGACGATCATGCGAAGGATCGGGCGGCGTCGCGAAAATCAGCGGTGGGGGAGCGGCCGCACCTGCTTGGATGCCGTCATGACCACCGTTCTTCCCGCTGAATACGAGATATCCGCCGACTCCGCGCGGATCGATCCCGCCCTGGTCCACAAGTGGCTGTCGGAAGACGCGTACTGGGCCCACGACCGGTCCCGGGAGAAGCAGGACCGGGCCATCGCCGGTTCCCTGAACTTCGGCGTCTACGAACGGGCGTCCGGCCGCCAGGTCGGCTATGCCCGCGTGGTGACCGACCGGGCCGACTTCGCCTGGCTGTGCGACGTCTACATCTCCCGGGAGGTGCGCGGCAAGGGACTGGGAACCGCGCTCGTCGCCGCGGTGCGCGACCATCTCTCCCCGTACAACCTGCGCCGCGTCCTGCTGGCCACCGCGGACGCGCACGAGATCTACGCCAAGTTCGGCTTCGCCCCGCTGGAGGCGCCCGAGCGGTGGATGGCCCTCGGCAGCCAGTAAGCCGCCCACTCCCGCCGTGAAACCGGCGGCGGTTGCCCGCCGCGGTCCTCGGCGGCCTGCCGGCACCGCGCCCGCACCGGGCCGCTCCCGCCGCGCGCCGGCCCGCCTGCGGAGCGCCCCGCGCTCATGACCGTCCCGCTGGATGCTGCGCTCACCGCACCGAGCCGACAGCCGGAGCCCGCGGATGTTGTGGGCTTCCTGCTCGCCGCCGGGGTGACGAGTGGGAGATCATGAGGGTGGTGTGGCGCAGTGCGGGGCATTGCGGTTCGGCTCGGTGCGAAGGATAAGCAGGCTGTGCGGGAGGCGGAGTTCGTCACCGTCGCGGGACTGGTCGCGGCGGTGGCACAGGGGGAGAGCGGCGCTCTGTGGCGGCTGGAGGCCGCCGACCGGCAACTGGACGCCAACCTGGTGCGCCACCTGCCCGGGACGGGCGGGGCGGCGTACGTCGAGGACGAGGTCGACGTGATGCTGGTCGTCGTCGGGGGCGGTGGCACCCTCACCCTGGACGGCACGTCGTCCCGGCTGTCGCCCGGCTTCCTCGGTCTGCTGCCGCGCGGCACCTCCCGGGCGCTGCTGGCCGGCCCCGAGGGGCTCCTGGTACTGACCGTGCACAACAGGCGCCGCGGAATGAGCATCGGACGGAGCACCCCGGCCGCCCCGCCGGAGCCGTGCGCGCTGCACCTGGTGTGCGTCCGGTGCCACCGGCACGCGATCGAGGCGGACGCCCGCTACTGCACCGGCTGCGGCACGGCATTGCCGGAACGCGGCAGCCCCTGAGGGCGGGACGTCACAGGCCGGCCTCGGCGAGGACGCGGTCCATCCGGGGCCGCGGAGTGCGGGGCCTCGGTCACCGCGCCGGGCCACGGCCCCGCGCGCAGCGTCGACCCGTGGCGGCCGGCCGGATGCGCGGCCAGGCGCACGAGGACGTTCGTGGGGCGGCCGGGTTCTGCCCGAGCCCCGAGAGCCGCAGCTCCTTGAGGTGCACCACGGGCCCACGCCGGCCGCCCGCGCCGCCGCCCGGGCCGGGCCCGGAGGCAGCCGGGCGGCTTTGATCCGCCACATCCGCCCTCGGGAGTCGCGCCGTCACGTTCAGTGGTGCCGCGGCGGGGCTATGGTGACACAGGGTCAGATGTTGTCGGGTTCCGTACCACGGGTACGGGACCGCCCTTCCGGAAAGGCTTGCACCCGTGTCTGCTGAACTCTCCGATGATCTGAAGCGCCTCATCGACGACGCTCCCATGTTCGCGACGGTGGCGACCATCCAGCCCGACGGCAGCCCGCAACTGTCCGTGACCTGGATCATGCGCGACGGCGACGCCCTGCTCATCTCCACCACCGAGGGGCGCAGGAAGGAACAGAACCTGCGCCGGGACCCGCGCATCACCGTGATGATCAACCCGCCCGACGCGCCGTACACCTACGCCGAGGTGCGGGGCACGGCCGAACTGAGCACGGAGGGCGGCCAGGAGCTGATCAACGAGCTCTCGCGGAAGTACACGGGCAAGGACTACCGGGACTTCAACCCCGCCTCCGTCGACGACGCCCCGCGCGTCGTCGTGCGGGTGACTCCCCGCAAGGTCGTCGGCTCGATCTAGGGCCTGTATTGAGTTGCCCCGCGGCGTCGCGACGCCCGGCACGCACCCTCGGCGCACGAGCCGAATGTCCTAGTGTCCTGAGTCTTAGAAAAGCTATAGAAGTATGCTGGGCTCATGGCACGCATGGGTCGACCGACGGTCGACGTGGTTCTGACGGATGACGA
>NZ_JBIVFO010000049.1:0-52093 GCF_044748225.1 Streptomyces sp. NPDC090021 | reverse complement strand
CCAACCAGGCAGCGACCGAACAAGTGAACCTGAAACCACGTCAACCCGCCATGACCAGCTAGTCAGCCACTCCCGCACAGCGGGGGAACTTCAGATCGAGGCGTGCTTCGTCTCTCAGCGCAGCCCGGGTGACCTGTATCTGTTCAAGGGCAGCGAAGTCGCCGAGGTGGACTCCGGGGGCGACAAGCTGCGCTGGGGCCCGACCAGCATCGCCGAATGGCGGCCCGCGTACCCGTTCGACAGCAACATCAACGCGTGCTTCGTGGACCTGCGCAGTCCGGGAGACCTGTACATGTTCAGGGGCAAGTACGTATGCCTTGTGGACGCGGACGGGGACGGGGTTCGCAAGGGGCGTCAGACGGTGGCCAGCTGGCGGTCGCAGTACCTGTTCTGAGCGAGGCGTGATCGCTCGGCCGCGTTGATGCCAGGGCCTGTCCGGCGGGTCTCACGCGCAACCCATCGGACAAGCCCTGGAGGTCGGTCTACGCGTTTTCGGAGCAGTCGGAGTCGTTGAGGGCCCGTTCGATCTGCTGGTTCGCGTGGTGCTGGTTGCGGCGGATTGCCTTGGCGTAGAAGCGGAACAGTACGGCGATGCTGTGGCCGGCGCGGCGGGCGACCTCGGCCGGGGAGACCCCCGACTCCAGCCACAGGGAGACGCCGGCGGCCCGGAGGCCGTAGGGCACCTTTGCGAGAGGAGTCTTGATTTCGTGCGGGGTGAGGACGGCGAGGCGAGCGGCCTTCCAGATGTCGCCGTACTCCTTGCTGAGCAGGCTGCCGCCAAGGGCCGCTCGGAAGAGTCGGCCGTCCTCGGCCGTGCCGAACTCCGCGATGTGGGCGCGGATCAGACGGACCAGGACGGGCGGGATCGGTACCTCGCGGGTGGCCTTCCGGGCGCGCTTCTTGAGGCCCCGGGAGTCGTAGGACTCCCCCGAATCGGTCCAGCCGGATCCGACGCGCGGGGAACTGGACGAGAGAACGACTTGGCCCCAGCCTTCCTCGGGCAGGGTGAAGTCCGATTCGCGCAGGCTCACGGCTTCGCCGGGGCGGGTGGCCGCGTAGTAGAGGCACCCGAAGAACGCCTTGAGGTGGCGGCCGCGGTCTCCCCGCTCGCCCATGGCGTTGATGAGCCTGCGGGCCAGGGCCGGGCCGGGGACGTATCGGAAGTCGATCTCGTCGTCCGTCTCGGGTGCCGTCCAGTCCACCTTGGTCAGGGGCAGGGAGGACAGGCGGTTCAGCTCGACGGCGTAGCGCAGGCAGTTGCTGAACACGGGCACCTTGCGGTTCACCGTGTTGTCCGCCGCAGCAGTCCCGTCCATCTTGCGGGCCAGCGCGTCCAGGGCGGACCGTACGACCGTCGGTGTGTTCAGGGCCGAGATGTCCACGGACTTCCGGCCGATCCAGTCGAGGGCCGCCACGATGGCTTCGGGTGCTTCCTCGGCATCGATGCGGGCCACGAGTTCGCCGTCCTGGTCGAGGACGAGGCGGAAGGCCCAGGAGTAGAGGGCGGTCCGCAGAACCCGGGGAGCGGGGGCGCCGCGGTTGTCCTTCACCAGGCGCGGGGTGACCGTGGCGAGGGCGTCCGCGATGCTCGCGCGGTGCTTGGCCGAGGCGTTCGGCCACTTCATCGCCACGTACTCCCGGGCGTGTGCGAACCAGGTGGGGGACTGGGCCGCCTGCACCTCCGAGGCCGGCAGGCCGGTCTCGGTGTCGAACTGTTCGCGCTTGCGGAGCGCGGCCAGCAGCTCGGAGCGTCGGCCGTCCGCCTGAGCCTTGATCTTGTAGCTCTTCGAGAACGGCTGAATGCCGACCCGCCAGCGGAGTTGGTAGGCCGCAGCGCGGTCGGGGCGCTTGCGGATGCCCCAGATCTGTACGTCGTACGTCAGCACGCGGGCACCTCGCAGCCTTCGAACCACGCGTCGAGGTCGGCCCGGCGGATGCGGATCTGCCCGTTGGGGAGCTTGAGGCAGCGGGGCGCATTCCCGCGAGCGCGGAGCCGGTAGAAGGCGGCCCGAGACATGCGCAGCTCGGCCAGTGCTTCGACCATGGTCAGCATGCGGGTGGTCGGTGCGGCGGTCACTGCCAGACCTCCCCTTCGGTCTTGGCCCGTTCCTTGTCGGCACGGGTCTGGTTGATGTCGTGGCGGGTCTGGGCGGCGAGGAGTTCTTCGCCGGGGCGGTAGCCGGAGGCGAGGTAGGCCCAGGAGGACTCGGTGACGAGCACGGTGTCCGGGCCGGGCGCGGGGTGGCCGGCGCGGGCACGGGCGGCATCGGCCTGGGCGAGGCGCCAGGCGCGGCGGACGTCGCGGAGGGCTCCGAGGGTGGTGGAGTAGGCGCGGGACTTGGTGGAGAAGTGGCCGCGGAAGCCGAGCATGTGGGCCCACTTGCAGAGCTTGAGGTCTGCGAATTCAGGCAGGCCGCCGAGGTCCCAGGCGGTGCGGATCATCTGCCGGACGTGCCGGTGCACGGGCAGGTCCCGCAAGGGTTCGGCCTGACGGGTGCCTTCGCAGTCGGGGCAGAGATCCTTGACCCGGCCCCCGACAGTCCCCCGACCGGAACAGGTCCGGCAGACCAAGGAGCGGTCCACGGTGCCGGATTCCTCGGCGCTCTTGGTGGCGTACTTGGCGACGTACCCAGCCACGGCCGCGTCGGTGAGTTCGCCGTCCCCCAGCGCGGTGATCTCCCGTACGTCGAGCATGGCGCCCCAGCGGATCTCGTGGTCTCCGACGGTGTCGGAGGTGACGGTGAGGGCGGTGCGGGGTACGGCGGTGCGGATGGCGTGGGTGAGGTCGTCCACGGTCGCCCAGGGTGGCGGGGCGCTGGTGTGGCCGTCGGGCCCGTCGATGCGGACGACGGCGTGGAAGTGGACCAGGCCGCGCTTTTGGTACTCAGCGACCTTGGCGAAGGAGACCCGCAGGGCGGCCTTCATCTCCTTCTGGGTGATGCCGAAGTGGGCGGCCAGGGCCCGGCGGAGGTTGAGCGTGAAGCGTGCCCAGAGGGCTCCGGCGTGGGCGTTCCAGAGCACGGCGCCGGTGTAGTCGTACGTCTTGGGGGCCAGGGGCGTGCCGAGTTCGGGGGCGTCCTCCGGGTGGTGGTTGCCGCAGCGGCAGGCGCGGGGCTTGCCGTCCTTGTTGGTGGGGCGGTTGTGGACGGGGCCGAAGGAGGGGGCGGTGAGGGTGAGGAAGACGCGGGGGTGCGTGCGGACGGATTCGGGGACGTCCTTGCCGCCGCAGAGTCCGGCGCGGACGAGGTGGAAGGTGTCGGCGGCGTAGGTGCGGGAGCAGGCGGGGCAGCGGGAGGCGCGGCGGTTTCCGCAGGTGGTCAGGAGGCGCCCGGTGGATTCGTGGTCGGTCGAGTACGAGCGGATCGTTTCGCCGGTGGTGGCGTTGCGGGTGTGGGTGTGGCCGACGAGGTTGACGGGGCGGGTGCAGCCGCGCAGGCGGGTGATCTGATCGCGGGCGCGGTCGAAGTCTTCGAGGTTGGCCAGTTCGATCAGGTCCCGGACAGCGGGGCTGATCACGTGCCGCAGGTCGAGGTTGCGGGGCATCGGCAGGAGGATCCTTTCCGCTGGTGGAGGGGGCCCCGGGCAGCACCACAAGATGGGTGTGGTGCTGCCCGAGGGCATGGAGGACCAGGCCCAGGGGCCAGGAGGGGAGAGACGGAAGGCCGGCGGAGGGTGGGTCAGGCCGTCAGCGCGGCATGTGCGGCGGTGGCCAGCGGGAGGCCAACGCCGAGACGAGCCTTGAGCTGGGGCACGGTGATCGCCTGACCGTGTGCCGTGTGGTGGGCATCGGCGATCTCACGGGCGGCGTCCAACAGGGCCGGAGGCACCTGGACCACCGGAGCCGGAGCAGGAGCAAGAGCCGCCGGGGCGAGGGCCGGGGGTGCCGCTGGTTCAGAGACCGGCTCCGGGGCGGGGTCAGGCTCCGGGGCGGGCTCGGGCGTGGCTTCGGCCGTGATGTCCTGCGGCACCGGTTCCGGGGTGGGCTCGGGGGCCGGAGCCGGGAGCACAGCCGAGACCGGTACGGGGGCCGGGATGGCGACGGCGTGGAAGTGGCGCAGGAGGGCGGGGCCGACAGCGCCCCAGCCGAGGAGGAGCAGGGGAGCCACAGCGTCCACGCAGGCGCGGCCGTAGTGCCCGGCGATGATCGGTTCGGCGACGTTGAGAGCGAGGGTGAAGAAGCCGGAGGCGTGCATCAGGCGCGTTGCCGCGGTGAGGTCTTCGGCGGGTACGCCGCGCAGGGAGAGGTAGCGCAGGGCGACGAGGAGGCCGAGGACGGACAGGTCCACCATCGGGGCGATCAGGGGTGCGATCGGGTCGGGGATGCCCAGGCGCAGGGCCAGGCTCCAGACGTTGCCGAAGGAGAACACAAAGGCCAGCAGGGCGATGACCGCCATGACCACGGTCACGGTGCGCTGTGTCATCCGGTCTTCTGACATGAGGGTTTTCACCTCCTTTCAAGGGGAGTTGGAGCCGGTGGCAGTGGTCAGTTATTGACGCCACGGCCGGGCAGGCGGGTGATATGGCGGCCGAGGGAGAACGCCAGGACTCGGCGTTCGTGGATATCGGCGAGGGGGTAGACGGCGGTAGCGATTCGTATGGCCCTATCGATGTCTTCGCGAGCGATGCACGAGCGAACGGCGTCGATGTAGATGGCGATGTTGTTGCCCATGTCAGGCCGCCATCAGTTCCGGGCCGTCCTCGTCGTCGCCGTGCTGGGCGAGGTCTTCGACTGTGCGGCCGGTGAGGGTTTCCAGGAGCTTGAAGGGGTCGCGTACCAGGTGCGCGGTCTTGGCGGCGATGTCACCGGCGTATTCGTCGGGGACGTAGGGGGTGCGGATACGGACGAAGCCGGGACGCCCCTGCGCGGACATGACCGCCACGCCGACATAGGCGGGATCCTGGAGGTTGATGGGGTTGGCGTCGGGCCACTGGCGGATGTCCTCGCCGAGGGCGGCCACCGCGGCTTCGGCGGTCTTCTGCGCGAAGGACAGACCGACGGGGCACACGTCCCGGATGAAGGTGGGGATCGCATCCCCGGTGGTCTTCTGCGTGGTGAGGATCGTCAGGATGCCGAACGCGCGGCCCTTCTTGACGAGGTCTTCCGCCAGCCGGGCGTTCTCCGCAGCGAGGGCGGCCAGGCGCTTGGTCGCGGGGTCGGATCCCTTGTGGTCGCGGAAGTAGGTGTGGGCCTCGTCAATGTTGACGACGATCAGCGGCCACTTCTGCGAGGGGCCGACGTGCCACATGTTCTTCACGCCCAGGACGCTGGTCATGCACGCCGAGCGGGCACGGCGCAGCTGAACGAGACGCTTAAGCTGCTTGTTCGCCGACTCAAGGTCGTCACCGGCGAAGGCGAACATGCGCTGGACGAGTTCGGCGTAGTCGCCTTCCCGGGCATGGGTCACCTTGCCGTCGAGGGTGACGAACTGGATGGCCGGCGAGGGCGCCCAGTCGCAGATGAGCCGGTGGGTCAGAGAGGTCTTCCCGAAGCCGGGCAGGCCGCCGACCGTGACCCCGGGCACGTCCTTGAGTGAGACCGACACGGGCATGCCGAACTCATCCACGCCCAGTTCCCACCGGGCAAGTTCCTTCGGCGGGCGGCCGGTGGGTACGTGTTCAGTCCCGGTGATCAGCGGGTCCACGCGGACGCCACGGATCAGAACCTGTCCCGGCTTGTCCCCGGGCAGGGCGGAGACACGGGTCATGCCCCAGGCGTCCGCGAGGTAGGGGGCCGCCTTCTGGAACTCGACCAGGCTCACCTTCGGCAGGCAGTTCGCCCACGCCATCACACCGAACTCGTCCGGCGTGACCTTCAGCGCCGGGGTCAGCACCCGGGGCTTGTGCTGCTTGGTGCCGTCCGTGTTCGCGAGTTCGGCCATAAGGGTGGGCATCTTGTCCGTGACGGACAGTCCGGCCATCTGCGCCAGGCGCCTCCAGCCCCGGCGAATACGCACCGCCTGCCGGATACTGACCCGCATCATCGGGGACGCCTTGAGGTAGCGGACCACCCACACCACGGTCCACAGGGCGATCAGCCCGAGCCCGAGCCCCATCACGGCGCTGAGCCAGCGTGAGGCTTCGTTCATTTCTTCCATCAGTAACTTCCTTCAGCAGAGACGGGATTCCTGCGGGGCGGGGAGATCCCGCCTGGACCACAACGGCGGCCACCAACGCCACGGGGAGCGGGGGAAGCGGTAGCCGCCGTTGCGGTCGGGTCGGTTCACGCGGCGATGTTCTCCGGGATCGCCGGGGCGTCGGCCAGCGTCAGGGCCTCGCAGCGGTAGGCCACGCCGTCCTGGAGCTGGTCGTTGAAGATCCGCGCCCACGGGGTCGCGAAGAGGTTGACCGGACGGACGAACCGGCCCGGGTGCAGACCGTTCGGCAGACCCGAGCGCGGGACGGTCACCTTCATCGTCTCGGCGCGCTCGTCCTCCATCAGGAAGAGCGTCAGCGTGAACAGCGGCTCACCGGTCTCCCGGTCCACCGCACGCTCGCCGGTCTCCTGGTTCTTCCACTTCGGCACCGGCGGCGTACCGGTCATGACGTTCGTGGTGTCGAGCACGTGCACGCGGAGAGTGGTCCTGGCCATGGGTGATCAAACCTTTCGTCGTGGCCGCTGAGGTGCGGCGCTGAAACCATTGATGCATAGCACTGCTAGCAGTGTCAAGTGCGTCTGATGGGTTGGATGTGCAGATGGGGGTCGATGGGGCCAGGAGTGGTGCCGGAAATGTCAGTCCGGTGTGCTAGGCGTGCTAGAGGTGGCTACCCTGGAGGCATGACCCCTGCCCGCACTGCCAAGCCCGATCGTCGGCCGCCGTATCAGCACGCAGCCGACGAGCTCCGGCGCGAGATCAAGGCAGGCCGGTTCAAGCCGGGCGAACAGCTCCCCTCGTATCGCGAGCTGCAAGACCGCTTCGGCATCGCGAGCATGACCGCCCGCAGCGCCGTGAACGTCCTGCGTGATGAGGGACTCGTCTACACCGTCCAGGGGCGCGGCAGTTTCGTTGCCGACGCTCCGGAACTGGCCCACGACATCCCCGCCGACTACGAGGCCCCCGCTTGGTACCTGGCATCCAAGCGAAGCGAGGCCCCGGTAGGGGTTCCCAGCGGTGAGGTGATTCCCACCGAGGCCCTTACCGAGATCCTTCGGTCGCTGAGGGACGAGATCCGCGCGCTGAGTGCGGACCATCAGCAGCTAAAGCGGGAAGTCGCCGAACTCAAGGCCGAGCGGCAGGCTGCGGAGCGGGAATAGCGGTACGCCGCAGTTCCGCCACGTCGTCGATGAGCACCGCGGCTTCCAGGCGCATCCGCCTGACCGTCGCCAGCATCTCCGCGACCATGGCCTGAGCTGAATCCCCCTGCGTACCCATCGACTTCACATTCCCCCGCTTCGAAATCTGCCCTGCCATGCTGCCCCCGTTCAGCCCGTCATCCTCGCGTGCCTGCACCACCGATCGTTCAGGCGGGCCGTTCATCCGCCCTTGGCTCAATGGGCCATGAAGCGGCGCTGCGCCGCTAGATGAGTGCCCGTCAGGCGGGATGAGCTCAGAAGATACATCCCGGAATCCCGCCCCCCGGGTGGTCGTGCAAGTGCCCCGTACCGCCTGGCGGGCCGCCGAGAAGGGTGCGACGCCACCGGTATCGCTGCATGCCATCGGTCCCACCTCCACACGGTCGTGCGCAGCCCTGATCCAAGACTCCGGAGAATCCGTGAATTCGGAAATCACGGATCGCGTGCTAAGCGTCGCCCACGTTTCGGCGGGTGAAAAAATCGGCTCCCGTGTGACAGTCGCACCGGTGATATGCATCCCATTCCTCCTCTCCTTCGGGTGCCGGCCGCACGCGGGTCGGTGAGGACAAGGATCCGGAGAATCCCCGGTTGGGCTAACCGGGGATCGTCGGATATATTGCGCGCTGCCATTTGCTGGCCCGGGTGGAAATTCGATGTACTCCACCCCGATAAGTACCCTTTGTGTCGTGCCCTGGGTCACATTCCCCGCCTTCCTGGCGCATGGCCACCGGACGCTCCGGCGCGGGCCACACGCAACCAGCGAAAGCGGACACCCCCTCAGAGCGCCCATCGCCAACCCCTCCCCAAGACCTGTGGACAACTTCGCCGCCCATCAGACACGGCGCAGCCTGTGGATAAAGTCCGGCGATCCCGCGAACGGACCAGGTCAAGGCAGGGTGAAACGGAGAGTTACGGCGAAAGCGTGCCAGACATGCCAAAACAGCCCATCACCTACCGGCCGAAGCGGCCGAAGGGATGAGCTGTCCAAAGTTTCTTTACTGGATCAAGGCGGCCCGCTGGCGCGGGCCGCGCGGCGCGGCGGCCCCAGGCCGCCGCTGGCTCCATGTCTCCGCCACCGCCCGCGACGGCCCCCGCCCACTCGCGCCGCAAAAGCCCGAGAAGCGGTCGAGCCAGACCCCGGAAGAACCCCGACCCGCTACCCCACGGCAAGCACGGCCAACAGGAACGGGACGCACCCCAAGCCCGCACAGGTCACCGTGGATCGCCGCTAAACCAGCAGTGGCCGGGGCGGCCGGCCTCCACGGCTTTACCCACCTGTTCGGCTCGGGGCCCGCGTCGGGCAAGTCCAGGGGGCCACTCGTTCAAATTCCGGGCAGGATCAAAGCCTGCCCGAGTTGCCGGACAGCGTACGGCCCCCTGAACATGCCCGACCCCAACCCGAACAGGACACCGGCCAAAGCCGCTCCGGCCGACCGCGATGCCAGGTGCGGCAGTCATCGTCAAACGCCAAAGACGGGACGGGAGTTGACGCACGCGAGCCCCAGCGCGGAGGGGGTGCGCTGGGGCTCGTGCAGGAGGCGCCGATCAGTCGGTCGGATGGGCGGGGGACGGGACTGGAGGACGGACCCCCGTCAGGTGTTCCGCGCGTCGGCGCAAGAGCGGCGCCAGCTCGACGTACCAGCCGCGCCCCACGGCCTGAAGCATCTCGGCGAGGGCGATCTGTTCGCCGATCCGGCCGGCGGGCGTGTCGAGTACGTGGGCGAACTCGGCACGGATGCGGTCGGCGACGGCGGGGACGCGGAGGCTGTTGACGTAGAGCATCGCCGGGTCGTAGCCGACGGGGACGGCGCCCCACCGCTCCCAGTCCAGGATGACGAGCGGGTCATGGGTGAGGTTGGCCCACTGAAGGTCTGCGTGTCCGGTGACCCGTTCGGTGATGGCCGGGGCGGGGATCCCCAGGAACTCGGGGAACACCCGGTCAGCCCAGGACTGGCGGATGACCTCGCGGGGCGGTTCGGCGGCGCTGAGGGCGTCCAGACTCTCCCGCAGGGTCGTCCACCAGGAGTCCGGCAGCCCCGGATCCTCGGTGAGGTCGGGAGTTTCCGGCGAGATGACGGGCTGGGCGATGTAGTCGATCAGTTCCGCTTCGAAGACGTACTCGCCGCCGTCCCAGCGGTACAGGTCGTGGAGGTGAGGGCGGGAGACCTTGTCGGACACCCGTTCCTCGGCGAGGGCGATCCCCTCGTTCCGGGTGGCGGGGGTCTTGGCTGCCTCGCCGCAGTGGACTCGGAGCCAGTGGCCGCCCCCGGTGCGACTGCCGATGGTGCGGCCGAGCCAGCCCCAGGCAGGCGGCCCCGTCGTCGTGGCGGCGAGGTGGGCAGCGGCGTGGGCCAGGGCGTCCTCCATGCGTGCCCTGGTGGTCTCATCCTTGGGCGAGTACATCGGTGACCTTCCTGAGGTGGCCCGGATCGAGCGGGGCGGCAACGGTGGCCTTTGCGGCGGCCCAATGAGGGGCGGTGCCAGCAGACAGCAGTACCACGTCCAGGCTCGGGCAGGAGGCCGCAGCGAGGAGACAGGCGGTGCCCGGCGAGGCCCCCGGGCGGATGAACTCGGCGAGTTCGGGCGTGACGAGGCCGGGCAGTTCGCCGCCGTGCAGAGGCGAGGAGCCGAAGGTGATCAGGCCCGCCGCACGGGCCAGGACGAGAGGGCCCCGGCCGTCGAGGGCGAGGGCGATCGGCCTTGCCATGACGAGGCTGACCGGCTGTTGGACGGCCCGGAGGTGATGTTCACCCGAACCAGCGGCTTCGATGGCCAGGCTCAGGAGTTCGGACACGGAGAAGGCGTCGTGGAGGAACCCCGACCAGGTGGCCACGCCGTATCCGCCGATCCTTCCTGCGGCAGCGAACTCCTCCAGCACCGCGAACACACCACGAAGCGCCGGATGAAGCTCCGAGTGACAGAGGCCGGCGTGCTCCGGGTTGTGTACGAACACGAGGTCGATCCGGCCGAGAGCGGCCAGGGACCTTTCCGTCTGCCAGCGGACGAAGCCGGGGTCGAGGCTGTGTCCAGCCCGTACCTGGGCGGCAGTGAGGAGCCCGGCTCGAAGAGCAGCCGCGCCTTCATCCGGGCCGAAGAAGCCTGTCTTCGTCGCCACCATGGCGCGCGGATGGTCGGCGATGACGGGGCCGAGCGCCTGGTGGGCGCTGCCGTAGTTGGGGGCGGTGTCGATCCACACGAGCCCGTCGCCGCACGCGGTTCGAGCCGCCGGTTCAACGGCGCGCACCCGGTACGTTCCCAGTCCCAGGGAAGCGGTCACGAGGAGCCCCCGACCACGGCGACGGCCTGACCGGCAACGAGCGCGGAGACGACCTCCGCCACCTGGGCGAGGGTGAGATCGGACTCGGCGGCCAGGTCCGCGAGGGTGGCCGGCGGACCACCCGCAAGGAGGCGGAGGACCGGTGCGACGGGGAGAGCGAAGGTCCACTCCTTCCCCGCCCCGACGAAGGTCACGGCCTGGTCGTCCTGGTCGATCCGGGCACGCGGCACCGTGGCCTGCACCGTGATGCCCGGTTCGGCGGGCACGGCGGTGAGGTGTGGCAGTGACAGGCGCGGGCGCCCGGGGTGCGTCGCGTCCAGAGACCTTTCCCAGCGGTCCAGAACCGCAGGGTCGTCCAAGGCGGCCAACACCTCCTTCCGTACGGCAGCCAGGTAGTCCGCCCGCTCCTCCGAGGTGCCGAAACGCGGTACGTCTGCCCGGACGGTCGCGCTCGCTCGGAGGTCATCGCACAGCCAGCCCAAGAACTCGGCGCCAGTCTGCGTGGCGAGCCCGAACGTGAGGTGGAGTGAAGCGGTGCCCTGGTCGGCGCTCACGGCGTGCCACCAACCGCGCGGCAGATAGAGCACGTCGCCGGGCGTCAGGACGATGTCCGCGATCGGGTCGCCCGTCGGGGTCTCGGGTGCTTCCACGTCGCGCCAGGCGGGGGCCTGGCGGGTGGGGCCGTAGATCTTCCACCGCTTGGAGCCTTCGAGCTGGAGTACCACCACGTCGTGGTCGTCCCAGTGGGTGCCGAAGCCTTCCTCGGCGGTCCACGAGGCGTACGCGTTGACCTGCACGGGGGTGCGGAAGAACCGTTCGAGGCCGGCCGCAGCTTCCCGGACGGGCGGGTGGATCTGGTCGATCGCGTCGATGACCAGGGACGCGCCCTCAGCGAGCCGGGCGTGGAACTCGGCAGGCTGGGGCTGGTACCAGGACACCCCGCGTCGGTTCGTACGGAGGATGGAGTATGCCGTGGCGGGGACGGCTTCCCCGGCGCGGGAGAGCCGCATCCGAGGCGGTTCGAGCCGGTGAGCGGCCACGATCTCGTTGAGGTCGTCCCAGGTCAGCGGTGCGGGAAAGCTGGTGCCGTTGGAGCGGATCACTGTGTGGGCACGGAAGCACGTCTGGGCGAGGAACGTGTCCCCGCCCAGACGCTCCGCCCACGATGCGGAATCAATCACCGTGGGTCTCCTCGGTCGATCAGGTGTCGTTCATGTCCGACTTGCCGCCCGTGTTGTCCGAGGCTTCCTCGGCACGCGAGCGGGCCGCGGCGATGCGGCGGACACCGATCAGCAGACCGCTGTTCTGCTCGGTGGGAGCGTTCTCGTTCATCCCGTACTCCTTCCTGACTTGATGGGCCCCACCGGGGTTCCGGCGAGGGATCTTGCGGGTGGTGCATCCGCCCCGGGATGTGCTCAGGAAGTTCAGGGCGGAGATCTGTGGGTCAGCGGCCGGGATCCCCGGCGAGGGCCAGGGCGACCACCAGGACGCTGACGACGGCGACGTACAGGAGGACGGCGAGCTGTTGGCGCCAGCCCCAGGGGTCGCGCATTCTCAGTCGGGCTTGAGGTAAGGCGTCCACTACGCGGCCCCCGGCTTGACCGCCACCGGGCGCAGGGCACGGGCGGATACCGGCTGGCCGCCGCAGCGCGGGCACTCGCACGGCGGGTAGCTGCTGGGGTTCGAGAGGATGTCGAACGGGTCGCCTTGCAGCACCCGCGTGCTCGGCGACCACGTCCGGCCCGAGTCCCGTGACACCCGCAGGCTCATCAGGACGCGGGGTTCGGTGCCCAGGTCCGAGGTCGCCCGGAGGGCCGTTCGCTGTGAGTCAGGAGTGCCACCGTGTGTCTCCAAGGCGGTCGTCCTCTGTCGCTTCGCCATGTGCAGAAGCTTCGCCAGCGGGGGCGGTGGCCAGAAAGGTCCAGCGGATTACCCAACTTGGGTAACATCACGTTCGGTTGAGACCTTGAAGCGATCCGTAGTCTCCCTCCGGAGCGTGTCCGATGCCCGAGCCACGTCGCACGAAGGAACTCCCGCCCAGCCTGCTGACCGATCCCCAGATGATCGACGCCTGCCGGGTCCGCGACTTCACGCGGGTGTTCCGGCTGGTCAAGACGAGGGCGGGTATCTACCCATCGATGATCGCCCGGCAGTGCGAGCTGACCCCGAGCCGCGTCGGCGAAGTCATCGCTGGCCGGCGGCAGCTACTCCACATGGATGTGATCGAGCGGATCGCGGACGGCCTGCGCATCCCCGGCCACATGCTCGGGCTCGCCCGACGCGGGTGGGAGACGCCGCCCGCCTTGATCGTGGCCCAGCGGGAACCGCCCGAGGCCGTCAGCGACAGCGCAGGGCCGAAGCCGCTCAGTGCTTTGCCGGGCGTGGAAGTGGACAGCATCCTGGCACTGGCCGCCGGGACGAATCCCAGCCCGTCCACGCTGCACGCCTTACGCTCCTCGATCGAGGACTACTGGCGCCGGGACGACGAGCACGGGGGCGAAACCCTGAGACCGGCCGTCGTCGGCCAGCTGCGATACGTCGAGGGATTGCTGAAGGATCAGCGGCCGACGCCGATACAGAACGGCCTGTACGGCATCGCGGCGGAGCTGGCGCGGCTGACCGGATGGACGTACTTCGACGCCCGGCAGTACCACCAGGCCCGCACGTACTTCTCGGAAGCTCTGCAACTGGCCAGGGAGATTGACGACCATCCCTTCATGGCCAACGTGCTGGCCTGCATGAGCCTTCAAGCGACCTACCAGGACAAGCCGGCGGACGCGCTGGCACTGGTGTCCGCTGCCCAGGACCAGGCCCGAGCGGCCATCGGCACGACGCCGAGAGTCCGGGCCATGCTGGCCATGCGCGAGGCGTTCGCCCACGCGACCTTGGGCGATCGGACCGCGACCCACACCGCGATCTCCGAGGCCCACAGCCAGTTCGGCCGGATCAAGGCGGACGACCCGGACCCAGCATGGGTGACCTACTTCGATGAGCCGAAACTCATCGTGGACACCGGCATCGCACACGGCCGACTCGGCGAGGCAGCGATCGCCGAGCCGCTGATCGCGGATGCCCTGGAGCGGGAGGACCCGGCGAACCAGCGGGGCCGGGCCTTCCATGCCTTCTGGTTGGCTCGTACCCAGCTCCAACGGGGCAAGCTCGACCAGGCGTGCCACACGGCGATAGAGGCGCTGGTGCCTGCCGCAGCGGTGTCGTCCGAGCGGGTGGCCGGGCACCTCCGCGAGTTCTACGAGCAGCTTGCGCCCTATCGCGAGGTGCCGGCCGCGGTTGCCTTCGAGGCACGTCTACGGGCGGTGCTTCCCGCTCCGGGTCAGCGCACGCCTTCGTCCATCAGGACGTAGAGGAGGCCGACGAGGGAGCCGCTGCTGACGATCTCGCGGCGGTCGATCATGCCCCGGATGCTCGCCAGCGGGATCCACTCGATCCGGTCCGACTCGTTCTTCTCGGTCGGCGGCCCGTCGTACGTGGCGCCGTCGGCGCGGAACAGGTGGTGCTGGGAGTCGGTGATGCCGTTCGCCGGTTCGGCGTAGACGAGGGGCTTCATCGGGCCGGGTCGCCAGCCAGTCTCTTCGAGGACTTCGCGGGCAGCAGCCTCGCCCGGGGTCTCGTCCGCCTCGACCAGACCCATGGGCAGTTCCCAGGCCCAGGCGTCCGTGATGAACCGGTGGCGCCACATCATCAGGACCTCTTGGCGATCGTTGATGACGGCGGCCACGGCCAGGTGGCGGAGCTTGACGACGTGGTGTTCCCAGCGGTGTCCGTCCGGCGTCTCAACGTCGGTGAGCCAGAGGTTCACCCACTTGTTCTCGTAGATCGGACGCTCCCCGTGGATCTTCCACTGCATTGCTGCGGCCCCTCTCGATCGGCCTCCAGCATCGCAGAGCTAGGCGGAACTACAGCCAGGTTCGGGCAAATTCACGTCACAGTGACGAATACGGCGGGGCCTCGGACGCCTGCCCTGATCCGACGGGGTCGGGGTGGTCGTGGCAGGAACGTGAACAGCAGCGACTTGCGGCGCAGCGTGTTCGCGGCGAGCCGGAGGCGGTGATCTCGCTGAGGTTCTTGCTGGTGCGGCGCCTACCGGCTGATAGTGGCAAAGGAGTGATCAGAGGTAACGGCCGGGATCGGTGATCGTTGATGTCCGGCGCGGGTCGACGTTGCACATTCCAACTTGACCTTGCATCTGAGGCTGCATGGGTCCATTGGATCTTGCATGGGGCTGTTGTCGCACAACATCGGAACGTGTCGTGCGACAGGGGCGGCGAGGGGGGACGCTCGCCGCTAGCTCGGCTGAACGGATGGCAGCGAGAAGCTGGAGGGTGTCGTGCGTCGCGGGGCATCCCGCAGCTCGTACGGTGGGGGCAAGCGAGGCCGGTGGGTCGCGGGTTCGAATCCCGTGCCATTCCTCGGAGTGGCTAGCTCAGTTGGCAGAGCAACCGGTCTCGCCCCTCAAACCAAGGCACGCTGACAACGGACATCGCCGACCGCGACGCTCTCGCGTCGTCCGGCTGTGGTTCCGTATGGCGGAGCAATGGGGGCTTGGACTGCAGTCGGCGAAGATGCAAGGTCAGGCTGAGCAGCCGGCCGGGCATGGCTCGGCAAGGGCAGGACTGCTAGGCCATCCTCCGGCGACCACGTGGAAGGGCGTCCTCGTGGACCAGGTGTGGACCGGTAGGAGCGGCGAGGGCCCCCGAGGGCGGGGAACGAGCAGGTCAGGCACGACAGAGACGCTGCCCACAGCACTCTCTTGAAAACCGTCGTGGCGCAAGTCACCGTGGGTTCAAATCCCACACCCACCGCTTGCAGGTCAGAGAAGTAGCAGGTCAGAGGGCGGGTACCCGAATCGGGTGCCCGCCCTCTCTGCTCGTCCTGTCTCACCCTGGAACACCCGTATCCCGATGTTGACCAGGGCGCATGGGCATCTGTGAGCCAGGATCACGACGCTAGGCCCGCGCACTCCTGGCGTCGCGCCGCCGCGCCACGTAGCGGAGCAGGGCCCAGATCGCCGCGGCGTTGACCAGGGCGCTGACCAGCACAGTGCCGTAGAAGCCGAATTCGGACCACATGTCGAGCTTGCTGTCGACGGATGTGTCCGGTGCCACCCAGTCCGCGGGGAGCGGGTCCGACTCCGAGGGGTAGTCCGTGGGCAGCTTCGTGGGCGGCTGAGAGCCGTACTGGGGATGGGGATCCACGGGCGGGGTCGAGTCCAGGGCGTCCGCCGCGGGCCCGAAGGACGTCAGCAGCAAGACGCTGACCGGCGCCGTGGCCAGGATCGGCCAGACTCCGAAGAACCCGATGTCGCCCGTCCGGCTGCCGACCGCAACGTAGACCAGCATCGCGACCACCAGCGCCAGGTATCCACCGGGCACCCACATCTCAGGCTTCGACCAGCGCCGCACCATGACGTTCCCCGTTCCCTTACGCTTCGTTCGACCTGCGCCCAGTCTCGAAGCTGCCGAGGACCGCCACCTGAGTGCGCCTACTCATCCTGCTCAGCCGTGCGTACCTGGTCAGAGCCGTGCGCGGCAAGCATGCGGAGGACACCGCGCAACGTATCCCCCATGTCCGGCACAGGGGCGCGGCCGTTGCGCCACCGCTTCCGGGACGGTCCCGGATCCCGAAGTGCAGCGCATCCCCTGAGCTGGGGTGATGCGAGGACCACGAGAACCCAAGAGGAACGGTCGGGGCCACTTTCGTGCCCGGGGATCCCGGTCGGGGGAGGGCGCGCGGTGCAATTCTCGGGTTGCCGGTGGGCCGGCGGTGTGCGGGGTGGTGACCCCGGGCCGGGCCCGGTGCCGGGCGGCCAGGGAAGCCCGTCCCGCAGGGGGTGTGAGACGGGAGGAAAGGCCGGATTGGGCCTTCTGAGTGGTGTTAGTCAGAAGATCGGCGCGTGTGATGAGCGCAGTGCGGTTGCCCCCACATCATGACGAATGTATTCAGATCCGCCCGTCGGAACATCGCGAATCGAGGCACTCAGTCATGGCTCACCGCAACGCCCTCACGTCGATCTGGACCTCCGTCCTCGCCGCCCTTGTGGCGGTCCTCTCCGTCCTCGGCTTCGGCGGCAAGGTGGCCCGGGCCGCTGCCCCCGCCGCCGGCGGTTCCGCGGCCACCGCCGCCACCCCGGTCCGCCGGCCGGCCGTCTCGGCCCCGCGGAGCTGGCGGCAGATGATGCGGGGCGGTTCGCTGCCGCCGACCCTGAAGCAGCGCATCCGGGCCGAGGCCCACGGCAAGACCCCCGGTGTCCGTCGCTCGACCACCGCCGCAGCCATGGGTGCCGCGCCTGGAACCGCTGCCCGCGCCGTGACGCCCGCTGCGGTACCCGCCCCCCGCGCTTCCCGCACCCCCCGCGCCGCACGTGCCATGGGTGCGGCAGGTGCCCCCGAGACGCTGGCGCTCGCCGCGTAGACCCGTACGGGCAGGCCGGACGAAGCAGGACCGCAGGCAACGGAGCACGGCGCACAGGCCAGAGCGCGACAGTGCAGGCCAGAGCGCGAGCGCAGGCACAGCAGAACCGAAGGCAAAGCGGGATCGTCTGCAGAGCAGGGCCGCAGGAGCGGGACCGTGGGAGCAGGAACGCAGGCAGGCGCTGGAGCCCGGTCGGTCATGACCGTGGATCGCGCCGCGTAGCGCCCCGGCAGCGGGGCGCGGATGGATCACCCCGGCGTGCGCCGGGGAGCGTGCAGGGGGCGTAAAGCCTGGCACGGCAGGGCTGCAGGCCCGGGAGACGGTGGGGTTCCCGGACGGCGCGGCCCTTTTCGGCATGCCGGGGAGCGGCGGTCTGGCGGAACGCTTCATCCCTTGTGTGACGCGGGGTGCGGTCGGGTCTGGAGTGCCGATCTGAGGCTTCGGGGGCGTGAATCGGGTTTATCCGATGTTGGTCATACTTGAGGGGGAATCGGGGACTCCGGTGTGGTTCGCCGGGGATTCGGTGGGCAACTCTGGTCTCGCGACGTCGTCAGCACAACTGAACGACCGAGGCGGTCGGCCAACTGCCCGGAGTGAGTCCCACTTCCGTTTCATGGAGGAATCAAGACATGGCAAGCATCCGTACCGCCCGCGTCATCGCCGCTGCCGCCGCCCTGCCCCTCGCCGTCGCGCTCTTCGGCGGGGTGGCCTCGGCCGACAACGGCTCCTTCGCGAACGACGGATCGAATGCGAGCGTCGCGGACATCATCGGCAGCGGCGTGGGCGGTGACAACAACGGCAACTCGTCCACCTCGCAGCAGGTGGCCACCGGCTCCGGTGCGTCGAACCAGAGCAACTCCGCGCAGGTCAACGGCTCCGCCTTCACGGCGGTCAACCAGGTCAACGCGAACGTGGCGGTCGGCTTCCACCCCTGGTGGTAGCAGCGGCACCAGCCGCTCCGAAACCTGAGGGCGCCCGTGCGACCGGACCGGCTGGGGTCCGGTAGCGCGGGCGTCCTCGCGCGTGCCCCGCTCCCTTCCTTCCCGACCTTGACACCACGGGCGGATCTGACGGACAGTCAGGTACCTCGATGATGTGGACGCCGGGAGGCCTGCGCCGTGCACCTCGCCCCGACCGAAGGCCAGTTGCGGCTCCGTGCCGAACTGCGCGCGTACTTCAAGGAACTCCTGCCCGACGGGCTCCCCGACGACCCCGCCCGCCAGCGCGAACTGCTCCGCCGCATCGGCTCCGACGGGCTGCTCGGCCTCGGCTGGCCCGTCGAGTTCGGCGGGCAGGGGCGCGGCGCGGACGAGCAGTTCGTCTTCTTCGACGAGGCGTACCGGGCTGGCGCTCCCGTCTCCATGGTCACGCTGAACACCGTCGGCCCGACCCTGATGAAGTACGGGACCCGGGAACAGAAGGACTACTTCCTCCCCCGGATCCTCGCGGGTGAGATCGTCTTCGCCATCGGGTACTCCGAGCCCGAGGCCGGCACCGACCTCGCCTCACTGCGCACCCGGGCGGTCCGCGACGGCGCCGACTGGCTGATCCACGGACAGAAGATCTTCACCTCCAACGCCCAGAACGCGGACTGGATCTGGCTGGCCTGCCGCACCGACCCCCGGGCCCCGAAGCACAGGGGCATCTCGATCATCCTCGTGCCCACCGACGGCCCCGGCTTCTCGTGGACCCCGATCGACACCGTCGGCGGGCTCACGACCACGGCGACGTACTACGACTCCGTCCGCGTGCCGGCCGGCAATCTTGTCGGCCCCGAACACGGTGGCTGGGGGCTGATCACCAACCAGCTCAACCACGAGCGCGTGGCCCTCGCCGCGATCGGCATGCAGGCCGAGGACTTCTACGCGAGCGCCCTCCGGCACGCCCGCACCCCCGACCCGGCCACCGGGGAGCGGCCCGCCGACCTGCCCTGGGTGCGGTCCCGGCTCGCCGAGGCCCACGCCCGGCTGGCCGCCGTACGCCTCCTCAACTGGCGTCTCGTCCAGGACGTGGGCAGCGGCAGTCTGGCCCCCGGCGACGCCAGCGGCGTGAAGTTCCTCGGCACCGAGTCCACCGTCGAGGTGTACCGGATGTGCCAGGAGGTGGTGGGTGAGGAGGCGCTCGTACGCGGTCCCGCGGGCTTCGCGGGCGGCGAACTCGAGCGGCTGAACCGGGCCGCCCAGATCAACACCTTCGGCGGCGGGGTGAGCGAGGTCCAGCGGGAGATCGTCGCCATGATGCGGCTCGGCATGAAGGGGAGGAAGCGATGACGGCGGACGCGACCGGCACGGCCGAGGAGGCGGCCCGGTTCCACACACGGCTGGCGGCCTTCGAGGGACGGCCGGCCGCGGTCGACGGCCAGGGCAAGGACGCGGTCAACGCGCCGATGATCCGTCACTGGTGCGAGGCGATGGGCGACACCAACCCCGCCTACACCGGGCCGGACGCCATCGCTCCCCCCACCATGCTGCAGGCCTGGACCATGGGCGGGCTCTCCGGCCACTCCGAGCGCTCCTCCGCCCACGACGAGCTCTTCGCCCTCCTCGACAGCGCCGGCTTCACCTCCGTGGTCGCCACCGACTGCGAACAGGAGTACCTCCGCCCTTTGCGCCCCGGCGACACGATCACCTTCGACGCCGTGATCGAGTCCGTGTCACCGCGCAAGACGACCAAACTCGGCACCGGCCACTTCGTGACGACCCGCATGGACGTCCGGGTGGGTGGGGAGCCCGTCGGTACGCATCGCTTCCGGATCCTGAAGTACGCCCCCGCGGGCCGGCCGGCGAAGCAACCCGAGCCCCGCGGGAAGACCGGGACACAACGCCCCCGCCCCGTGGTCAACCGCGACAATCAGGGTTTCTGGGAGGGGGTGCGGGAGCACCGGCTGCTGATTCAGCGCTGCACCTCCTGCGCCACCCTCCGTTTCCCCTGGCTTCCTGGCTGCAACAGCTGCGCGAGCCCGGACTGGGACACGGTCGAAGCCTCCGGCGACGGCACCGTGTTCAGCCACGTCGTCATGCACCACCCGCCGTTCCCGGCCTTCGATCCGCCCTACGCCGTCGCGCTGGTCGAGCTCGCCGAAGGGGTCCGCATGATCAGCAACATCACCGGTGTTCCGTACGACGAGGTGCGGATCGGCATGCCGGTCCGACTGGAGTTCCAGCGCGTCGACGACGACCTCGAACTCCCCGTCTTCCGCAGGAGCGAGGCCTGATGGACTTCCACCCCACCGAGGAGCAGGCCGCTGCGGCCGGTCTCGCCGCCCGGATCTTCTCCGACCTCGCCACCCACGAACGCCTCGCCGCCATCGGCACCGGCAGTGACGCCGAACTGTGGAAGGCCCTCACCGCCGCCGGACTGACCGCCGCCGTCGAGGAGGTCGGCCTGCTGGGGCTGGTCCTGCTGCTGGAGGAGCAGGGCCGCACCACCGCCCAGGTCCCCTACGCCGCCACCTGCGCGTACGGGATCCTGCCCGTGGCCGCCCACGGCAGCCCGGAGCAGCGTGCCCGCCTGCTGCCCGTGCTCGGCAGCGGGGAGGCCGTGGCCACCGGAGCCTTCCCGGCCCGCGGCCGGATCACCGCCGAACGCTGCCGGCTCACCGGCACCGTCCCCGCCGTCCCCTGGCTGCGCGACGCCACGCACCTGCTGGTCCCGGACACCGACCGGGCTCTGTGGCTCGTACGGACCGACGCGCCCGGCGTGCGGACGTCTCCCGTCGAGACCACTGCCCCCTGGGCCGCGGGCCGACTGGCACTCAGCGGGGCCGAAGCCGAACGCATCGGCTCCGCCGGCGCCTACGAGCACACCCTCGCCGCCGCACGCACCGCCTTCGCCGGGCTCCAGGCGGGCGTCTGCGCGGGCTCGCTCGCCCGAGCGGTGGAGCACACCTCCACCCGCGAGCAGTTCGGCCGGCCGCTCTCCACCCACCAGGGGGTCATGCTGCGCGCGGCCGACGCCTACATGGACACCGAGGCGATCCGGGTGACCACCTACGAGGCGGCCTGGCGCATCGACCGCGGGCTCCCGGCACACGAGCACGCGCTCACGGCGGCCTGGTGGGCCTCGGAGGCAGGAAAGCGGGTCGTGCACGCGGGCCAGCACCTGCACGGCGGTACGGGCGCCGACCTGGACCACCCGGTCCACCGGCACTTCCTGTGGGGGCGCCAGCTGGACGCCTACCTGGGCTGCGGCAGTGAGCTGCTGGCCGAGCTGGGAGCTTCGATAGCCGAGGGAGAACAGGCATGAAGGTCGGCGACACGCTGCCGGCGCTGGAGATCGCGGTCACTCGCACGCTGATCGTCGCGGGCGCGATCGCCTCCCGCGACTACCAGGACGTGCACCACGACGCGGCGCTCGCACGCGGGAAGGGCTCCCCGGACATCTTCATGAACATCCTGACCACCAACGGTCTGGTCGGCCGCTACGTCACCGACCACCTCGGGCCCCGGGCGGTGCTGCGCAGGGTGGCCATCCGCCTCGGCGCCCCCAACCATCCGGGGGACACGATGACCCTCACCGGCACCATCACGGCCGTGCTCGGCAACACCGTCGAGATCCGGGTCGTCGGAGCCAACCGCATCGGCCACCACGTGTCGGGAACGGTCGTCGCGGAGGTGGCGGCATGAGCGTCCGCACCCGGGACCGGCTCGGCGGCCGGGCCGCGATCGCCGGCATCGGCGCGACCGAGTTCTCCAAGTACTCCGGCCGCAGCGAGCTCAAGCTCGCCGTCGAAGCCGTGCACGCGGCCCTCGACGACGCCGGGCTCACCCCCGCCGACGTCGACGGCATGGTCACCTTCACGATGGACACCAGCCCCGAGATCACCGTCGCGCAGGCGGCGGGCATCGGGGAGCTGTCCTTCTTCTCCCGCATCCACTACGGCGGGGGCGCCGCCTGCGCCACCGTCCAGCAGGCCGCCCTCGCCGTCGCCACCGGAGTCGCGGAGGTCGTCGTCTGCTATCGCGCGTTCAACGAGCGCTCCGGACGCCGCTTCGGTTCCGGCGTCCAGCAGCGCGAGCCTTCGGCGGAGGGCGCGGCGCTGGGCTGGTCGCTGCCCTGGGGGCTGCTGACCCCCGCCTCCTGGGTGGCCATGGCGGCACAGCGCTACCTGCACGCCTACCACCTCACCCCCGAAGCCTTCGGGCACGTGGCGGTCACCGACCGCCGGCACGCCGCGAACAACCCTGCCGCCTACTTCCACGGCAAGCCGATCACCCTCGCCGACCACGCCGCCTCGCGCTGGATCGTCGAACCGCTGCGACTGCTGGACTGCT
This sequence comes from Streptomyces sp. NPDC090021, assembly GCF_044748225.1. Classification (NCBI taxonomy): domain Bacteria; kingdom Bacillati; phylum Actinomycetota; class Actinomycetes; order Kitasatosporales; family Streptomycetaceae; genus Streptomyces; species Streptomyces sp. NPDC090021. The sequence goes on along the minus strand of NZ_JBIVFO010000049.1, from coordinate 29,823 downwards.
GTCAGGAGACCGACGGCGGCCAGGCCCTCGTCGTCACCACGACCGAACGGGCCCGCACCCTGCGACACGCCCCCGCCGTGATCACCGCGGCGGCGCAGGGCGCCGGACGCCGCCAGGAGGGCATGACCTCCTTCTACCGTGACGACCTGACCGGCCTGCCGGAGATGGACGTGGTCGCGCGCCAGCTGTGGCGCACCAGCGGGCTGAGGCCCTCCGACATCGACGTCGGCATCCTCTACGACCACTTCACGCCCTTCGTGCTGATGCAGTTGGAGGAGTTCGGCTTCTGCAAGCCCGGCGAGGCCGCCGATTTCGTGGCCGCGGACGCGCTCCCGCTCAACACCCACGGCGGCCAGCTCGGAGAGGCGTACCTGCACGGCATGAACGGCATCGCCGAAGCCGTCCGCCAGCTGCGCGGCACCTCCGTCAACCAGGTGGCCGGGGCCTCGCACGCACTCGTCACGGCCGGCACGGGGGTGCCGACGTCCGGGCTGATCCTCGGCGCCGACGGCTGAGACCCCGGCGCCGACGGCTGAGACCCCGGTCCTTGCCCCGGCCCTGCCCCCTCCACCTTCAGGGGGTGGGGATGGCCCCAGTCCTACAACCTGAGATGGATCCCCCATCGGCACCTGCGGGCGATCCCAGGGCGGGCGGGCGCTCCTAGCGTGGAGACATGACCCCGCCTGTGTGCACGCTCGCCTCGAATCCGACGCCCTACCCGTCGTTCTCGGCGTACGTCCGGACCCGCGGCACGGTCCTGTTGCGCACCGCGCGCTCCCTCACCGCCAACCCATGCGATGCCGAGGACCTGCTCCAGACGGCCCTCGCCAAGACGTACGTGGCCTGGGACCGCATCGAGGACCACCGTGCCCTGGACGGCTACGTCCGGCGGACCCTGGTCAACACCCGCACCTCCCAGTGGCGCAAGCGCAAGGTCGACGAGTTCGTGTGCGACGAACTCCCGGAGACCGAGGCGGCACCCTCCTCCGACCCTGCCGAGGCCCAGGCGCTGCGCGACGCGATGTGGCGTGCGGTGACCCGGCTGCCGGACCGGCAGCGAGCCATGGTCGTCCTGCGCTACTACGAGGACATGAGCGAGGTGCAGACCGCCGAGCTGCTGGGGGTTTCGGTGGGCACGGTCAAGAGCGCCGTCTCCCGCGCCCTGGGCAAGCTCCGTGAAGATCCGGAACTCACCCCGGTCCGCTGAGGCGGGCGATGTTTCACGTGAAACGAGGGGATGTTTCACGTGAAACACCAAGCGGTTTCTACCCTCGGGTAGTGACAGACCGGCCGGTACGTGCGCAGAATCTGCTGCATCCGTAGCCGCCGCAGCGCCGCAGCGCTCACCGGGAGGACGCTTTGCTCAGCACCATGCAGGACGTACCGCTCCTCGTCACCCGCATACTTCGTCACGGGATGACGATCCACGGAAAGTCCCAGGTCACGACCTGGACCGGGGAGGCAGAGCCGCACCGTCGCAGTTTCGCCGAGATCGGCCTCCGCGCCACCCGCCTCGCCGGCGCCCTGCGCGACGAGCTCGGGGTGCAGCAGGACGACCGGGTCGCCACGCTGATGTGGAACAACGCGGAACACGTCGAGGCGTACTTCGCGATCCCCTCCATGGGCGCGGTCCTGCACACCCTGAACCTGCGGCTTCCCCCGGAGCAGCTGGTCTTCATCGTCAACCACGCCGCCGACCGGGTGGTCCTGGTCAACGGCACGCTGCTGCCCCTCCTCGCGCCGCTGCTGCCGCACCTGCCGACCGTCGAGCACGTCGTCGTGACCGGCATCGGTGACCGCTCGGTGCTCGACGGCCTGAACGTGCGCGTGCACGAGTACGAGGAGCTCCTCGAAGGCCGCTCCGACAGCTACGACTGGCCCGAGCTGGACGAGCGCCAGGCGGCCGCGATGTGCTACACCTCCGGCACCACCGGGGACCCGAAGGGCGTCGTCTACTCCCACCGCTCGCTCTACCTGCACTCCATGCAGGTCAACATGGCCGAGTCGATGGGGCTGACCGACAAGGACACCACCCTCGTGGTGGTCCCGCAGTTCCACGTGAATGCCTGGGGCCTGCCGCACGCCACCTTCATGACCGGCATCAACATGCTGATGCCGGACCGCTTCCTGCAGCCCGCCCCGCTGGCCGAGATGATCGAGCGGGAGAAGCCCTCGCACGCCGCGGCCGTTCCCACCATCTGGCAGGGGCTGCTGGCCGAGGTCACCGCCAACCCGCGGGACCTGACCTCGATGAAGCAGGTGACCATCGGCGGCGCGGCCTGTCCGCCCTCCCTGATGGAGGCCTACGACAAGCTCGGCGTGCGCGTCTGCCATGCCTGGGGCATGACGGAGACCTCCCCGCTGGGCACGATGGCGCACCCGCCGGCCGGGCTGAGCGCCGAGGAGGAGTGGCCCTACCGGATCACGCAGGGCCGCTTCCCCGCCGGTGTGGAGGCCCGTCTCGTCGGCCCCGGCGGCGACCTGCTGCCCTGGGACGGGGCGTCGGCCGGCGAGCTGGAGGTGCGCGGCAACTGGATCGCGAACGCCTACTACGGTGGTGTCTCCGGCGAACCCTTCCGGCCCGAGGACAAGTTCAGCGCCGACGGATGGCTCAAGACCGGTGACGTCGGCGTGATCAGCCCCGACGGCTACCTCACCCTCACCGACCGCGCCAAGGACGTCATCAAGTCCGGCGGTGAGTGGATCTCCAGCGTCGAGCTGGAAAACGCCCTCATGGCGCACCCCGAGGTCGCCGAGGCCGCGGTGGTGGCCGTTCCCGACGAGAAGTGGGGCGAGCGGCCGCTGGCGACCGTCGTCCTCAAGCCCGGTGCGACCGTGGACTACACGGCGCTGCGCGAGTTCCTCTCGCGGTCGATCGCCAAGTGGCAGCTGCCGGAGCGCTGGACGATCATCGACGCCGTGCCCAAGACCAGCGTCGGCAAGTTCGACAAAAAGGTGATCCGGCAGCAGTACGCGGACGGTGCACTGGAAGTCACCAAGATCGCCTGACGCCGTCGGCCCCGACGGGTTAGCCCCGCGTGAGCCATGGCCGCAGCAGCCTGCTGACGGCGGGCATGGCCACGTAGGTCATCAGCGAGCTGAAGACGACGGCGAAGGCTGCCGTTCGCAGCACGAAGTGCAGATCCACCAGGTACGGCCCGAGTACCGCGTTGCCGGCGAGCGAGATCGGGAAGATGGCCAGCCCCGAGCTGATCGCCATCTTCCACCGCGGCGGCGCGGGCCGGGTCGTACCCGGCTTGGCGAACCAGGTCTCCATGCCGTGCAGTTCCCGCCGGGCTATCTCCGTGTGGTGGTGGCCCAGGCAGTTGGAGAACCACTGGGCCCGCTCCGGGGAGTCCTGCCAGCGCTGGAAGGCGGCCTGGTTGCGGAAGCGGTGGACCAGGAACCACGGCCCGCCGTCCGTCGCAGGGCGGAAGAGCCCGTAACCCAGGTGGTCCGGAAAGCCGGCGGCCGTCTCCAGGATCCCGTGGGCCCAGGCCTCGAACGTCTCCTCGTGCCCCGGCTCCACCTGTCGCGCGATGAGCAGGTTCACCTCCCCGTTGTCGGCGGGGACGGTGTGCTCGGTCGTGTTGATGATGGCCATCGGGCCAGGATCGCTAGTTGGTGCCGATCTTGGCGAGCAGGTCCACGATGCGACCCTGGACGTCCGTCGTGGTGGCCCGCTCGGCGAGGAAGAGCACGCTCTCGCCCGAGGCCAGCCGCGGCAGTTCGGCCGGATCGATGCCGGTCGCCGTGTAGACCACCAGCGGGGTGCGGTTCAGCTGTCCGTTGGCCCGCAGCCAGTCCACGATCCCGGCCCGCCGACGGCGCACCTGCATCAGGTCCATGACCACCAGGTTGGGCCGCATCCGCGTCGCCAGCTCCACGGCGTCGGTGTCCGCGCCCGCCCGGGCGACCTGCATCCCGCGCCGCTCCAGGGCCGCGGTCAGCGCGGTCGCGATCTCGTCGCGTTCCTCGATCAGCAGGACCCGTGAGGGGTGCTGCTCGCTGTCACGCGGTGCCAGCGCCTTCAGCAGCACGGCCGGATCGGCACCGTACGCCGCCTCGCGCGTGGCGTGCCCCAGCCCGGCCGTGACCAGCACGGGCACCTCGGCGGCCACGGCGGCCTGCCGCAGCGACTGCAGCGCGGTCCGGGTGATCGGCCCGGTCAGCGGGTCGACGAACAGGGCGGCCGGGAAGGCGGCGATCTGCGCGTCCACCTCCTCACGGGAGTGCACGACCACCGGGCGGTAGCCGCGGTCGCTGAGCGCCTGCTGGGTCTGCACGTCGGGCGCCGGCCACACCAGGAGCCGGCGCGGGTTGTCCAGCGGCTCCGGCGGGAGTTCGTCGTCCACGGGCTGAGGCACGGGCCGGTTGACGACCTCGACCGCACCGCCCGGGCCGTCCAGCGGCTCGGGACCCTCATCGGAACCCGCCTCGGGGGCCCCTATGGCGAAGGCCCGGCCCTGCGCACCGGGCTCGGCGAGCCGACGACGGCGCCCGGAGCCGGAACCCGTGGCGGGCCCGGCCGCGGCGGGGTCGACAGCGATGCCCTGGCCGAGGGTGCCCAGAGCACGCACGCTGATCGGCTGCGCGGCCTGCCCCTGCCCCTGCCCCTGCGCCGGTGCGTCCTGCGCCTGGCGGGCTCCGGGGACCGTGACCTGGCCGGAGGCCCCGTCGTCCTCGGAACCGGTACCGGCCGCCGGAGCCGGCCACGCCGGGGCGCCGGCCAGCGCGCGCCGCCGCCCGGTCGGGTTCTCGGCGGACGCGTCGGACGGTGCAGCGGGTGTCTCGGGCTCGGCGCCCGGGGAGCCCAGCGCCCGGCGGCCACGCCGCCCGGACGGTGCCTCGGCGTCGGGTCCGCCCTCGCCCTCGGAGACGGCCACGGACGTGTCGGCCCCTGCCGGGGGCTGGGGGGCGGAGGGAACCGGAGACGGACCGGCGGGCAGCGCGAAGCCGCCCTCCGGAGCGATGGGCCGTGCCGGTGCCGGCGTCGGGCCGAGCCCTGTCGCCGGCACCGGCCCGCCGACCTGCACCGGCCCGCCGACCTGCACCGGCCCGCCGACCTGCACCGGCCCGCCGGGCTGCGCAGGCCCGGCAGGACCCAGCGCCCGCCGCCGGCCGGCGGGGTGCTCGGTCACCGGAACCGGGGGCACCGCGGGTACGGGCGGGAGCGCGGGCATGGCGGTGCCCTGCGGCTGGACGGGCCGACCGGGGCCGCCCAGGCCCTCGGGGCCGCCTTCACCACTGTCGTCACCGGCCCGGCCGCGCCTGCGCCCGGTTCCGAGGCCTGCGGGGTTCACCGGGGACTGCGCCAGCTCGGGACCCGAGGCCGGGGCCGCCTCGCCCGCCCGCCGACGGCCCGAGGGCAGCGCCAGCGCGCCCCCGCCCTGACCGGCCTGCGGACCCGAGGCCTCGTCCTCCAGGAAGGCGTCCACCCCGCGCCGGCCCCGTCGGCCGCCGGAGACCCGGCCGGGGGCGGCACCCTCGGCCGTCCCGGAGCCGTCCGGCCCGTTGCCCGCCGGGGGCTCCTCCGGCGGCTCGGGCAGGGTCACCGTCCCGGCACCCGCGCCGAGCGGCAGTTCCAGCACGTAGGCCCCGCCGGGCGCGCCCGGGACCTCCACCGTCTGCAGTACACCGCCGTGCGCGGCCACGATGCCCCGGACGATCGGCTCGTGGACCGGGTTGCCGCCCTCGTAGGGGCCGCGCACCTCGATCCGTACGACATCGCCGCGCTGCGCGGCGGCCACCACGATCGTCGAGTCGCTGTAGCCGCTGCCCTGACGGGTCTTGCCGGTGGCGTCCACCCCGGCGACGTCCGCGACCAGGTGCGCGAGCGCGGTCGAGATCCGCTCGGCGTCCACCTCGGCCTCGATGGTCGGCGCGTGGACGGCGAACTGCGCACGACCGGGCCCGATCAGCTCGACCGCGCCGTCGACGCCGGCCGTGACCACGCCGTTGATCAGGACCTTCTTCTTCGCGAGCTTGTCGCGGCCGGAGTCCAGGCGCTGGAAGCCGAGCACGTTGTCCACCAGGGTGGTCATCCGCGAGTACCCGGCGGCCAGGTGGTGCAGCAGCTGGTTGGCCTCCGGCCACAGCTGTCCGGCGTCGTCGGCCGCCAGCGTCGACAGCTCGCCGCGCAGCTCGTCCAGCGGCCCGCGCAGGGAGTCACCGAGGACGGCGATGAGCTGCGCGTGCCGTGCGGCCAGGGCGTCGTAGGGCCGCCGGTCCGTGAAGGTCATGACGGCGCCCACGAGCTGCTCCCCGTCCCGTACGGGAGAGGTGGTCAGGTCGACGGCGACCGGCTGCCCGGCCTTGTTCCACAGCACCTGCCCGCGCACCCGGTGCTTGCGTCCGCTGCGCAGGGTGTCGGCGAGCGGGGACTCCTCGAAGGGGAAGGGCGAGCCGTCGGCGCGGGAGTGCTGGACCAGGCCGTGAAGTTCGCGGTTGCCGAGGTCGGTGGCGCGGTAGCCGAGGATCTGAGCGGCCGCCGGATTGACGAGCACCACGCGGCCTTCGGTGTCGGTGCCCACCACGCCCTCGGCGGCGGCGCGCAGGATCATCTCGGTCTGCCGCTGGGAGCGGGCCAGCTCGGCCTCGGTGTCGACGGTCTGCGAGAGGTCCCGGACCACGAGCATCAGCAGCTCGTCACCGGTGTAGGCGGGTTGCGGCTCACGGTAGGCGTCGCGGCCGTCGAGGTGGGCGCTGGTGACCTCGACGGGGAACTCGGAGCCGTCGGTGCGGCGGGCGATCATCCGCTTGGGTTTGGTGCGGCCGCCGGTGCCCTCGCCCGGCCGGCGCATGGAGCCGGGGATCAGCTTGGAGTCGAACTCGGGCAGGAGGTCGAGCACGCCCCGGCCGACGAGTCCGGTGCCGGGGCTCTCCATGACCTCGAGCGCGATCGAATTGGCGTTGACGACCGTGCCGTTGGCGTTGACGAGCAACAGCGCGTCCGGAAGGGCGTCGAGTATTGCTGCGAGGCGAGCAGCGCCTCGGGATGGCCTGCTGCTCACGACGAGCTTCCTCCCTGACCAACGACTACCGGCAAGTCACGGGAGGAGTCTAAGGCCACGGGCCCGCGGCGAGGTGGCCGATGTGCGGCCGACGACGCCCCTTCCGGGCATCCTCCCAGGTCAGGAACGCCCACTCGGAAGCAGAGGTTCCAAGTCGTCCCAGCGCTTGATTTCGCAGCCGTCCGTCCGGCGGAAGGTGGCGTTCACCTTGTGTCCGTTCCACGTTCCGGTGATGCGCGCGGTCGCGGGTCCGCCGTACTGCTTGGTGCAGATCTGGTCCGGCGCTACGGGGGCGAAGGGGTTGCGCCCCTCCTCGGCGAGCTGGTCCAGCCGCGCGCAGGCGCCCTCGGCCTCGGGGTGGTCACCACCGACGGGACCGCATTTGAGCGTGTACTCCCGGTCCAGCTGCCGGTTGCCGGTGTCGGCCATTTTCATGGTCAGCCGGTCGGGCGTCGCCAGCAGCTGTCCCAGGGGCAGCGGGGGCAGCGGCCCGGTGGCGGCGGTGGCCAGGGCCGAGGTGACGGCGAAGGCGGCGAGACGCAGCATGGGGCACTCCAGGTCGTCCGTGGGTCATACGCCTGACCAACGACGAGAGCCCGCCGATGTTGCGTGCGGCGGGGCCTTTAAGGCTTTGCCCTCGGCCCGTTCCGCCTAGTACCGTGGGAGCGGATTGGTGAGGGGCCCTGCGCCTGTGTCATCATCTGCACGCACCTTCGTACGCGGGGGTGTGCTGGAGGCGTCGCCTAGTCCGGTCTATGGCGCCGCACTGCTAATGCGGTTTGGGTCTTACCACCCATCGAGGGTTCAAATCCCTCCGCCTCCGCAATTCATCGAAGCCCCGGTCCGTCAGGACCGGGGCTTCGATGCGTTCCGGGGTCCGTGGGTCCGCCGGGGTGTTCCGGCCGGCTCCGAGTGTTGCCCGACCGCAGTCCGCACCTTGCGCCGACTCATACGGACGATCTTCTTCAGGAGCGTTTCCGCAGGTCAGGTGGGGTTTGGGTAATGGATTTCGCGTCCCGGCGAGGTCCATGTATTGTTGTTCTCGCAAGGCCAACGGGGCGAAAAACCCCAGGAAGCCCAAGCACTCGTAGCTTAACGGATAGAGCATCTGACTACGGATCAGAAGGTTGCAGGTTCGAATCCTGCCGAGTGCACGCTGATCAGAGGCCCCGGACGGAAGTCCGGGGCCTCTGTCTTGTGCCCGGCATTCGTATGCCCGTCTTCCGTGTGTTGCGGATGTGCCGGGCGGGATGCGGGATCTCCTCCTTGATGGGGAGGGGTCCCCCGGAAGATGTCAGGGGCGGGATGGCTCCGGCGGGGGACGTCGACCACCCGGAGGCGTCGGTACGGTTCTTGGAGATCGTCCGAAGCTGGAAAACGGGGGCAATCATGGGACTGTTCGGGAATGCGCACACCGTCGACCCCGTGTCGGCGCAGCGGGACTACGCGCGGCTGCTGGGGCAGGGGGAGCAGGTGCACGCCGCCTTCCTGCTGATCCGGGACACGATCCTGTTCACCGACCGGCGCCTGGTGCTCGTCGACAAGCAGGGGCTCACGGGCAAGAAGGTGGAGTACCACTCCGTCCCCTACCGCAGCATCACGCACTTCTCCGTGGAGACCGCCGGCCACTTCGATCTCGACGCCGAGCTGAAGATCTGGATATCCGGCAGCCCGACGCCGATCGAGAAGACCTTCACCAAGGGCGTCGACATCTACGAGGTGCAGGCGATCCTGACGCAGTTCGTCGCCCGGTAGCCGGTTGTCCGGCCGGCCTCAGAGGACCCGGGGGAGGCCGGTCACCGACATCACCAGCGAGTAGAGGGAGGTGGTGGCGGTGATGAAGAGACGGTTGTTCTTGGGGCCGCCGAAGGCGATGTTCGAGACGGGCTCGGGGACGCGCAGGCGGCCGATCAGGGCGCCGTCGGTGGCGTAGCAGTGGACGCCGTTCTCCATCGCGGCCGCCCACAGGCGGCCCTCGTCGTCGAAGCGGATGTTGTCGACGCCGGGGCAGGTGGTGAAGACGCGGTCACCGGTGAGGGTGCCGTCGTCGGTGACCTTGAAGGCGCGGATGTGGCCCGCCCTGGTGTCCGCCGCGTACAGCTCGCACTCGTCGGGGGAGAAGGCGAGGCCGTTGGGGCCGAGGAAACCGTCGGCCGCCAGGCGTACTTCGCCGGTCGAGGGATCGGCCCGGTAGAGGTTGCAGGCGCCGATCTCGCCGGGCGCGCGGTGGCCCTCGTAGTCGCTGGTGATGCCGAAGTCCGGGTCGGAGAACCAGATGGAGCCGTCCGAGCGGACCACCGCGTCGTTCGGACTGTTGAGCCGCTTGCCGTCGAAGCGGTCGGCGATCACGGTGATGCTGCCGTCGGGTTCCGTGCGGGTCACGCGCCGGTTGCCCTGTTCGCAGGAGATCAGACGGCCCTCGCGGTCGAGGGTGTTGCCGTTGGAGTGACCGGCGGGTGAGCGGAAAACGGAGACCGTGCCGGTCGCCTCGTCCCAGCGCAGCATCCGGTCGTTGGGGATGTCGCTCCACACCAGTTGCCGCCAGGCCGGCAGGTACAGCGGGCCTTCGGCCCAGCGGCAGTCGTCGTAGAGCCGCTCCAGCCGGGCGTCGCCGTTGGCGCAGCGGCCCGTCTTGAAGCGCTCGTCCAGAATCTCGTACAAAGTGAGGTCGGCTATGGCAGACACGATTCCCCCTGAGAAGCAATCTCCGAATACTGTTCGGCCTGAGGCTGAGATTGCAGGATCATGTACCGTCTTCGCAAGGGTGGTCAGGGCCATGAGAGGAAGATTGCGTGGACGACATCGACCGGGCGCTCGTCCTGCGCCTGCAGCAGGACGCCGGGCAGTCCTACGCGGCTCTCGGTACGGCTGTCGGCCTTTCGGCCGGGGCCACCCACGAGCGCGTACGCAAACTGCGCGAGCGCGGGGTGATCCGGCGGACCACCGTCGATGTCGACCCGGCCGCGGTCGGCAGCGGGGTCCTCGCCTACGTGATGGTCGACTCCACCGCGTGGATGGGCGAGTCCGAAGGCGACTTCGCCGCGATCCCGGAGATCCAGGAGGCGCACATCATCGCGGGCAGCGCGTCCGTACTGGTGAAGGTCCGCACGGCCTCGACCGAGCAGCTGCAGGACGTCCTGCGCCGCCTCTACGCCATCGACGGGGTCAGCGGCACCCACGCGACCGTCGTCCTGGAGACCTTCTTCGAGCGGCCGCTCCCGCTGTGACCTGGTGGTGCACAGGGATCCGGTGGACGGACTCCGCGCCCGCCATCGGGTGGTACGGCCAGGAGCGCGGCGAGCGGGCGAGCGTCCTGGTGTACGGGCAGCGAATGGCCTTCGTCGCACGCGGGGAGCGGTGCTGCCTGGGCGTGCGGCGGGCCGGGAAACGGACGCCCTGTCCGACCTCCGCCACCGTGCCCGGCCGTGGCGGGAGCGCGCAGTGCCCGGAGTGCGCGCGCCTCGACCGGTCGTTCTCCGTGGCCGCCGACACCAACGCCGCCGATCCACGGACCTACCGGGTCTATCTGGCCTGGTTCGGGCCCGGCATGGTCAAGGTGGGCATCACCGCCGAGGAACGCGGCTCCGCCCGGCTGCTTGAGCAGGGGGCGATGGCGTGGACCTGGCTGGGGCGCGGGCCGCTGATGGCCGCCCGGCGCACCGAGGAGCTGTTGCGGGCGTCGCTCCGGGTGCCCGACCGGATCGCGTACGCGCGCAAGCGCGCCGTGCGGGCGCACCTGCCCGGCGTACCGGAGCGGGCGCGCGAGGTCGCCGAGCTGCACGGCCGGGCGGTGGCGCTGGGCGGGTGGCCGGGGTCCCTGGAGCGGCTGGGGTGCGAAGTCACCGACCACGCGGTGGTGTTCGGGACGGACGGCTGGGAGGGGCTCCCGGACCCGGACCGGGTGATCGGGGAGATGGTGGCGGACCGGGCCGTCGTGGGGCGGTTGGTCGGCGCCGCCGGGCCCGACCTGCACTTCGAGGACGGGCTCGTGGTCGACACCCGGCTGCTGGCGGGATGGGAGCTCGCCGTGCCGGGTGAAGGGGCGGTGACCTCGGTGCCGGTGACGCGGATCCCGTCCGCGGCGGCTCCTCCGGCCGGGCAGGACGGGCTGTTCTGACGTTGCGGACGCGGAGGACCGCGAGGGATCATGACGGCCCGTGAGCCGTCGGCACCTATGGGTTCCCTGGACGCCATGGTCAAGAATTGGATCCCTTTGGTCTCCTGGGGCTGATTCGGGTGGACATGCCGGGGGCGCTCCGCCGAGGGTGGTGGGCATGACCACTCAGCCGGTGGCGGCCTTCGAACCGCCCTATGTCATGGCCGTCTTCAGCAACGTCCGTACCGCGGACGACACCGGATTCGACGAACTCAACGACCGGATGGAGGGGATCGTCGAGACGATCCCCGGCTACCTCGGCTACGAGTCCGCGCGTACCCCTGACGGTCTGGGCATCACCGTCGCCTATTTCCGGGACCACGAGGCCCTCACGGTGTGGCGCGAGAACCTGGAGCACCAGGCGGCCATGAAGCGGGGCCGCGCCGACTGGTACCAGAGCTACACCCTGCACGTCGGTACCGTCGAACGGAGCCACGGCTTTGTCCTCAACGGCTGATGCGGTCCGCGCCTTCAGGGAGCGGCTCGGACTGCCCGGACTGGTCGATGTCCACACGCACTTCATGCCCGGACGGGTCCTGGAGAAGGTGTGGGACTACTTCGACGGGGTCGGCCCCCTGACCGGCGTCGAGTGGCCCATCACCTACCGCCACGAGGAGGAGCAGCGCGTCGCGCTCCTGCGGGAGTTCGGCGTCCGGGCCTTCACCTCCATGCTCTACCCGCACAAACCGGATATGGCCGCCTGGCTCAACGCCTGGTCCGCCGACTTCGCGGCGCGCACTCCCGACTGCCTGCACACCGCGACCTTCTTCCCGGAGGAGGGAGTGGACGGCTACGTCCGCCAGGCCGTCACCTCGGGCGCCCGGATCTTCAAGGCACACCTCCAGGTCGGCGGCTACGACCCGAACGACGACCGCCTCGACCCCGTCTGGGGGCTGCTGGCCGAGGCCGGCATCCCCACCGTGATCCACTGCGGCTCCGGGCCCGTCCCCGGCAAGCACACGGGGCCCGAGCCGGTCGCCCGCCTGCTGGCCCGCCATCCGCGGCTGCCACTGATCATCGCCCACATGGGCATGCCCGAATACGCGGAATTCCTCGACCTCGCCGACCGTCACCCGGCGGTGCGCCTCGACACGACCATGGCCTTCACCGACTTCTCCGAGCGGTTCAGCGGCTTCCCGCCCGCAGACCTCGGACGGCTCGCGGACCTCGGCGACCGCATCCTGTTCGGCACCGACTTCCCGAACATCCCCTACCCCTACGAGCACCAGCTCGCCGCCCTCGAACGGCTGGGCCTGGGCGAGGACTGGCTGCGGGCGGTCTGCCACGACAACGGCGCCCGGCTGTTCCGCCTCGACCGCTGATCCGCCCCTGCCCGCCTTTACCCGCCCGCCCGGCCGTCTCCTCGGCTCGGCTCGACGGGTCCGGGGCCGTTGCCCTTTCTCAGGAAATTCACAGGTTGGGGCAAGAACGCTCTCAGAGGCACCGGGGAACGTGTTCGCATGACCGCGACGACCACCTCCCATGCGTCCACGTCCACCGGCAACCACACGGCCCTGGTGCGGCCCGACGGCGGGCCCTGCCGGGTGCTCGTCGTCGACGACGAGCCCTCGCTCTCCGAGCTGCTGTCCATGGCCCTGCGCTACGAAGGCTGCGAGGTCCGCAGCGCCGGCGACGGGGCCGGGGCGCTGCGGGCCGCCCGCGACTTCCGCCCGGACGTGGTGGTTCTCGACGTCATGCTCCCCGACATGGACGGCCTCACCGTTCTCGGGCAGCTGCGCCGGGAGATCCCCCAGGTCCCCGTCCTGTTCCTGACCGCCAAGGACTCCGTGGAGGACCGGATCGCCGGCCTCACCGCGGGCGGCGACGACTACGTCACCAAGCCCTTCAGCCTGGAGGAGGTCGTGGCCCGTCTGCGCGGCCTGGTGCGGCGTTCGGGCGCGGCACACGCGGCCCGCGGCGGCTCGGTCCTGACCGTCGGCGATCTGCGCCTCGACGAGGACAGCCACGAGGTGGTGCGCGCCGGCCGGGACGTCCACCTGACCGCCACCGAGTTCGAGCTGCTGCGCTACCTCATGCGCAACCCGCGGCGCGTGCTGAGCAAGGCGCAGATCCTGGACCGGGTCTGGTCCTACGACTTCGGGGGCCAGGCCAATGTGGTCGAGCTCTACATCTCCTACCTGCGGCGCAAGCTGGAGAGCGGCCTCGGATTGCCGTCGATGATCCACACCCGGCGCGGTGCCGGCTATCTGATCAAGCCGGCCGAGTAGTGGCACAACGTGGGCGTCGGCGACCGGGCGGCCGCCGGCCCTGGTCGCTGCGGACCCGGCTGGTCGTCTCGGCGGTGGCTCTGATCGCCGTGGTGGGAGCGGCCATCGGCACCGTCACCACCCTCGCGCTGCGCTCGTACCTGGTCACCCAGCTCGACGAGCAGTTGGCCACCTCCATGAGGATGGCGGCCCGGGCACCGGGCGGGAAGGCCGCACGGGAGGGCGGTGCGGGCTTCGTCATGGCCCCCGGCAGTCCGGTGGACGCCGCCGCGATCCGGCTGGACCACACGGGAGCCGTCCTCGGGAGCGCCCGCAACACCCGCCACGAGGGGTGGTCGCCCGACCAGCTTCCGCCGTCCCTCACCGAAGCCCAGAGCGAGACCCTCGCCCGGGCCGCCCAGAAGGCCGCGCAGGGTTCGCCCGAGCGGGCGGTCGGTGCGGAGCTGCCGGGCCTCGGCGCCTATCGGGTGCACGTCTCCCCCGACCGGACCCTCGTGCTCGCCTTCCCGCTGCGGGAGGTCGACTCCACGGTTCGCACCCTCGTCGGGGTCGAGCTCTGTGTCACCCTGGCCGGACTGATCGCCGCTTCGCTCGCCGGGCAGGCCCTGGTCGGTGTCGCCCTGCGCCCGCTGAGCCGGGTCGCCGCCACTGCCACCCGGGTCTCCGAACTACCTCTGCACCAGGGCGAGCCGGCCCTCCACGAACGGGTCCCGGACGCCGAGGCCGACCCCCGCACCGAGGTGGGCCAGGTCGGCGCCGCCCTCAACCGGATGCTCGGCCATGTCTCCTCCGCCCTCACCGCGCGCCAGCAGAGCGAGATGCGGGTGCGGCGGTTCGTCGCCGACGCCAGCCATGAACTGCGTACGCCGCTGGCCTCCATCCGCGGGTACGCCGAACTCACCCGCCGGGGCCGCGAGGAGCCCGGCCCCGACACCCGGCACGCCCTGGGCCGGATCGAGTCCGAGGCCACCCGGATGACCGGCCTGGTCGAGGACCTGCTCCTGCTGGCCCGGCTCGACGCCGGCCACCCGCTGTCCGTCGGCGACGGCGACGGCGACACCGGCACGGGCAGCGACCTCGCCCCCCTCGTCATCGACGCCGTCAGCGACGCCCGGGCTGCCGGGCCGGAGCACCACTGGCGCCTGAACCTGCCCGAGGAACCGGCCCCCGTACGCGCCGACGCGGCACGCATCCAACAAGTACTGGTCAACCTGCTCGCCAACGCCCGTACGCACACACCGCCCGGCACCACCGTCACCGCCCATGTTTCACGTGAAACATCCACCGTCCGGCTGCGCATCGAGGACGACGGCCCGGGCATCGCGCCCGAGCTGCTTCCCCGGGTCTTCGAGCGTTTCGCCCGTGGTGATGCCTCCCGCTCCCGGGCCGCCGGTTCCACCGGCCTCGGGCTGGCCATCGTCCAGGCCGTGGTCACGGCCCACGGCGGGAGCGTCGCCGTGCGGAGCCGGCCGGGGCGGACCTGTTTCGAGGTCGTGCTGCCTCTCGCGGCGGACGTGGACGCGGGGGCGGCAGCCATGGGGGTGGCGGATCCGGACTCACAGACGGGCCACAGGCTCAGCACACTGAGGTGACAGGCGGCTCCACGAGGGTCGGAGCATGCCAACCGACACCTCTCCCGGGGCCCTTCCGGCACGGGCGCCTCTCGCGCCCGTGCCCGGCGAGCCCGTCCTCGACGTGGTGATCCCGGTCTTCAACGAGGAGAAGGACCTCGGGCCGTGCGTGCGCAGGCTGCACGACCACCTGACACGGACCTTCCCCTACCCCTTCCGGATCACGGTCGCCGACAACGCGAGCACCGACCGCACCCCCGAGGTCGCGGCCGCGCTCGCCGCGGCACTGGACTGCGTACGCAGCACCCGGCTGGAGGAGAAGGGCCGGGGCAGAGCCCTGCGTACGGTGTGGTCCGGTTCCGACGCCCCCGTCCTCGCCTACATGGACGTGGACCTCTCCACCGACCTGAACGCGCTGCTGCCACTGGTCGCCCCCCTGATCTCCGGTCACTCCGACCTCGCCATCGGCACCCGTCTGGCCCGCTCCTCACGGGTCGTACGGGGAGCCAAGAGGGAGTTCGTCTCCCGCGCCTACAACCTCCTACTGCGGTCCTCGCTCGCCGCCCGGTTCAGCGATGCGCAGTGCGGCTTCAAAGCCATCCGGCGCGAGGTCGCCGAGCGACTGCTGCCGCTGGTGGAGGACACGGGATGGTTCTTCGACACCGAGCTGCTCGTGCTCGCCGAGCGGGCCGGCCTGCGGATCCACGAAGTGCCCGTCGACTGGGTCGACGACCCCGACTCCACCGTGCACATCGTCAAGACCGCCACCGAGGACCTCAAGGGCGTCTGGCGCGTCGGCCGGGCGCTGGCCGTGGGGGCGCTCCCCCTCGACCGGCTCGCCCGTCCCTTCGGCGACGACCCGCGCGACCGCACCGCGGTGCCCGGGGTGGACAGCGGGCTGGCCCGACAGCTCATCGGCTTCTGCACCGTCGGAATCCTCTCCACCCTGCTCTACCTGGTGCTGTACTCCGCCTTCCGGGCCGGGGCCGGCCCCCAGCTCGCCAACGGCGCGGCCCTGCTGCTCTCCGCCGTCGCCAACACCGCGGCCAACCGCAGGCTCACCTTCGGGATCCGCGGCAGGGAGCGGGCCGTACGTCACCAGGCCCAGGGGCTGGTGGTCTTCGGTATCGGCCTGACCCTCACCAGCGGCTCCCTCGCCGCCCTCGCGGCGGCTACGCCGCATCCCGCGCACGGCACCGAGCTGGCCGTCCTCATCACCGCGAACCTCGCAGCTACCGTGCTGCGCTTCCTGCTCCTGCGCGCCTGGGTCTTCCCCGAGCGGCGCGGCACCGATCCATGCAGCCCCCGCACATCAACCGCGACCGCCACCGCCACGACCACGTCCACGACCACGACCAAGGAGGGCCGATGACCACGGCAGCACTCCCGCTCTTCCCGGCCGCCGTGGCCGGCGCCCCAGCCGCCCGGCCCCGCTGGGAACGACCCGCCCTCGCCGGGCTGCTGATCGCCACCGCGGCCCTGCTCCTGTGGGACCTGGGCGCCTCCGGCTACGCGAACTCCTTCTACTCGGCCGCCGTCCAGGCCGGCAGCGAGAGCTGGAAGGCCTTCTTCTTCGGTTCCTCCGACGCCGGCAACTCCATCACCGTCGACAAACCCCCGGCCGCCCTGTGGCCGATGATGCTGTCGGTCCGGCTCTTCGGACTGGGCTCCTGGCAGATCCTGGTTCCGCAGGCCCTGATGGGGGTGGCGACCACGGGTGTGCTGTACGCCTCCGTACGCCGCCAGTTCGGGCCGGGAGCCGCGCTGCTGAGCGGGGCCGCCTTCGCGCTGACGCCTGTGGCCGCGCTGATGTTCCGCTTCAACAACCCCGACGCACTGCTGACCCTGCTGCTCACCGTCACCACGTACTGCCTGCTGCGGGCCCTCGAAGGGGCGCACACCCGCTGGCTGGTGTGGGCGGGCGTCGCGGTCGGGTTCGCCTTCCTGACCAAGACCCTGCAGGCCTTCGTGATCCTGCCGCCGCTCGCTGCGCTGTACGCCGTCTGCGCGCCCACCGGGCTGCGCCGGAGGCTCGGGCAGCTGTTGCTCGCGGGGGGCGCCATGGTGGTGGCGGGCGGCTGGTGGGTCGCCGTCGTCGATCTGTGGCCCGCCTCCTCCCGCCCCTACATCGGAGGCTCGCAGAACAACTCCTTCCTGGAGCTGACCCTCGGCTACAACGGTCTCGGCCGGATCAACGGCAATGAGACCGGCAGCGTCGGCGGCGGAGCGGGCGGTCCCGGTGGTGGCGGTGGCGGTGGACGGTGGGGCGAGAGCGGCATCGACCGGCTGTTCTCGGGCAACATCGGCGGGCAGATCTCCTGGCTGCTGCCGGCGGCCCTGGTACTGCTCGTGGCCGGGCTGGTGATCACCTGGCGGGCCCGCCGCACCACGGACTCGGTGGAGGGCATGGCGCGCGCGGCCTTCCTGGCCTGGGGCGGCTCCCTGTTGATCACCGCGGTGGTCTTCAGCTACATGCAGGGCATCTTCCACGAGTACTACACCGTGGCCCTGGCGCCCTTCGTGGCCGCGCTGATCGGCATGGGCGTCGCCGTGCTGTGGGAGGAGCGGGGCAACGTGGTGGCCGCGGCCACCCTCTCCGGCACGCTCGCGCTGACGGCGCTCTGGTCGTACGTCCTGCTCGGCCGCGCCACCGGCTACCTGCCGTGGCTGCGCTGGGCGGTGCTGGTGGGCGGGCTGCTCGCCGCGGTCGCGCTGCCGTTCGCGGGGCGGGCCGGCCGGCGGATGCTGTGGGCCACCGCGGGTCTCGGCGTGGTGGCGGCCCTGGCCGGGCCGTTCGCGTACTGCATGACCACCGTGAGCACCGGGCACACCGGCTCCATCGTGACGGCCGGACCGGCGGTGGCGGGAGGCCGGGGCGGCCCCGGCGGGATGACGGGCGGCCCGGGCGGGTTCGGCGACATGCCGCAGGGCGGCCGCGGCGGCGGGCAGCAGCCGGGTGGCGCACTGCCGCAGGGCGCCGTACCGCCGGGCCAGGGCGGCCAGGGGCAGGGCCAGGGCCAGGGGCAGGGTGCACAGGGCCGGGGCGGCATGCCCGGAACGGACGGCCGTGCAGCCGAGCGTCCGGGCGGCTTCCCCGGAGGCTTCCCCGGCGCAATGGCCGGCGCGGGCCCGGGCGGACGCGGCGGCGGCGCCGGCGGACTGCTCAACGGCGCCCGTGTCAGCACCGAGGCCAAGGCGGCGCTGACGGCCGGAGCCGACTCCTACACCTGGGGGGCGGCGGCCATCGGCTCGCAGAACGCGGCCAGTTACCAGCTGGCTTCCGGCGTCCCCGTCATGCCGATCGGCGGCTTCAACGGCAGCGACCCCTCGCCGACCCTGGAGCAGTTCAAGGAGTACGTGCAGGACGGGAGGATCCACTGGTTCATCGGCCAGGGGGGCACCGCCACCGGCGGAGCCGACGAGGACGGCGGACATCGTGACGGCGGTGGTCCCGGGGGGCCCGGCGGTGGAACCAGCACGGAGATCGAGAACTGGGTCAAGGCCACGTTCAAGGAGTCCACGGTCGGCGGCGCCACCTTCTACGACCTGACGGCCCCGGCGTCCTGATCTCCCGATCCCCGATCCTCGATCCCCCGAGTCCCTGATCGCCGTCGTTCGGCCCGGGCTGGCGGACACCTCCAGGGGGTCTCCGCCGATCAGCTCGCAATGCCCGGCCCACCCCCTAGCATCAAGGGGGCGGACCGGGCATTCCGGGCTGGTCCAGCCGTCGCGAGGAGGGTGCCCGCATGGTGACCGCGGCCGATCCGGGCGAGATCCGGCCCAGCGTGTGGCTGGTGGCCGGGCCCGCCACACCCGCCAGACGCCGCACCGAGGCCCCCTCAGGGCTCGACCGGGAGCGGATCACCGCGGCCACCGCCCGGCTGCTCGACGCCGACGGGCTCAGCCGGTTCTCGATGCGGCGGCTGGCCGCCGGGCTCGGCGTCACCGCGATGTCCCTCTACCGGTACGTGGACACCAGGCACGATCTGCTCGAACTCGCCCTGGACCGGGTCCCTGGGGGAGCAGGCCCTGCCGGCCGGACCGTACGGCTCAGGCGGGCCGGGCTGGCAGGACGGGCTGAGGGATCTGGCCCGGGGCTACCGGCGGGTGCTGGCCGACCACCCGTGGGTGGCTCCGCTCAGCGCCGCGTACCCGAACATCGGCCCCCACGCCCGGGCCTTCGACGCCGCCCTCCAGCGGCTGGTGGACGCCACCGGCCTGCTGGACACCGCCCGGACCGGTGCCCACCTGGCGGTCCGGCAGTTCCTGCACGGCTGCGGGGGCGCGGTCCGGCGGGCGCCCGAGAGCGACTTCTGCCTGGCACTCGACGTCCTGATCGCGGGCATCGAGGCCAAGGCCGAGGTACAGGCCGAGACACCGGCCACGGCCAACGCCTGAGCGCCGCCCGGCTGTCGGACGGCGCTCAGGCGAGGCTCAGGCGGGGGTCAGGCCTTGACGGTGGTCTCCGCGACCTCGCCGGTCCCGGCGGTTCCGGCGGGCGAGGCACCGTCCGAAGCCGCTGCCGGGCTGTGGACCGCCGGCTTCGACTTCAGGGCGACCTCCTTGATGAACACCACCAGCACCAGCCCGAGGAGCGCGAACGGGGCGGCGTAGAGGAAGACATCGCCGACGCCGTGCCCGTACGCGGACTCGACCACCTCACGGATGGGCGCGGGCAGCTTGTCGAGGTCGGGGATCCCGCCCCCGGCCGTGCCGTTCTGGCCCATGGCCGCCGCGGCCTTCGGGCCGAGGGCTGCGAGCCCGTCCCGTACGTAGTCGGTGACCCGGTGGGCCATCACCGCACCCAGCGCCGAGACACCCATGGCGCCGCCGAGAGAGCGGAAAAAGGTGACGACCGAGCTGGCCGCGCCCAGGTCCTCGGGAGCCACCTGGTTCTGGGTGGCAAGGACCAGGTTCTGCATCATCATGCCCAGACCGAGGCCGGTCAGCGCCATGTAGACCGCGATGTGCCAGTACGGGGTGTCGTACCGCAGGGTGCCGAGCAGCCCCATTCCGGCCGTCAGCAGTACGCCGCCGGAGACGAGCCAGACCTTCCACTTGCCGGTCTTGGTGATCACCTGACCGGAAACGGTGGAGGAGACGAAGAGCCCGCCGATCATCGGAATCGTGAGGATTCCGGACATCGTGGGGGACTCGCCGCGCGCCAACTGGAAGAACTGGCTGAAGAACACGGTCCCGGAGAACATCGCGACGCCCACGAACAGCGAGGCCGTGGAGGCGAGGGTGATGGTCTTGTTGCGGAAGAGCCGCAGCGGGATGATCGGGTCGCTCGCACGGGACTCGACGAGGACGAAGAGCAGTCCGAGGACCACCGAGCCGCCCGTCATCGCCCAGGTCTGCCAGGAGATCCACTCGTAGGAGTCGCCGGCCTGGGTGACCCAGATCAGCAGCAGCGAGACGGCGGCGCTGATCAGGAAGGCGCCCAGCCAGTCGACCTTGACGTCGCGCCGTACGACCGGCAGCCGGAGCGTCTTCTGGAGGACGATCAGCGCGATGATCGCGAAGGGTACGCCGACGTAGAAGCACCAGCGCCAGCCCAGCCACTCGGTGTCGGTGATGACGCCGCCCAGCAGCGGGCCGCCGACGGTGGCGACGGCGAAGACCGCGCCGAGGTAGCCGCTGTACCGGCCCCGCTCACGCGGGGAGATCATCGCGGCCATCACGATCTGGGCGAGCGCGGAGAGGCCGCCGACGCCGATGCCCTGCACCACGCGGCAGGCGATCAGAGTGCCGGTGTTCTGGGACATGCCCGCGACCACGGAGCCGAGGACGTAGATCACCAGGGATATCTGGACCAGCAGCTTCTTGCTGAAGAGGTCGGACAGCTTGCCCCACAGTGGGGTGGCGGCCGTCATGGACAGCAGGGCGGCGGTGACCACCCAGGTGTACGAGGACTGGGTGCCGCCGAGGTCGCTGATGATCTGGGGCAGGGCGTTGGAAACGATCGTGGAGGACAGGATCGCCACGAACATGCCGAGCATGAGCCCGGACAGCGCCTTCATGATCTGGGGATGGGTCATGTCCACGGACGCGGACGGGGCCGGGGCCGAGGCCGTGGACGCGGGGCCGGCGGTCTTCTCCGACTGGGCCATGTCCTTCCTTTCTCTAGAAGCTCGATCGGAGTCGGGCCAGCAGGGTGTTCAGTACGTCGATGTCCTGGGCGGACCAGTCGTGGAGGGCTCTCTCCAGGGCGGCCGTGTACCGGGCGCCGATCTCGGTGAGCAGCGCCCGTCCGGCGGGGGTGAGCCGAAGGATGCGGCAGCGTCCGTCGCCGGGGTCCGGCTCGCGCTCGATCCAGCCGCGGGCGGTGATGTGGCTGACGTGCCGGCTGGTGACCGAGATGTCGACGGCCATGAGGTCGGCCAGCCGGCTCAGCCGCATCTCCCCGTGCCGGTCGAGCACCGTGAGCACGGCGGCGGCGCCGGGCGGGCAGTCGGGGGGCAGGTTACGGGCGAGCTCGCGCTTGACCGCGCCGATTCCGGTGAGCCGACGGGCCAGCTCCTCGTGCGGAGTGGTCCGCGTCGTCTGCGTGGTCCGTGTCGGCACCGGGCGACCTCCCATCTTGTTGCTTGAGGCAACCATAAGAGTCGGTGGTTGCTACAGGCAAATGAATCCGGGGGTGGGGCGGTAAAGGAATCGGAAAACCGGCTAGGGTCCTGCTCCATGGCTGACAACCCCAACGCACAGGTCCCCGAGGGCAACTACGACCCGGCGGGCAGCACCCAGATGTTCCGGGCCTTCGTCGAGGAGGCCGCACCGGCTCGGCAGGCGGGCCCGGGGTCGCGCCGGCAGCGTCGCGCCGAGCAGGAAGCCGCCAAGGGATCGGGTCCGGCCGTGAAGGTGGCGCTGGTCCTCGCGCTGGCGCTCGTGATCGGCGCGGCCGCCTGGGTGGTCCTGCGCTGAGACCGCTGACCGGCGGAGCCGACCGGTTTTCGGTGGCCGCGACCTGGAACTGACCGGTCCCGGGCGGCCGCGACCGGTCAGTGCCAGGTCGCGGTGACCTTCCGGGTGTCCACGTGCATGCCCAGCGGCACCCGCCAGGCCTCCAGGCACACCGTGTAGGTCTGCGTTTTCGAGGCTCCGCCCGCGATGGGAGCGGGGAGCGGCTGGGTCGTGGTGATCGTGGCCCAGTCCACGCCGAGAGCGCCGATGACGTGCGTCGCGAAGCTGACTGTGCCCGAACGGGCCGCGGTGGTGCCGGTGTTGGTGAACGTCACGGCGACCCGCTCGCACCAGCGGTCGGCCGCGGCGGACCGGACCGGCGCCGACAGCGTCAGCTGCGCCGGGGTGGCCGGGGGTGGCGCCGGGGGCGTGGTCCCCGGCCTGCTGGGCGGCCCGCCGGGGCTCGTCGGACCCGTGGGGCCGGTGGGGTCCGCGGTGCCCGGCGCACCGGGAGTGCCGGGTGGCGTGGGCGTACGGCCTGGGCCGCCGGTGGATCCGGGGGCGCTCGCCGAGCCGCCGGGGGCGGTGCTCGTGGCTCCGCCCGGGGTGGAGCCGCCTGCGCCGCCTGCGCCGCCCGCGCCCTCGGGTCCCGGGGGCGCGGCCGACGTAGCGGGCGGCGCGGCGGATCCACCCGCCGCGGACGGGCTGCCGAACTGCTGGAACTCCACCCCGCCCTGCGGTGCGACGTTCTCTCCCGCGCCCCGTTCGGGTCCCGGGGCGGCGGCGCCCACGGCGGAGAAGCCCTCGCGGCCCGGGCCGCCGCAGCCGGTGAGGCCGGCGGCGGTCGTGCAGCACAGGGCGAGCAGGGCGGTGGCCGCGCGCGATCCCTTTCGCATCGCGCCAGTGTTCCTGACGCTCCGTCAATTGGGAAGGCATCGGCAGCGGATGGCCCGCACCGCAGCCGCACGGGGCGGTCGAGCCGGGTGATCCGTGCGGTCGGGCGATCCGGTCGGTCGGGCGATCCGGCAGGGCAGCCCGGCCGGGCAGTCCGGCCAGCGGTCGGGGCGCGAACGGGCGGCCCGGATGCCGGACCGCCCACCCTCGCGTCAGTCCCCGATGAGGCCCACGCGCAGCTGCGCGAGCGTGCGCGTCAGTAGCCGGGAGACGTGCATCTGGGAGATGCCGACCTCCTCGCCGATCTGCGACTGCGTCATGTTCGCGAAAAACCGCAGCATGATGATCTGCCGCTCCCGGGGCGGGAGTTTGGCGAGCAGCGGCTTCAGGGACTCGCGGTACTCGACGCCTTCGAGCGCGGTGTCCTCGTAGCCGAGGCGGTCCGCGAGCGAGCCCTCGCCGCCCTCGTCCTCGGGGGAGGGCGAGTCGAGCGAGGAGGCCGTGTAGGCGTTCCCGACGGCGAGGCCGTCGACGACGTCCTCCTCCGAGACGCCGAGCACGGCGGCGAGTTCCGGCACGGTCGGCGAGCGGTCCAGCTTCTGGGCGAGCTCGTCGCTGGCCTTGGTCAGTGCCAGGCGCAGCTCCTGGAGCCGGCGCGGGACGCGCACGGACCAGGAGGTGTCCCTAAAGAATCGTTTGATCTCGCCCACGACGGTCGGCATGGCGAACGTCGGGAACTCCACGCCGCGTTCGCAGTCGAAGCGGTCGATCGCCTTGATCAGCCCGATGGTGCCGACCTGGACGATGTCCTCCATCGGCTCGTTGCGGCTGCGGAAGCGGGCGGCGGCGTACCGCACGAGGGGCAGGTTCAGCTCGATCAGGGTGTCGCGTACGTACGCCCGTTCGGGGCTGTCCGCGTCCAGGGTGGAGAGTCGCTGGAAGAGCGAGCGGGAGAGGGTGCGGGTGTCGATGGCTTCCGAGCGTTCGGAAACAGCCGGCGGTGTCACGGGCTTTACGAGCGTGAGCACCTTGGAGCTGCCCTGGTCTACGGACATGCCACCCCCTTGAGGTCGCGGACGGTCGCGTACGGCGCGCCCGTCAGAGGAACGCAGCTTCCACCTGAATACCGGAGGCGGGGCCGCGGCAAACGCGGTTCAAGCAGAATGTCACATGTCGGCAACACGCTGTAGCGCCATGTCGACATATAGTTCCGACGACAGAAGGGGGCAGAGTGTGATCAGCCCGTTCTGTCGGGAAACAGGCGAATGATGTACGCCCGTTGTGGTTACGCCTCGATCCTGTTTGCGGATCTCAGCCGGGCGAAGCTGCGCGCCAGCAGTCGCGAGACGTGCATCTGCGAGACGCCGAGCTCGGCGCTGATCTGTGACTGCGTCAGATTGTTGTAGTACCGCAGCAGCAGGATCCTTTGTTCACGCTCGGGCAGCTGTACGAGGAGATGGCGCACGAGGTCGCGGTGCTCGACCCCGGCCAGCTCGGGATCCTCGTAGCCGAGCCGGTCCAGCAGCCCGGGCATCCCGTCGCCCTCCTGCGCGGCCTCCAGCGAGGTGGCGTGATAGCTGCGCCCGGCCTCGATGCAGGACAGCACCTCGTCCTCGGTGATGCGCAGCCGCTCGGCGATCTCGGCGGTGGTCGGGGTGCGGCCGTGCAGGGTGGTGAGGTCCTCGGTGGCGGCGTTGACCTGCACCCACAACTCGTGGAGTCGGCGCGGCACGTGGACGGTGCGGACGTTGTCGCGGAAGTACCGCTTGATCTCGCCCACGACCGTCGGCATCGCGAAGGTCGGGAACTGCACGCCGCGGTCCGGGTCGAACCGGTCGATGGCGTTGATCAGGCCGATCGTGCCGACCTGGACCACGTCCTCCATCGGCTCGTTGCGGCTGCGGAAGCGGGCGGCCGCGTACCGGACCAGCGGGAGGTTCGCCTCGATCAGGGCCCCGCGCACCCGGGCGTGCTCGCTGCTGCCCGGCTGGAGGCCCTTCAGCTGGCCGAACAGGACCTGGGTGAGGGCCCGGGTGTCCGCGCCGCGGCCCGCGGTCCGAGGGGCTGCCGGAGGTGGCGGCGCAGAGGCTGCCGGTGGTGGCGGCGCAGAGGCTGCCGGTGGTGGCGGCGCAGAGGCTGCCGGAGGAGACGCGGAAGAGGCTGCCGGAAGGGGCGCGGAAGGGGCGGCCGGGGACTCCCCGGGCGGCTGTCCCTGGCGCGTTCCGGTGCGGGGCTCCTGCTGGGGCGGTACCTGGGGGTCCTGCTGGGGTGGCACCTGAGGCGCAGTACTGGCCGGCACGGTCACGCCACCCCTTCAGTCAACTCATCCGTCAAAAGCGGTCATAGCATCACAAGAGATGTGCACTGTGCGCAAGCACCGTATATCGCCGTGTTGACGGCAAGTTGGGCATATCCGGGCATTATGCCTGGCGGTGGGTACGCAAAAGCCCCCCACCCGTCGAGTGGGGGGCCGGAAGTCCGGGAACCGCTTCGGCGTACGGGTCAGCGCACCAGTTCGGTTATGAACTCGCCGATGCCGGAGGCGGCATCCGATATCCCCTGGAAGCCTATTCCCACGATCTCGGCGGCTCGCTTCGGCTGGGTGATGATCACGAAGAGGGCGAATACGGTGAGGGCACCCGTGATGAGCTTCTTGGTGTCCACGTGCGGGCGGCCTCCCCAACCGGTCCTTGCAAGTCGGGTGAGTCTAACCGGTCGGGTTTGGGCACTCACCTGTCCTTTAAGGACCAATGACCCGGTGCTCCGGGTCCTTTGCCGGTCGGCCGCCGGGCGGGGCGGACGCAGGATGGAGGGGAGCCCACCGGTTCTGGCAGGAAACCGGTGGGTGGGGGACAGGGCCTCACTGCGGGGTCCGGCCGCGTGCTTCCCCCTGACTGCGGCCGGGCCGGCAGGTCCGTCCTCGTCGGGGGAAGTGGCGTGTCCCCCCGATGCCACTTCCCCCGCAAACGCGTCGAAGGTCCCGGCCCCGGTCGGGGCCTTCTTCGTGTGCGCCCGCGGAGCGGCGGCTACTGGATGGCGCCGGCCAGGTCGGTGAGCGGCTGTACGGGGGCGATCACGGGAGCCAGCTGGTTGGGCAGGTCCGTCAGCGCGTTGAGCCCGTTCGCGCCGTCGCCGACCTTCCCGACGACCTCCTGGACGGAGGCGGGCTGCACCCCCGCGGGCGTACCGGGCGACGGGATCGGCACGTCCGGGAGGGCGAGCGGGGAGATCGGGGCGGTGTCCGCGGAAGCGGCGGGTGCGGCGAGGCCCGCGGCGGCCCCCGCGAGGGCGAAGGCGGCGAGGATGCGCTGGGTCTTGGTCATGCCGTGACAACGGCCGAGGGGGCGGGCGGTCACGCCGCTGTCCTCCGGAGGGCCGAGCGGGAGCGCACCGGAAAAGTCCGAGAGCCCCGACAAAAGGCCGAGAGCCCCGACCCTTGCGGGGCGGGGCTCTCGATCGGAGCGGTAGTGGAGGGATTTGAACCCCCGATGGGTTGCCCCATACTCGCTTTCGAGGCGAGCTCCTTCGGCCACTCGGACACACTACCGAGATGGATCCTAGCCTAAGGAACCCCATCCGCTGAAATCGGTGCGCGCCGGCCCCTCCCGCAGGCCCGTTCCCGGGCGTGCCGGACCCGGCTCACAGCTGGCGGAAGAAGTCCGTCAGCTGCCGTGCGCATTCCTCGCCGAGCACCCCGCGCACCACTTCCGGCCGGTGGTTGAGCCTGCGGTCCCGTACGAGGTCCCACAGCGACCCGGCGGCGCCGGCCTTCTCGTCGTCCGCGCCGTAGACGACCCGGGCGATCCGTGCCTGCACGAGCGCGCCCGCGCACATGACGCACGGCTCCAGGGTGACCACGAGGGTGCACCCCGGGAGCCGCCATTCCCCGAGCTCGGCGGCGGCCCTGCGCAGCGCCAGGACCTCGGCGTGCGCCGTGGGGTCACCGCTCGCCTCGCGTTCGTTGTACCCGGTGGAGAGGAGTTCCCCGTCCGGGCCCAGCACGACGGCGCCGACCGGCACATCGCCGGCCGGCACCGCCCGGGCGGCCTCCTGGAGCGCCAGGCGCATGGAGTCCCGCCACGGGTCCCGCACGGGATCGACGGGATCGGTGGTGTTCGCGGTGAGCACTAGCGGACGGCCTCCAGGACCTCGGTGGCGCCGAGGGACTCGGCGATCTCCGTAAGGGCGTCGCCGTCCAGGGTCATCAGCTGCTTGTTGGTCACGCCGAGGTCGTCCAGCAGCCGGGGGTCGCCGAGCGGGCCGGCCGGTACCGGCTCCGAGCCGGGCCCGCGCGCCCCGTCCTCGTCGGCGTCCTCGTCCGTGAACGCGGTGATGGATTCCTCCTCGCCGTCCTCGGTGCCGTCCAGGTCCAGCTCGTCGAGTTCGTCGTCCTCCTCGTCGCTGCCCAGCAGCTCTTTGGTCAGCATCGAGCCGTAGGAGCTGCGGGCGGCCGCGGCGGCGTTCGACACGAAGTACCGCGGGTCCTCCTCGCCGTCCACGCGGACGACGCCGAACCAGGCGTCCTCCTGCTCGATGAGGGCGACCACCGTGTCGTCGTCGACAGCGGCGGAACGGGCGAGATCGATCAGATCACTGAGGGACTCGACGTCGTCGAGTTCCATGTCGCTCGCTTCCCACCCGTCTTCGGTGCGCGCGAGCAGTGCGGCGAAATACACCGTGACTCTCCCACTGGTCGTAGGCGTGCCGGTTGGAGGTCCCCCCGGCCGGAGGATGGGACGAAAGCGGCCGTGCTGCTCGCCGCCCTGCCCCGCCCAATCGGCATCGTGGCAGAAACGGCGGCGTTGCGAGAGGTCTTCCGCGCTTGCGTCGTGCCGCGCCGTCCCCCGCCGGGGCCGGTCCGGGGCCGTGGCGGCGGGGCGTTCCGGGGTGACGAGGGCCGTGCCGGTTGCCCGACCGGCCGCTCGTGTCGCGCCGCGCGGTCCCCGCGTCACCAGCGGAACGTGCGCATGCGCATCTGCTGGCGCATACGGGCCGCACGCGCGCGGCGGGGCTGTACGCGATCGCGCAGCGCGCGGGCCTCCATCAGGTCACGCAGGAACTGCGCGCGGCGTGCTCGGCGCTGCGCCGCCGTCTCCGGAGCGTCGTCGCTCGGCTGCGTGTCGGCCATCGGCCACCACCCTGGGCTGGTCGGTCGTTTCCCCCTGCACCCACCTTCCCCCGGACAGGGCGTTTGATGCCACCCCTGTGCAGGTCAGACGTCGTCCTTGAGGGTCGGGACGATCGCCACCGGGCCGTGCGCGTGGTGCAGCACGGCATGGGCCACGGAGCCGATCTGCAGCGACATGGCGGTGCGCCGCGGGTGGTGGCGGCCGACCACCACCAGGGCCGCCGACCGTGAGGCGTCGACCAGCCGTCCCGCCGCGTCGCCGGGGACCGCGGCCTGCTCCACGGAAACGTCCGGGTAGCGGGTGCGCAGCGGCGCCAGGCGCTCGGTCTGGGACCGGAGCATCTCCCGCTCGGCCGGTACGCCGTCCCCCTCGTCGGCGAGTCCCTCCGGTGGGATCACCTCGAAGGGCCGGTCGATCACGAGGGCCGGCGCGGGCGGGACGGCGTACGCGGAGACCACCTGGACGGTGGTCCCCCGCACGGCCGCTTCCGCGAAGGCGAAGGACAGCACGTCGTCGGGGGTCTCGGCGGCGTGCAGACCGAGCACCACGCGTCCGGCGGACTCCTCGGAGGTGGTCGCGGCGGCGTTGCGCTCGGCGTGCGGGACCACCACCACCGGGCACGGGGCGGTGGAGGCCACCGCCCTGCTGCTCGATCCGAGCAGCAGGCTGGCGAAGCCGCCGCGTCCCCGCGAGCCCATCACCAGCATCAGGGCGCCGGAACCGATCACGCGCAGCGCCTCGGGGACGGAGCCCTCCAGCGACTCGTACCGGACCCCGTCGGGCAGCGTGGGGCCCTCGCCCAGCACGCCCCGGACCCATTCGCCCACAGGGTCGGCGAACTCGTCGGGCTGCCGGGCATCGTGCAGTGACGCCCGGCGGCCCGCGTACAGCTGCGCGTGGTCGGGCAGTACATGGACGATGAGGAGTTCCGCACCGTGCCGCAGGGCGGCACCCCGCGCCCACTGGAGGGCCACCAGGCTGTGCTCGGACCCGTCGACGGCTGCGATCACCGGTGCGTTGCTGCTCATCAGTCCAGCGTGCTGGGCGTCCGCGCGGGCCGCATCCGCAGGCCGCCGCGGGCATGGTCGGCGCTCGGGACGCGAAGGGGGCGCGTCAGCGCGTAGCCTTTTGGGTGCAGGTCGCGTCGAGCGGCCGTTTTTGCTGGTCGCAGGCTGAGTTTTGGAGGATGTTGTGCGTTTGCAGGTCGTCGATCACCCCTTGGTGGCGCACAAACTCACCACCCTGCGCGACAAGCGCACCGACTCCGCGACGTTCCGGCGCCTCGCGGACGAGCTGGTGACGCTGCTCGCGTACGAGGCCACCCGCGACGTGCGCACCGAGCAGGCCGACATCGAGACGCCGGTGGCCCCGACCACCGGCGTGAAGCTCTCGGCCCCCCGGCCGCTGATCGTCCCGATCCTGCGGGCCGGCCTCGGCATGCTCGACGGCATGGTGCGGCTGCTGCCGACCGCCGAGGTGGGCTTCATGGGCATGGTCCGCAACGAGGAGACCCTGGAGGCCTCCACGTACGCGACCCGCATGCCGGAGGACCTCTCCGGACGCCAGGTCTACGTCGTGGACCCGATGCTCGCCACCGGCGGCACGCTCGTCGCGGCGATCCAGGAGCTGATCAAGCGCGGTGCCGACGACGTCACGGCCGTGGTGCTGCTGGCGGCGCCCGAGGGTGTCGAGGTCATGGAGCGCGACCTGGCGGGCACGCCGGTGACGGTCGTGACGGCCGCGGTGGACGAGCGGCTCAACGAGCACGGCTACATCATCCCGGGTCTCGGCGACGCCGGCGACCGGATGTACGGCTCGGCGGAGTAGTCCTCGGGCGCCGCGGCGGCCCGCCCGGGGCGCCCCGGGCCCGGGCGGGGGCGGACCCGTGCCCGGCCGGGCACGGGGCGGTGGGCGGATACGCGGGGTCAC
>NZ_JBIVFO010000048.1:0-53776 GCF_044748225.1 Streptomyces sp. NPDC090021 | reverse complement strand
CCGGCAGCGCGGGGCGCCCACGTTCTACCGCGCGCGTAGCGTCGCGGGCCCCCCCCGCCCCCCGCCCCCCCGGCCGGCGCCCCCCCCCCGCCCCGCCCCCCCCCCCGCGCCCGGGGGGGGGCCGCCGGCCGCGCCCCCCCACGGTTCGGGACCGCGGCCGGCGACCGGGCCGGTGCGCGGACGGGAGTCGGGGGAGGGCGAGCCGGTCAGGGGGCGATCGGGAGCTGCCGCTTGTGCTCGGTGGCCCGGTAGCGGTTGACGATGATGTCGAGCGCTGCCGGGTCGACCGGCTTGCCCTCCAGGACATCGTCGATGTCGTCGTAGGTGACGCCGAGCGCCTCCTCGTCGGCCAGACCCGGCTTCAGCGTCTCCAGGTCCGCGGTCGGGGTCTTCCAGATCAGCGCGGCCGGCGCGCCCAGTGCCTCCGCCGTGGCCCGGACCCGGCGCTTGGTCAGGCCCGTCAGCGGGACCACGTCGGCCGCACCGTCGCCGAACTTCGTGAAGAAGCCGGACACGGCCTCGGCGGCGTGGTCCGTGCCCACCACGAGACCCGCGTGCGCGCCCGCCACCGCGTACTGGGCGATCATCCGCTGGCGGGCCTTGACGTTGCCGTGCACGAAGTCCTGGTGGTGCGCGTCACGGAAGACCGTGCCGCCGGCCACCACCGCCTCCAGCGCGGCGTCGCTCGATGCCTTCACATCGACGGTGAGCACCTGGTCGGGCCGGATGAACTCCAGGGCCAGCTGCGCGTCCGACTCGTCCGCCTGGACGCCGTACGGCAGTCGCATCGCGAAGAACGTCGCCTCCTTCCCGGCGGCACGCACCCGCTCGACCGCGAGCTGGCACAGCCGGCCCGCGGTGGTGGAGTCCACACCGCCGCTGATGCCGAGGACCAGCGAGCGCAGGCCGGTGGAGAGCAGCCGTTCGGCGAGGAAGGCCACCCGGCGCTCGATCTCCTGCGCGGCGTCGAAGGACGCGCTCACCTGGAGGTCCCGGGCGATCTCCTGCTGCAGCGATATGGACGCCTGGTCGGTCACGATTGCTCCTCGGTCGGGCCCGCGGACAGGTCGGCTCGCGTCGCGGGGCGGGCCGCGGGCGCGAAGAGGGGGCCGGAAGCACTCTAGAGGAAAGGCCGCGAAGCCCTGGTCAGGGCCCGTGCCGACCGCGCTCGCGGGTGCCGGGGGACGGCGGCCCGCCGGACGCCGTCATCCCGCCGCGAGCAGACCGGGCAGATCCCGCATGTCGTGGAACACACGTGTCCCCGGACCTTCGAGCTGCTCGGGCGGGGTCATCCCGCCGGCGAAACCGAACGCCCGCATCCCGGCGGCACGGGCCGCCTCCACACCCGGACGGCTGTCCTCGACCACCGCGCAGGCCGCCGGATCGACGCCCATGCGCTGCG
Organism: Streptomyces sp. NPDC090021; assembly: GCF_044748225.1. Classification (NCBI taxonomy): domain Bacteria; kingdom Bacillati; phylum Actinomycetota; class Actinomycetes; order Kitasatosporales; family Streptomycetaceae; genus Streptomyces; species Streptomyces sp. NPDC090021. The sequence continues at coordinate 52,374 of NZ_JBIVFO010000048.1, read as the reverse complement.
CCGCGTACAGGAACACGTCCGGGGCCGGCTTGCCGCGGGCGACCTCGGTGGCGCTGTGGATGCGGCCCGCGAAGCGGTCGTAGAGCCCGGTGCGGCCCAGGGTGTGGCGCATCTTCTCGTGCGAGCCGCTGGAGGCGACGCAGGTGGGGAGGGTGATCGCGTCGAGCGCCTCGGGCAGTCCCGCCACGGCGGTCAGGCCGGCGTCCACCGCCTCGCGGAGGAGCTGCTCGAAGCGCTCCGCCCAGACGTCGGCCGTCGCCCCGCCCAGCCGGGCGGCGATCAGCTCGCGCACGGAGGCGTCCGACCGCCCGACGAAAAGGTCGATCACGTCGCCCTCGGTCAGCGGCCACCCCAGCTCCGCCCCCAGGGCGACCTGCACGCGCGTCGCGATGCGTTCGGTGTCGACGAGCACGCCGTCGCAGTCGAATATGACGAGTTCAATCGGCTTGATCATCCCCGCAGCATAGGGTCCGGTCAGGACGGGCCGCGCCGGAGCCCGCGGACCGGGACATTCCGCCCGTGCATGAGGCGCCGGAGGCGGGGCAGGCGGAGTCCACGGGGAGAACGGAACACCCCGCCCACGACGATGCACCACGGATACCCCGTGGACGCGGCTCCACCGCGCGGGGCCGACGGGGACGGCGCCGGCTACCGTCCCGTGGGCCTGCCGGACATCAGACGGGTGATCTCGATCTCGGCCCAGACGGACTTCCCGTCCGCGTGGACGTCCGTGCCCCAGCGGTCGGAGAGGCGCTCCACTATGTGCAGGCCGTGCCCGCCCGGAACGCCGCGCCGCGGTGCCGGATCGCGGCGCGGGAGCGCGGTCGTGCCGTCGTACACCTCGATGCGCAACACCTCCCCGGCCGTGAGCACGAGCTCGTGACAGCCGTCCGCGTGCAGTGACGCGTTGGTCAGCAGCTCGGACACGAGGAGCAGAGTGTCCTCGGTGGTCTCCGTGGCGTCCCAGCCCCAGTCCCGCAGGGCCTGGCGCGTGAAGTCGCGGCCCTTGGCCACGGAGCCGCGGACGCCCGCCAGGGCGAGCCGGCGACGCTGCCCCGCGGCGGGAAGGCCGACACTCACAGGATCACCCGCTTCCGTTCCGACGGTCTCCACTGAGCTCTCTCACCCCCGCGTTGGCACCGGTCTCTGTCACAGGCGTATGCCCGGCGCGGGCACGATCGATGTACTGGACCGCCCACGCACCGCCGAGGGTCCGTGGCCGCCCTGGCAAGCGCGTGACAGTCTAGGCGACGGCCGCTCTCAGCGCGTGGCCACATGCAGCCGCAGCGTGAGGCCGTGCTCCGTGGCGCGGACCTCCACCAGGTCGCAGAGCTGGTGGATCATCCACAGCCCGCGGCCGCCGTGGGCGGACGTGAGGGAGGGGCGGCGCCGCCCCGCCAGCGGGTCGGCGAGGAGCCCGCCGTCGTGGATCTCGGCGACGACTCCCGCCCCCGCCCCCGCCGCGGTCCACAGGCGCAGCGTGCCCTTCCCGCCACCGTGGGCGAGGGAATTGGCCGCGGCCTCGCTGACCGCCATGATCAGGTCGCCCCGCCCCGCCGGGCCGGGGACAGGGCGGTGCTGCGGGCCCATTCCCCGGCGTACTCGCGCACCTCCGCCAGCCCTCCGTGGGAGTAGGGGAGTCGGGCCACCGGACCGGCGGGCTCGGGCAGCGGGCGGTCCAGGTCCGCCGAGAGGGCCGAGGCGTCGGCGTAAGCCGGGCTCGGCAGGGCCCGTCCCCGTTCGATGGAGGTGGGGTGGGTGCGCCGGGCGTCGCTCACCACGTCGGGCGCGAGGCCCGCCACGTCGTACGGGCACAGGACCGTGGCGGGCCGGCCGGTGAAGGCGGTGTTCACGAGGGCCTCGTGGCGGGTGGCCTCCAGCGCCTCGGCCGGGGAGCGGCCCGGCCAGATCGGCTCCCCGACGATCCGGGCCGCCCGGCCCACGTGCCGGTCGGCGAACTCCTGGAGGGCGGCCAGCACCCGGCCGGGATTGCGCCCCAGCTCCGTCATGTCCGTCCAGGTGATCCCGGCTCCACCGCCGGTGCCGAGGCTCTCGCGCAGGGCGTCCAGTCGCGGTCCCGGTACGGCGACGAGCACCGGCTCGCCGGCCGCGAGGGCGGCGCGCACGAAGCCGCCCACCCCCGACAGGTACTCGGCGAGGTCCCGGTAGAAGAGGGCAGGGTGGACGAAGGCTCCGGGCCCGGCGGGCGCAGGAACGGTGATCATGCTGCGACCTCCAGCGCGGCGCACTCGTCCGGGAACATCTCCACCACCTTGCGGAGCGAGTACGGCGCGTCGTGGAGCAGCAGGCGCCGCCCCTGCCCGCCGAGGTCCGCCGACGCCTGCACGAGGGCGGCGACCGCGGTCGGGTCGAGGAAGACGACGGCGGACAGGTCGAGGTGCACGACGGGGCCGGGTATCCCGGCCACGACGCCGAGGGCGGTGGACAGGGCCTGCCGGGTGTCGAGGTCGCAGCTGCCGCTCAGGCAGGCGCCGGCGCGGCCCGGCAGCGGCATGACGGTCAGCGGCGCCGGCGCGCCCGTACTCGGCGTCATGGTGCGCTGCCTACACCGTCAGCATGCCGGTGCGCAGCCGTGCCAGGGTCCGGGACAGCAGGCGGGACACCTGCATCTGGGAGATGCCCAGCTCGGCCCCGATCTCGGCCTGCGTCCGGTCCTCGCCGAAGCGCATCCGAAGGATGCGCCGGTCGCGTTCGTCGAGCTGCTCCAGCAGGGGCGCAAGGGCGTGGAAGTCCTCGAAGAGTTCCATGGCGGGGTCCACGTCACCCAGGCGTTCCGCCAGCGGCCGGGAGGTCCGGTGCGAGGTGGACGGCGCGTCGTCGTCGGTGCTCGCCGCGTCGAGGGAGCCGCTGGTGTAGCCGTTCGCGGCCACCAGCCCGTCGATGACCTCGTCCTCGCCCAGTTCCAGGTGCCGGGCGACCTCCTTGACCGTCGGCGCCCGGCCGAGGACGTCGGTCAGCGCCTCCTGCGCCTTGGCGAGTTCCGTACGGAGCTCCTGCAGCCGGCGGGGGACGTGCACGGCCCAGGTGGTGTCCCGGAAGTACCGCTTGATCTCGCCGATGATGTAGGGCAGGGCGAGCGTGGAGAACTCGACCTCGCGGTGGAGGTCGTAGCGGTCGATGGCCTTGATGAGGCCGATGGTCCCCACCTGGATGATGTCGTCCATGTCGAGGCCGCCGCCGAGCACGCGGGCCCGGAAGCGCCGTGCGGCGAACTGCACGAGGGAGAGGTTCATCTCGATCAGGGTGTTGCGCGTGTACTGGTACTCGCGCGTGCCCTCCTCCAGGGCCCGCAGCCGCCGGAAGAAGTGCCGGGACAGCTCCCGCGCGTCGCCGGGTGCCATCTCACGGGCGTTCTCCACCCGTGAGAGGTCCTCGTCCCGCGCCGGTACTCCCGCATCCTCCCGGTCACGGACCGGGACCTGCGCGTCGGTGGTACGAACGGGGCCTACAACGGTGGCCGAGCGAGACATGGTTGGCCGCTCCCTCCCGATTGACTGCGGCTGCCGACGCGCTTCTGCCCCGACTCTCCGATTCCACACACCCGCCGGTCTCGCCGCCCGCGGTACGCATCCGTCTTCCGCGACTCGTTCCGCGTGGGGGTGCCCGGCCGATCCGGCGGCGCACCACCACCGCGGTGAGCAGGCATACTCCCTTGACGAGGACGAACAGACGGCGATCCGTGGAGGCGGACATGGGCGGATTCGGGGACGCGTACCAGCCGGGTGTGGTGGGGGAGGGCTACCCGGCGGGCGACGGCTGGGTGGTGCCGGCGCACGGGGAGTTGGACCAGGACACGCTCAACCCGCTGGAGGCGGCTCTCACCGCGGCCGCCGGCCGGCACGCGCTGGTGGTTCTGGACGCCGGCTCCATCACCTTCGGGGACTCCTCGTTCCTGAACCTGCTGCTGCGGCTGCACCACCTCACGGGGCTGCGCATCGCTGCTCCGGGCGAGCAGTTGCGCCGGCTCTTCGCCGTCACCGGCGCCGACACCGTTCTCTCCCTGCATGCGAGCGTCGAGGACGCCCTCGCGGCGTGAACCGGCGCGCGAGCGGCGTGAACCGGCGCGCGCGGGGACGGCGTTCCCCGCCTGTGAACGGCTCAGCCGCGCCACGGGTCGCCTCCGTGCGGGTCGGCTTCGTGCGGTTGCGCACCCTGCGGGTCGGCCTTGCGCGGTTGCGCACCGTGCGGGTCCGGTCCGCCCGCGGGCCGGAAGCAGGCGGTGATCACCTTGCCGCCGTGGCAGGCGTGGACGTCCAGGGAGTCGGCCGGCGCGGTGACGATGCCCAGCCCGCGGCCGGAGGTGGCGCTCGCGTCGGCGGCTGGACCGCCTCCTCGCCGGAAGCCGGTGGGATACGGATGACGACACCTGCGTGATCGGCATCCAGGTGGGCGGAATGCCATTGCCCGAGGGGTTGACCACCAGGTCGTACCTGCCGGTAACTTGAGTGCGGTTCTGGAGCGCCGACGGAAGGAACGGGCACGTGCCGCACCACTCCCCGACCGGCTTCACCGAGGGTTCGTTCACCCATGACGGCGCGACGCGTCGTGTGCTGCGGACGGGCGCCGGCCCCGCCGTGATCGTCATGGCGGAGATCCCGGGCATCACTCCCAAGGTCCTGGAGTTCGCCGAACGGGTCGCCGCGGCCGGCTGCACCGCCGTGCTCCCGGTGCTCTTCGGCGAGCCCGGCCGCGACCCGGACCCCCGCGCCGTCGGCTGGGCGAGCAGCGGCCGCTACATGGCGTCGACCATGTGGCGGGTCTGCGTCAGCCGGGAGTTCACGCTGCTGGCCACGGGCCGCAGTTCCCGCGTCGTGGGGTGGCTGCGGGCCCTGGCCGCCGCCGAGCACGAGCGGTGCGGCGGTCCCGGCGTGGGCGCCGTCGGCATGTGCCTGACCGGCGGGTTCGCGCTGGCCATGGCAACGGACGAGCGCCTGGTCGCACCGGTCCTCTCCCAACCCTCGCTGCCGCTGGCCTGCACGCCCGGTCGCGCCGCCACCATCGACATCAGCCCGGAGGACCTCGCGGTGGTCCGCGGGCGCTGCGAGCGCGAGGGTCTCCAGGTCCTCGGGTTGCGCTTCCGGGGCGACCGGCTGGTCCCCGCCGACCGCTTCGCGCACCTGCGGCGCGAACTCGGCGAGGCCTTCGTCGCCGTCGAACTCGACGACGGCGACGCGAACCCCGACAGCGCCCTGCCGCCGCATTCGGTCCTGACGGAGCACCTGATCGACGAACCGGGCCGGCCCACCCGCGAGGCGCTGGACGCGGTCCTCGACCTCTTCCGCACCCGCCTCCTGCTGGAGGAGCGCCCCGCCGCGGCGAACTGACGCCACCAGCACCCACCGGCGCGCCGAGGCGTACGGGCGTCGCCGCGTGGGCGGCGGCCCCCCGCCGTCACGAGCCCCGGGCGGCGCCCGGTCGGCGTTCCCGGGTCGTGGGGCGCGTTGCGCGGGGCAGGGGGCGATGAAATGGCAATCTGGGGCAGATCACCACAAAGTAGCGATCCCCCCTATGTCCCGCGCCCCCGTTATCCGTACCCGCCCGCATCCGGCTCGCACGTCGTGCGCCCGGAGCGCGGTTTCCTCCGTTCACCACGCTCCGGTGGTTTGTATATGTCGGTGATCTACGTATGGTGGGTGCTGAAGATCCTTCCGGACGGCGGCGGATCCCGCCCGCCGCGCCGGGATTTCGCCTCGCGACCGAGACGGAGTGCTCATGGCCACCAGGAAGAACCTCACCGCCAACCGGGAATCCCTCGTCCACAAGGTCCGCCACGCGGCCAGCCGCCCGAACCGCATCGCCCCGTACCTCAAGCGCGCCGCGCGCGACCGGTGGCTGGCGTTCAAGCACCCCGACCACGTGAGCTACTACCGGGCGGTGATGGCCTCGGACGCGCGCCGCAACCCCGAGGCGGCCGTCGGCAGCCAGACCCACGAACGCTGGCTCGCCCTCGGGAAGATGCAGTTCGACTACCTGCTGGGCCACGGACTGCGTCCCGGGGCCCGCATGCTGGACATCGGCTGCGGCAACCTGCGCGCCGGCTGGCGCTTCATCGACTACCTCGACGCGGGTCACTACTACGGCATCGACATCTCGCCCGACATCCTCATCGCCGCGAAGCAGACGCTCACCGAGCGCGGACTCCAGGCCAAGGTCCCGCACCTGACCATCACGAGGAACCTGACGCTGGACTTCCTGCCGGACGCGTACTTCGACGTGGTCCACGCCCACAGCGTGTTCTCGCACTCGCCGATCGAGGTGATCGACGAATGCTTCGCCCATGTGGGTCGCGTGCTGGCCCCCGGCGGTCACTTCGACTTCACCTTCGACCGCACCACCGGCACCGAACACCAGGTCCTGCGCGAGGACTTCTACTACCGGACGCAGACCCTCCTCGACCTCGCCGCCCGGCACGGACTGGCCGCGCGTTTCATGGAGGACTGGGAGGAACTCGGCCACGGCCAGTCCAAGATCCGCGTCAGCGCCGTAGGCGCCGACGCCTGAGGGCGGCCCGGGTGGCCCGGGTGGCCCGGGGGGTCCGGGTGGCCCGGGGGGTCCGGGCGGCCCCGGTGGTCGGCGCGCAGGCGCAGCCGCGGGGCGTGCGCCAGGATGTCGCAGCCCTCCCACGGCCGGGTGAGCCGCCCGGCCCCTCGGTCGCCTCCCGGTGGGCCTCGGCGATCTCGTCGCCGAAGGCCCGGCGGAACTCCGCCGGTTACGGGCGCGGCAGCCCGGCGTTCACGCCGTGGCCGTCCCACCGGTGACGCCCAGCCGGCGGGAGGCCTCGCGGGCGGTCGCGGCCATCCGCGCCGCCTCGGTGGCCAGGCTCTCCCGGCCCGCGGCGGTGAGGCTGTAGGTGCGCCGCAGCCGGCTGTCGACGATCTGCTCCTCGTGCACCTCGATCAGCCCCTGCCCCAGCAGCCGCTCCAGTGCCCCGTACAGGGTGCCCGTGCGCATCCTGACGCGCCCGCCCGAGATCAGCTCCACCTCCCGGGCGATCGCGTACCCGTGGCGCGGCTCGTCCGCGAGCGCGGTCAGGAGGAGAAGGGTCGGTTCCTGCATCGCGCGGTCACTCATGCCCGCATGGTAAGTCACCCACCGGCATATGTCGCTCGGGTGAAGGTGCCGGTGGGGTACCTGCTCGGCGGATCCGGGTGGGGCAACCTGTCAGGAAATGGCGTACCACTGGCTGGCCCAGCCGGTGTTGATGGTGGCCTGCGACTGCTCGCCGAGGTTCACGGTGGCGGGCAGCGAGGACTGGCCGGTCAGGATGCTGCTGTACCGCAGGTTCGGCGGCGTCAGCCCGGCATTGACGGAGATGCCGGCGCCCGTGGCCTTCAGGGTGAGGGCGTTGGTGGCCCAGTTCCCGTTGAGCAGCAGGGCGATGAAGTACGTGCCGGGGGCGGCGGTGAAGGGCTTGGCGAGCGGCAGCGGCTTGGCGATGGCGTCGGTCATCAGCTGGGGCGAGATGTCGGCGGTGGACCCGACCAGCGTGCCCTTGGCGTCGTACACGCCGAGGTAGCAGTTGGCCAGTTGGGCGTTCGGGTCCAGCCCGGCCAGCCCCAGCCAGATGTTCGACCAGGTGATCTGCTCGCGCAGGACGATCCGCACCAGCGTGATCCGGCCGCCGACCCCCGCCGAGGACTGCGCGGTGACGTGGCCCGCGTCATTGGGGTCGCCGGTCCACGCCAGCAGGTTCTGGTCCTGCGGGCGCGGGCCCTCGAACCCGGAGCCGCCGCCCTGCGGGGCGGCCGGGGCGGACGCCGTGGGCCCCGCCGTCGCGGGCCGGTTCTGGTCCGGGGCGGTGCTGCAGCCCGACAGGGCGAACACCGCCGCGAGGGCGGTGACGAGGCCGGTCGTGGCGGTGGCGGTGGTGCGGGTGCGGGTGCGCATGGTCCCCCCATGAGTTGCTGGCTGTGCAGACGGACATGATCACACGGCCACCGGCCCGCCCCTCGGCGCCCGCCCCGAACATGCGACGCGCCCCCAGGCCAGCGCTCAGTTCACCGAGGGCTCCGTCCTCGCGCTCTACACCGACGGGCTCGTCGAGCGCCGTCGCGAGGACATCGACACCGGGCTCGGCCGGCTCGCCGACGCCCTCGCCCGGCACCGCGCCGCCGATCCCTCCGTACTCGCCGACGCCCTCCTGGCCGAGCTCGTACCGTCCGTCGGCGTCACCGACGACACGGTCCTGGTCGTGCTGCGCCTGGAAGGAAAGGCCGACACGCCCACCGGATTGCATGAACATGCGTGAGGCTGCATACTCTTCCTATGTCTAAGGTCCTCACCTCCCTTCCCGCCGGCGAGCGCGTCGGCATCGCCTTCTCCGGCGGCCTCGACACCTCCGTCGCGGTCGCGTGGATGCGCGACAAGGGCGCCGTCCCGTGCACCTACACCGCCGACATCGGTCAGTACGACGAGCCCGACATCGCGTCGGTGCCCGCCCGTGCCTCGGCGTACGGCGCCGAGATCGCCCGTCTGGTCGACTGCCGCGCCGCGCTGGTGGAGGAGGGGCTGGCCGCGCTCACCTGCGGTGCCTTCCACATCCGCTCCGGCGGCCGTGCGTACTTCAACACGACGCCGCTCGGCCGCGCGGTCACCGGCACCCTGCTGGTCCGGGCGATGCTCGAGGACGACGTGCAGATCTGGGGCGACGGCTCGACCTTCAAGGGCAACGACATCGAGCGGTTCTACCGCTACGGCCTGCTGGCCAACCCGCACCTGCGGATCTACAAGCCCTGGCTCGACGCGGACTTCGTCACCGAGCTCGGCGGCCGCAAGGAGATGTCGGAGTGGCTGCTCGCCCACGGCCTCCCCTACCGCGACAGCACCGAGAAGGCGTACTCCACCGACGCCAACATCTGGGGCGCCACGCACGAGGCCAAGACCCTGGAGCACCTCGACACCGGTGTCGAGACCGTCGAGCCGATCATGGGCGTACGGTTCTGGGACCCCTCGGTGGAGATCGCGGCCGAGGACGTGACCATCGGCTTCGACCAGGGCCGCCCGGTGACGATCAACGGCAAGGAGTTCGCTTCCGCCGTCGACCTGGTGATGGAGGCCAACGCCATCGGCGGCCGGCACGGCCTCGGCATGTCCGACCAGATCGAGAACCGGATCATCGAGGCCAAGAGCCGCGGCATCTACGAGGCCCCCGGCATGGCGCTGCTGCACGCGGCGTACGAGCGCCTCGTCAACGCGATCCACAACGAGGACACCCTCGCGCAGTACCACAACGAGGGCCGGCGGCTCGGCCGCCTCATGTACGAGGGCCGCTGGCTGGACCCGCAGGCACTGATGATCCGCGAGTCCCTGCAGCGCTGGGTCGGCGCGGCGGTCACCGGCGAGGTCACCCTGCGGCTGCGGCGCGGCGAGGACTACTCGATCGTGGACACCACGGGCCCCGCGTTCAGCTACCACCCGGACAAGCTGTCCATGGAGCGCACCGAGGACTCGGCCTTCGGCCCGGTGGACCGGATCGGCCAGCTCACCATGCGCAACCTCGACATCGCCGACTCGCGCGCCAAGCTGGAGCAGTACGCGGCCCTCGGCATCGTCGGCAACACCCACGAGACGCTCATCGGGGCCGCCCAGGCCGCCTCGACGGGCCTGATCGGCGCGATGCCGGAGGGCGGCGCCGAGGTCATCGCCTCCCGCGGCCAGGCCGAGGGCGACGACGAGCAGATGCTCGACCGCGCGGCGATGGAGTTCGGCACCGACTGACCTCCCCGCCTCCGTCCCTCCGCCCCGGGCGGCGGGGGCGCACCCCCGGCCCCCGGGACGCGCCTCCGCCGCCCTTCGGCATGTTTGACGGCCCGGGAGGGGAGCGCGCCGACGGCACGTGACCCCACAGCCGACAGCGACGACCCCCGGAGCCGCCGAGGCCTGCGCGAGCACGGACATGCGCCTCACCCGCAGCCACGCGAACGACGGTCCGGATCGAGGGCGGTGCCCAACGCACCCTGCTCGGCCGCAACGAACTCGATGGCTACCACGCACCGCCGGTCACCGCGCAGGACGCCCCCGGCACCGTCATCACCGACAACAGGCTGGTGAACGACTGCTGCGCGTCCGCCAGGATCACCGGCACCTCCACCGGGTCCGCCCTGTTGAGCGTGGCCGCGGCCGTCCTCAACGTGACCGTCGCCGGTGCCACCCAGGACACCCGCGTCATCGCCCACCCGGGCCCCGCCAAGCGCACCACGACGTCGAAGCTCAGCCCCGAGCCCGGCGTCGACAAGTCCAACCGGGCCATCGTCCCCGTCGGCCCGGACGGGACCGTCACCCTCTACGACCACTCCGGCGCCACCGACCTGATCCTCGACGCCGTCGGCTCCTACGCCCAGCAGGGCAAGGGCCTCTTCACCCCGGTCGCGCCGACGGCGCCGCCCGCCCGGAGGCCAGCAGCGTCAACACCCGGCCCGGTGTCGTCGTCCCCAACCGCGTCCCCCCGTCCGTCGCCGGAGGCCGTACCGCGATCTGGAACAGCTGGGGCGGCAGCAACCACGTCATCACCGACCTCCTCGGCTACTTCACCCAGGACTGACGGTCCGACCTGAACACAGCAGGAGCCCCGGCCACCGTGCGCGAAGCGAGTGTGGCCGGGGCTCCTGTGCGACCTGGTGGCGCCGCAGAGTCAGCCGTTGAGCAGGTTGTGGACGAGACCCGCGACGAGGAGGTAGCCCAGGTAGGAGGCGAACACCACACCGAGCATCGCCAGGACCTTGACCGGCGTCCCGAACGGCTTGCGGGCGATCGAGAGGTTCGCGAAGAGGCCCGCCGCCCCGATGGCCCCGCCTATCACCCCGCCGACCGGCAGCAGGAGGATCGGCACGATGGAGAGGACCAACTGCCACCAGGCGAGCCCTCGGAACCTGGCCCACGGATCCGGCTTGCCGAGGGAGTTCTTGCCGAGGTCGGGGGTGTGCTGCATGTGGGGAAACCTTCGTTCTGTTCATCGTGATCGTGCTGAACCGTCAGGATGCGGGTGACGGACCAGGTGGGCAATGCCGTGCCGACAACGGTTTGCGCACAAAACCCGGGGCTCTGCACCCGAGAAGCCCCGCCGAGATGCTGCGCCTGCCGACCGGATACACGCACCGTCTCCGGGCCCGCGCACCCGGCCACTCGGCGGTGCCCGAGGGCCGTGCGTCCGGATCTTCCCGAGGACGATGTGGACGACGACGTCGCCTGCTGCGGTTACGCCGGGTTCCCGGACGAGGGGAGCTTCTTTCTCGGCATCCGTGCGCTGGAGAAGCTCTACGCGAACCATCCCCTGTCCGGCGGGAGTGAAGGGCGCGAGGAGTGGATCCCGTTCGTGTCGGATCAGGACAGCTGGGCGGGACAGTTCATCGACGCGAGGGACGGACGTATCGGCAGATGGTTCGTGGGTGATCTCACGGTCACCGGCGAGTACGCGTCACTGGCTCACTACTTCGACTCCGTGGCGGAGATGCTGACGAGGATCGGCACGGGGGACTATCCGGTCCGTTCCGTTGCCGAAGGGCGACTTGTCCGGCCGCTCGGAAAGAGCGCACTGACCCGACTCCAGGTCGCGATGTACGGCGGGGCGCGACCAGGGACCGGTGAACGGCCTTCCCCGCGACCGTCTTGACCAAGGACGCGAAGCCGGACCTCGCGCCCCGGCGAAGGGGCCGGGCGGGTCCCACGGCGGGTCCGCGCCCCGCCGCCCCGACGTGTACGTCGCCCCCTCAGCCGCGACTTCGTTCCCCCGGGGCGCGGGGAGAGGGGTTTGTCAGCCGTTTTGTGGAAGGCGACGGCGCATGACAGGGCGGTCCGGGTGGTGAGCCGACCGAGGATCGCAGGGGAGATTGGCGAGGATTCTGCGCTCCTGCCGAAGGGCAGTGAGCGCGCCGAACGGGAATCCCGCAGGCGTCGGCCGGAGCCGCCGCCCCCGTTTCTCCGTCGGCCCACGACATTTCTCCGCCCCGGCTGATCGCCGCCACAGGCCTGCCGCTGCAGGCAACGGGCGCTCGGCAGGTCCGGTCCGCATGACCGAATACTGTCCCATGGGGCAGCTGGCCGATTCTGTGGCCGCAGTGTTGTCGGGGAATCAGAGCCAGGACATGATCACTTCTCGCGCAACCTGACGGTCCGTTCGGGAGTCGAGAAATGAGCAGCAATCCCGTGACGTGAGTCGGAGAACGACGCTCCGTCCGTCCGGCCGGAACGCGGCACAAACAATGTGGCGCGATTCGATCGACCCGGGCCGCGGGGGCCGAGGAGGACCCTGCGGACCTCCGAAGCAGGAGTCCCTTCACACCGTCGCGCAGGCCTTCCGCGTGCCGGCATGCCAATTTTCACCGTATAAGGAATCTCAGGCTTTCATGTACAAACGATCGGGTTTTCTCGCCCTCACCACAGCGGGCATCGTGCTGTGCACCGCTGGTCTCACACCGTCCGTCAGCGCGGCAGCCGCCGGCACCGGGGACGAGAGGCGTTCCTATGCCGAGAGCAACGGCCTGACAGCGGAGGACATCAGGCTCATCAACACACTGAACGAGAAGGCCCTCGAACTCGGCCGACCGGGCAAGCCCGCAGGTGATGGCCTGCCGAGCGCCACCGAGTCCTTCAGGGCCCCCGCCGCGGCCGGTGGCAGGGTGACTCCGCCCGCCGAGCCGCTGGACCGCATGCCCGACGCATACCGGGCCTATGGAGGCAGAGCCACTACCGGCATCAGCAACTACATACGCAAGTGGCAGCAGGCCTACAGCCACCGCGACGGACAAGTGCGGCAGATGACCGAACAGCAGCGAGAACAGCTGTCCTACGGATGCGTCGGCGTCACCTGGGTCAACTCAGGTCCCTACCCGACGAACAAGCTGGCCTTCGCGTCCTTCGACGAGAACAAGCACCGGGACGCCCTGGCGAACTCCAGTCCGCGGCCGGGTGAGACGCGTGCCGAGTTCGAGGGGCGCATCGCCAAGCAGAGCTTTGACGAGGCCAAGGGGTTCAACCGGGCTCGTGAAGTGGCGTCCGTCATGAACAAGGCCCTGGAGAACGCGCACGACGAAAGGGCCTATCTGAGCGCTCTCAAGGCAGAACTCACCAAGAACAACGACGCCCTCGCAGGCGAGGACGGTCGCTCGAACTTCTACTCGGCTCTGAGGAACACGCCGTCCTTCAAGGACAGGAACGGGGGCAACCACGACCCGTCCAGGATGAAGGCGGTCATCTACTCGAAGCACTTCTGGAGCGGGCAGGACCCCTGGAGCGCCTCCGACAAGAGGAAGTACGGCGACCCCGACGCCTTCCGCCCCGACCAGAGTACGGGCCTCGTCGACATGTCGGCGGACAGGAACACCTCACGCAGCCCCGCCAAGCCCGGCGAAAGCTATGTCAACTTCGACTACGGCTGGTTCGGGGACCAGAAGGAAACGAACCCTGAAAACACCGTATGGACCCACGCCAACCACTACCACTCGCCGGAAGGCGGAATGGGTCCCATGCAGGTGTACGAGAGCAAGTTCCGCAACTGGTCGTCCGGATACTCGGACTTCGACCGCGGAACCTACATCATCACCTTCATACCCAAGAGCTGGAACACCGCACCCGCCAAAGTGAAGCAAGGCTGGCCGTAACCATTGACGGATCAGACGGGCTCGTCCTGGCCCTCCGCAGCGAGCGGGACGTCCAGTGGTTCACCCACGGGACGGACCAGAAGCAGGGCCAGTTCCCCGGCCACCCGGGTCAGAAACACCGTCGCCGCGCCCGCGTCCGCGCCCGAGGGGGCGAAGTCCTGGGCGAGTTCAGCGGCCAAGGCGGCACAACCGTGTTGCCGTCCGGCGCGGCCCGCTGCATGACGTCGATGAACACCGCCTCGCCCCAGGGCCGGTAGGCCCTGAGCTCCTGCTGCTGGATCGCCGCCGTCACCGGCTCCGCCGAGTGGTCCCGGCGCAGCGGGGTGAGCGTGGCGGGCCACGCGGGCGGGGCGCGGTCATGTACCGCGGCCAGTACCGCCTGGCCTTCGTCGGTCAGCAGCGCCCGGAACGTACCGAGATCCATGCGCGCATCCCTGCACCCGCACCCGCACGCGCGCCCCCGCACCCGCCCCCATGAACGGCGGAGCGGGCGACACGGGGGCCGGACAGGGGCACCGGGCACCGGGCACCCCCCTGATGGTCGGGTAAACCCGACCATCAGGTCTCGACCTGGGCGTCATGACCGCGGGGGGTGCATCTCGGTGGAATGACGGGGTGCTGATTCATCGGATCGTCGTTCATCTCTCCACGTACCGGAGGCCGTCGTGGACGGCCGGCTGGGTCGTCGCCGCGGTCTGGGCGGCGGGATTTCCGGTCGTGTCCACCCTGGAGACCCACCGGGTCTGGGGGTTCTGGGCCGTGTTCGGTTACCTGGTGGCGGCCGCGGTCGTCGGGCTGGGGCCGGACCGGGAGCGGACCCGGGCTTTCGCCGTGGCCGCGGCACTGGCCGGGGCCGTCGTCGTGCCGCTGGCGTACCTACTGGCGAGCGGGCACGCACAGAGCGAGGTCGAGGTCATCGAGCGCGCCGGCGGGCTGCTGGTGGAGCGGGCCACGCCCTATCTCGACGAGCCCCGGTCGGTCGTCGAGGTGACGCCGTACCTCCCCGGCATGGCGCTCCTCGGGATACCCCGGGCCCTGCTCGGGGCGGACGACCCGGTCGTACGGGTGCTCGGCGACGCCCGGCTGTGGTGTGCCGCGTTGCTGCTGGGCTGCCTGTGGGCCGGCCGCCGTGCCCTCGGGGCGGCGCCCGACGCCGCCGGCCGGCCGAGCCACCGAACCGCCGTGGGCGCGCTGGTCGCCTCCCCGATAGTCGCTCTGCCGCTCGCGGTGAGCGGGGTGGACCTGCCGCTCGCAGGTCTGCTGTGCCTCGCCCTGGTCCTCGCCGCCCGGCACCGTCCCGTGGCCGCCGGGCTCGCCCTGGCCGCCGCGTGCTCCCTCAAGTGGACAGCCTGGCCCGCCGTACCGGTCGTCATGGCCCTGCTCGCCCACCGGGACGGGCCCCGGGAGGCCGGCCGTTCAGGCCTCGTCGCGCTCTCCGGTACGGCCCTGGCCGTGCTGCCCGGCGTACTCCTGTCCCCGCGGGCCATGGCCGAGCAGGTGCTCGCCTTCCCGACCGGGCGCGGTGAGTTCACCACTCCGGCGAGCAGCCCGATGCCCGGCCGACTGCTCGCCGAGCTGGGCGCCGCGGGCTGGTACGCGTCGGTGGGGCTGCTCCTCGGCGGCGGGCTCGCGGTGGCGGTCTCCCTCGTCGTCCGGCCGCCCCGCGACCTGGTCGCGGCCGCCGACCGGCTGGCCCTCGGCCTCTCCCTCGCCTTCCTGCTCGCCCCCGCCGGCCGCTTCGGCTACCTCGCCCTGCCCGTCCTGCTGGTGGTGTGGTCGCGGCTGGTACGGGCCGACGCGCCGGGCCGCCCCACCCGGGAGCGGCCGTACGGGCCGCCGCCCACGGTTGCGGCGCTGCCCGTCCCGGCCGGCGGTGTCCGGTGACGGCCCGTACCGGCGGCGGCCGCCGCGGCGGGTCCGGCCCGTCGTCGCCGTCGTCGCCGTCGCCGTCGTCCACGTCGCGGCGCATCACCGCCCGGTTCGGACCCTCGCCCCCACGCGGAGTTCACCACCCGCACCGCGCCCCCTCCACGCCGCACCACCGGCCCGCGACCGAGGACCCACGTATGACCACCCTGATCGTCACCAACGACTTCCCGCCCCGCCAGGGCGGCATCGAGACGTTCGTGCACGCCATGGCCACCCGGATGCCCGGCGACGACGTCGTCGTGTACACCTCCGACGAGCCCGGCGCCGCGGAGTACGACGCCACCCTCCCCTTCCCCGTCGTACGCGATCCGTCGCGGATGCTGCTGCCCACCCGACGCGTCACCCGACGGGTCCTGGAAACAGCACGGGCACACGGCGCCGACCGGGTGTGGTTCGGGGCTGCGGCCCCCCTTGCCGCCATGGCCCCCGAACTGCGGCGCGGCGGCGTCCGCCGCATGGTGGCCACCACCCACGGCCACGAGATCTGGTGGGCCCGCACGCCGGGGGCCGCCCGGCTGCTGCGCCGGATCGGTGACCACGTCGACGTGGTCACGTACCTGGGCGAGTACACGCGGAGCCGGATCGCGCCCGCCCTCGGCCCGCGCGCCCGGCTGGAGCGGCTGGTGCCCGGCGTCGACGCGACGGCCTTCCGGCCTGCCGGGAGCGGACCGGAGGCGGCCCGCCGGGTACGCGAGCGGCACCGGCTGACCGGGCGCCGGGTGATCCTCTGCGTGTCGCGGCTGGTGCCCCGCAAGGGGCAGGACGTGCTGATCAAGGCCATGCCGGCGGTCCTGCGCAGCGCGCCGGACGCGGTCCTGGTGATCGTCGGGCAGGGGCCGGACGCGGCTCGGCTGCGCCGTCTCGCCGCCCGGTACGCCCCTGGCCGGGTGCTGTTCACCGGCGGGCTCGACCACGGCGCGACCGCCCCGTACTACGCGGCTGCCGACGTGTTCGCGATGCCGTGCCGGACCCGCAGGGCCGGGCTGGAGGCAGAGGGACTGGGGATCGTGTTCCTGGAGGCCGCGGCCAGCGGGCTTCCGGTGGTCGCCGGCGACTCGGGCGGAGCCCCCGACAGCGTCCTGGACGGAGTCACCGGCACCGTGGTCGACGGGCGTTCCACCGCTGCGGTGGCCGAGGCCCTGACCGCGGCCCTGGACGCGCCGGAGGAGCGGACCCTGCGCGGTGAGGCCGGGCGCCGCTGGGTGGAGCGCCACTGGTCCTGGGAAGGCTCGGCCGAGCGGCTCGGTGCCCTCCTGGACCCGGACCTGCCCCGGTCCGATGACGGCCGGCATCCGGCGGCCCGGACCTCCGGCCCCGGCGGCCCTGCCTCCGATTCCGGCGGACCTGTCTCCCATCCCGGCCAGGGATCCAGCCCGGGCCGGGGCCGGGGCCGGGGATGACGGTAGGCCGGGGCGGGGGCGGTCAGCCCGTCCGCCCGTGACCGCTACACCTGTTCCCCCCGCAGGTGGGCCAGGACCGCCAGCACCCGCCGGTTGCCCTCGGCCGGGTCGAGGTCCAGCTTCATGAAGATGTTCCCGGCGTGCTTGACGACGGACGCCTCGGTGACCGTCAGCCGCCGTGCGATGGAATGGTTGTTGAGGCCCTCCGCCATCAGCGCGAGCACCTCGCGCTCGCGCGGGGTGAGCCGGAGCAGCGGCCTGTCCGCGGCCCGGAGCAGCACCCGGATCACCTCCGGGTCGATGACGGTCTGCCCGTCGGCCACCCGGTCCAGCGCGTCCAGGAACTCGGAGACCTCCCCGACCCGGTCCTTGAGCAGGTAGCCCAGGCCGCCGTCGTCCGCGGTGGCGCCGGCGAACAGCTGGTCGGCGTAGGCGGTGGCGACGTACTGCGAAAGGACGAGGACCGGCAACCCGCGATGCCGGGCCCGCAGTTCCAGGGCGGCGCGCAGACCCTCGTCCCGGAAGCCGGGCGGCATCCGCACGTCGGTGATGACGATGTCGGGGCGGTCCGCGTCCACGGCGCGGGCCAGCTCCCCGGCGTCGCCGACGGCCGCCACCACCTCATGGCCCACCCGGGAGAGGACTTCCACCAGTCCGGCGCGCAGCAGTACGGCGTCCTCGGCGAGCACTACGCGGAGCACGGCACCTCCACCCGCAGCCGGGTCGGTCCGCCGACGGGACTGATCACGATGAGCCTGCCTTTCAGAATTGCCACGCGGTCGGCCAATCCTTGCAAACCGGACCCGGCGGTCGGATCGGCCCCGCCCTTGCCGTCGTCGCTCACGACCAGGACGAGCTGCTCGCCGTCGAGTCGGCCGTGCACCACGATCTCGTCGGCGCCGCTGTACTTGGCCGCGTTGGCCAGGGCTTCGGTGACGGTGAAGTACGCCATGTTCTCCACCGGGGCGGGCAGCCGGCGCCGGAGTTCGATGTCGACGGTGACCGGGATCGGGTTGCGCAGGGCGAGTTCGCTGACCGCGGCCGCCAGACCGTGGTCGGTGAGCACCTGCGGATGGATACCGCGGACCAGGCTGCGCAGCTGCTCCAGTGCCTGTCCGGCCTCGCCCCGGGCGCGGGCGATCAGCGGCAGGGCGGGGGAGTCCTGTCCGCGCAGCTCCAGTTCCGCCAGCCCCAGCGTCATGGTCATTGCCACCAGCTGCTGTTGGGCGCCGTCGTGCAGGTCCCGTTCGATGCGCCGCCGCTCCGCTTCGAAGGCGTCGACCAGCCGGGCCCGGGACCTGGTGAGTTCGATGACCCGGCTGCCGAGGTCCTCCTCGCGGGCGGAGAGCAGGAACTGGGCGAGCCGGACCTGGGCCCCGGCCAGCAACGCGCCCGCGTACGCGGCGAACACCAGCCCCACCAGGCCCGCAGCGGTGCCCGGCAGCCCGGCGACCGGGTCGGAGATCGCCTGCCCGGGGACGAGCATCACCGTGTCGGGGGCGATGGCCCACACGATGACCGGTGTCACCAGCAGGATCGAGGACATGGCGAGCAGGGCGGCGAAGCCGACCCCGACCGCCGTGAACACCACGGCGAACAGCAGGATGTACGCCAGCTCCCGCCAGGTGGCGCGCTCCGCGAGCCGGGTCCGCAGCCACGGTACGGCGCCGGTCCCCGGCAGCGATCCGTGCGGGTCGACCAGGGGGACGGGTTCCACCAGCCGGAGCCGACGCCGCTCCAGGGCCGCGACGGGTATGGCGCTCACCACTACGCCGGCCAGCACCACCAGCCCGATCCCGAGCACCGACAGGCCGATGCCCGCGAACAGCAGCACGGACAGGACGGCGAGCAGCAGCGCGCCGAACACCGTGCCGCTGAGCAGGAAGGCCCAGGCACGAAGCGGCCAGGGGGAGAGCAGGAAACGGACGGGGCGACGCCGTACGGCCGCCCAGACGGCGACGTTCATCGCGGGGTTCCTCCAGGGTTCGGCGGTGCGGCAACGCCCGGCCGCCGCCCGGACCCCGGATCGTCGGACGGGCTCCGTCCGACGACCCTAACGCCGACGGTGTGCAAAACCCTCCCCGCCAACTCCCCGGCAACTCCGTGCCAACTCCGTGCCGACCCACGACGCTCACGCCCCTGACCGGCTCGAACGGCACATCTCGCCGCTCGGGCTCCGCCACCCGGCAACAACGGGACGGGACTTCGGCGCGACGCGGCCGTCGCGATCTCCACGAAGGACCGGATCAACGGGTCGGTGTCGCCTTCGTTCCACACCGCCACCACCCGGCTCGGCGCCATGCCGGTCAGCGGTACCACGGCCGACTCGGCCGGGAGGGGGTGTCCGAGCGGGCCGGACCGACCGTGCCGGTCCACAGCACGGCCTGCGGGCGAGGGACGCCGGCATCGACACCGGATCCCTTCCCTCCCGCCCCGGCCGACCGGCTTCAGCGTTCAGCCCCTGCGCGCCGGTCCGTCCCGGCGGTCGCCGGTTCCTCCGGTGCGGAGGGCGGCTCGGGGGTGAAGATGCGGTCCAGGTGATGGTGGAGTACCGCGAGGGCCGACTCCGGCTGACGCTGGCCCACGAGGATGCTGGTGCCCATCGTCGCCGTCATCGCCAGGAGGCTGATCGACTCCGTGCGCGCGTCGGCGCCCGGATCGGCCAGGCCCGCCTCCTGCGCCTGCCGGATCAGGTCCGTCAGGGCGTCCTCGGCGGCATCGGGCTTGTCGATGAACGGCTGCGCGGCGAGGGCATCGTCCGTCACGGACAGGATCGAGTAGGAGCTGTAGAGGAGATGGAAGGTGCGGCTCTCCTCGTCGGTGGGCAGGGAGGCCAGCAGGATCGCCTCGATGGTCGCGCGCGGGCCGGGATTCGGGCCGACGGCGCTCAGGCGGGCCCCCACGCGGGCGGAGAACCGGTCGGTGAGGTGCTCCAGCCCGTAGAAGAGCAGCTTCTCCTTGGTCTGGAAGTAGTACTGCACGAGCCGCAGTGACACGCCGGCCTCGGCCGCCACGTCCCGCATGCCGACGGCGTGCAGTCCGCGCCGTCCGGCGACCCGGACGAGCGCCTCGGCGATCTGAGTCCGCCGCTCCTCGTGGTCCACGCGCTTCGGCATGTGTCCTGTCTCCGCCCGTCGGTGTGCTGCATCGGAGGTCCGGCCGCCCCGGCCCTTTTCATGATACCGCCGTACCATTTATATGGTACGTTCGTATCACGAAGAACGGATCTTCCAGGAGGTGCCCGTGCCCCAGACCACGACCCGAACCCGTGCGAGCCGCGACATCGGCCACTACGTGAACGACACGCTGAGGGACCGGTACTTCGCCGCCTGCGACGCCCTCTACGCGCTCGGGGCGCCCGCCCGCTCCGAAGCCGATGTGGAGACGAGCTTCGGCACCACGCACGTCTACCGCTACGGCCCCACGGACCCGGCCGCCGAGTCCCGTACGCCCGTGGTCCTGATACACGGGTCGGGGGGCTGTTCCGCCCAGTGGTACCCCAACACCCGCGCCCTCAGCGCCGAACGTCCCGTCTACGCCCTCGACACCCCCGGCGACCCGGGCCGCAGTGTCCACCGCGAGCCCATGTGGCAGCCCGAGCGCGCCGCCCAGTGGCTGGACGAGGCCCTCGACGCGCTCGGCCTGGACAAGGTCCACCTGGTCGGCTCCTCGTACGGCGGCTGGCTGGTCATCAACCAGGTCCACCGCCGGCCCGGACGACTGGCCTCCGTCACCGCCCTCGACCCGGGCGGCCTGGAGAAGGTGGGACTGCGCTTCTTCGTCTGGATCTTCGCCAGCCTCTTCGCCACCTACGCCCCCAAGGCGTGGCGCCCCCGCCTCGCCAAGTGGCTGGAGCAGCCGGTGATCGTCGTCCCCGAGCTCCGCGCGATGATCCAGGCCGGCGTACGGGCCTTCCGGATCCGTCGCCCCGCCCCACTGCCGCTGTCGGACGCGGAACTGGGCTCCATCCGGACGCCGTTCTACCTGATCATGGGCAAGCGCAGCCTCCTCGTGCACCCGCAGCGGCAGTTGGAGCGCGTACCACGCGTCATCCCCGGGGCCCGCGCCGAGATCGTCGCCGCCACCGGCCACGGACCGCAGATCGACCACCCGGACCTGGTCAACGCCCGGATCCTGGCCTTCATGGAGGACATCGACTCCCGCGACGCGTGAGGCCCGCCGGCACGCGGCGGCCGCCGACCCCTCACGTGGTCCGTCTCCGTCCGGTCGGGAAGCCGACGGCCGCGCCCGGGGCCCACGTGACCACGACTCCGGCGTCTGCTCCTCCCACTCGGGGATCTCCATGGGCGGGCCGACTCGGATCAGTGGGGACCGGCCGTTGAACCCACGATCTCAAGCCGGGGCCGAAGACGCTCTCCCGGGCCGGACGGCGGACGGGGCCGGCGGCTGCAGCCGCCGGCCCCGTCACTGAGCGGTGCGGATCAGCAGGTGCCGGCCGGGCGTTCCCGGACCACCAGGTCGGTGGAGCCGGTCGTCGCGTCCAGCCAGGCGACCTGGCGGCCCGTACCGGCCGCCGGGTGGTTCTGCTCACCACGGTTGCAGGACACCCGCTCGCGGCGGGAGCCGTCGGTGGTCAGCTGCCACAGCTTCGGCAGCGACTCGTTGCGGTACCGCGTGTCGGGCGTCCGGGCGACCAGGGTCAGCGCGTCCTGAGAGACCGTCAGGTCGGAAGCCATGAACGCGCCCGGCTTGTGCTCGCTGCTGACGATGAAGGCGTCGCGCCCGTCCAGCTCGGAACTGACGACCGACACGAGACCGCCGTCGCTCTCGTCGCTGTCCGCCAGCCAGAACACGTTCTTGCCGTTGATCCCGGTCTGGCCCAGGCTCACCGGCTCGTCCAGCTGCTCGGTCAGGACCGCCCTGCCGGTGGCCAGGTCCACCACCTCCACGCCCAGCCGGTACGTGCCGCCCTGCGGGTACAGCTTCGCGTAGGCGATCTTGTTGTCGCTGATGGAGGGCAGCGCGGTCAGGGTGTTCCACTTCCTGCCGTCGGTGAACACCGGAGCCTTGTCGGTGGGCCGCATGTAGCCGACGTGGCGGCCGCCGAGGATGTCGTACTCCTCGAACACGATCGTGTTCTTCTCCACCCGCAGGCCCGCGACGCCCGTCGTCGAGCGGTAGAGCGTCCTGACCGGGCCGCCCGCCACCGGACGGGAGAGCACGTCGACCGAGGTCGGACCGTACGCCGTCCACACCACCGTCTTGCCGTCCGTCGCCGGGGCGGTGTGGTAGCGGCCGTCGTTGGGGCTGATCACCTTCGGTGCGCCCTTGCCGTCGAGGCGGCCGGCGTAGACCGAGTAGGGCTCGGAGCCGTCGTCGTTGGACTTCGACGCGGTCCACCAGCCGCCGCCCGCGCCCACCCCGGAGTCCGTGGTGTTCAGCGTTCCGAAGAGGGTGTCGCTGTCGATGCCGAGGGCCTGCTCCCAGCCCGGGACGATGCCGTGGGCGTTGAAGGACCGCTTGACGGTGTTCTGCTGGGCGGAGGTCGCGCCCAGCGCCTTGGCCGCGGCGAGCACCGCGCCCCGGGCCTCGGTGAACCCGTCGATCGGCGTCATGTACTCGGTGACGGCCTTGTAGACGATCTTGTCGGCGAGTTCCCCGCCGAGGTCCTCGCGCATGTCCCACAGCGCGCCGGAGAAGATCGTGGAGTTCAGGTGCACGCCGCCGTTGTCGGTGGCGAACGACACGCCCAGGAAGCTCTTCGACGTGGTGGCCCCGTCGTTGAGGTCGCGCAGCGCGCAGTCGGCGGCGGCCTTCGTGCGGCACAGGTCCTCGCCGATCAGGCCGGCGGCCGGATCGCTCATCGGGGTGCCGCTCGCGGTGACGTCGATGGCGTTGCCGAAGTAGTCGGCCAGGGCCTCGTTCAGGGCGCCGGACTGGCCCGCGTAGACCAGGTTCGCCGTGTGCTCGATGACCCCGTGGGTCATCTCGTGGCCCACGACGTCGGTGTCGGCGGACATCGGCTTGAACTCGTCGTCGCCGTTGCCGTAGACCATCTTGGTGCCGTCCCAGAACGCGTTGGCGTAGGGCAGGCCGTAATAGGTCACGCCGACCAGGGAGTTGACGGCCCCGCCGGCCCCGTCGAGGCTGTCGCGCCCGAAGTTCTTCTTGTAGAAGTCGTAGACCTGGCCCGCGTTCCAGTGGGCGTCCACGGCCCCCGAATCCGTCGCCGTCCCGCCGAAGGTGGTGTTCGGGGAGGAGAACATCCTGATGCCCGAGGGCCACTTGCCCGCCGTCTCCGACACCGACTTGCCCCGGGCGTCCCACGTGGACAGCAGGCTCTTCGACGTGGCGCGCATCCGGCCCGCGTCCGCAAGGAGGTAGTGCCCGGCCGCGGGGTCGTAGGCGATGTCCAGCGAGGCCGCGGCGCCACCGAGTCGGGCACCGGACCCGGTCTCCGGGACCAGGTTCGGGGGAGCGGCGGGCGGCCCGTCCGCCGTCGCCCCCTCCGCGGGCCGACCGGCCGTCCCGGTGGCGGCCTTCGGGGCCGCCAGCGTCTTCAGCGCGCTGTACTGCAGCGCCGGGTAGCCCGAGCGGGCGTCCACGTACACCTCGTCCATGACCGGCGCGCCGGTGCCGGGAGCGGTGCCGCGTACGGTGACGCGGTAGGCGAGTACGCCGCCTCCCTTGGGCAGGACGACGAGGCCCTTGGCCTCACCGGTCATGCCGGTGGCCGCCGGGTCACCCGACTCCGACCTGGGCGCCCGGCTCTTGTCGAGGGTGCCCCCCAGCCTGCGCGTGGTGGCGGCGACCGCGCGGCTGACCGCGACGTCCTCGGCGACCTGGGGGGTGACGTCGGTCTTCAGGGCAGTGAAGTAGTGCCCCGAGGTGCCGGTGACCACGCGCTTGCCGTCCCGCTTCTGCATGCGCACGACGTACTGGCCGCCGAGGACGTCGACTCCGCGGTGCTTCTGCTGCAGCCGGACGGTCTCGTCCTGGCCTCCGGTGGCGGTCGCCGACAGGGTGGCGAGGTCGCTGCCCGCCCGTGGGATCCTGTAGCGACTCTTGTTCGCCGCGAGGTGCTTGCGGGCCGCGTCGGCCGGGGCGGCCTTGGCGTCCACGGCCTCCCGTATGCCCTCGACGAGCACCGGGGCCGCGGTGTCCTGGCCGGGCAGGACGTTCGAGGGGCCGGGGTCCGCGGCCCACGCGGGCGACGCCTGCAAGGTCATCGCGGCGGCCAGCAGTACCGCGATTCCTCCGGCGGACCGGAGCTCTTTCCGCCATATCCGTCGTGCGGTCGGGGTCGGAGCCGACGAACCTGCGCTGAACTTGGGCAAGGGGTCTCCTCAACCATGAGTGCCTGATGCGTTGCTGCGAGTCGCCGCCATGCAAGCGCCGCGGGCGGCTCGCGACCAGAGCCGGGACACCCTCAGAAGTGGCCATGCACAGTTGTGGGGGCCCTGTGAAGGCGGTCAAAATCCCCGTCATGATCGAAACCGACCCGCAGGACCGGACTCCGGCCCGCACGCAGGAAGCCAGCAGGGCGACGATCCGCACGACCGCCGGCCCGGCCGCCACGCCACTCACCGGCCCGGCCGCCACCCCGGTCACCGGCCCGGCCGCCACCCCGGTCACCGGCCCGGACTCAGGCTGGGCCATCGACCCGGATTCCGGTTCGGTGGTCGACCCGGCCGCCGTACTGCGCGTACTCATCCAGCGCCGACAGGCCCTCCTGCACCGGGAATCTGCGGAGCTGAGGTCCCTGCGCACCTACGCCGACCGGCTGGCCCACGAGCTACCGCCGCCGCCCCCCTTACCCCCCGGACCCCCGGCCGGCGTAGAGGTCCTCACCGGCGCCGACGCCGTCGAAGCCCGCCTGGACACCATGCTCGACTCCGCCGAGACGGAAGTCCTCGTCCTGGACCGCAGCGCGCTGACGACGTCCCGCCCCGGGGGAGTGGGGGAGGCGGGCGGGTCGGGCGAGGCGGTGGAAGCGGGCGCCGGCCGCATACGCCGTCTGCTGGCCCGCGGCGTCACCGTACGGACCGTCACCGATCGGCGCGGCACCGACTTCCCCGAACGGGCCCGGGAACTGATCGCCCTCACCCGACTCGGCCTCCAGGCCCGGATCGGGCAGCGCCTGCCCACCGGCCTGGTTCTCGTGGACCGGCGCACCTGCCTGCTGCCCCCACCGCCCTCGGGCGACGGAGGAGCCGAAGGTGCGGCTCTGGTCTTCGGCGACTCCCTGCTGCACCGCGCCGCACTACCGCTGTTCGAGTCCCTGTGGACACGCGCCACCCCCGTCGGCAGCCCCGTCAGCCCCCTCGGTGCGGAGCAGCGGGAACTCCTCGGGCTGCTCGCTTCCGGCCTGAAGGACGAGACCATCGCCCGCCGGCTCGGCGTACACGTGCACACCGCCCGCCGCCGGATCACCCGCATGCTGGAGGAACTCGACGCCGACACCCGCTTCCAGGCCGGAGTCCAGGCCGCCATCCGTGGCTGGCTGCAACCCCACCCCGCCGAACCCCAGGGCGCACCCCGGCCGGCAGGGGCGAACTGATGGATGACCAGGACGGCCGGCAGAGGCCTGTCGGCGGGCGGCCGACGGCAGGCCCGGCGCGTCATGTGCCTGCTCCGAGGCCGAAGTCCGAGCCGCGATCGGGCCCGGACAGATCCTTCCTGACACGCCCGAGCCACTGAACACGCTCCACGTGACACGTGTACCGCCCCGCCCTGCCCCGCCGCGCTCGGCCATGCGCTGACGCTGCCACGAGAGCGAGACGGCGAACAGCCGCCCGGCCCGGCAGCGTTCGGTGGACCGTTGCTGTGATGGCGGTCCGCCGAACGAGTACGCCCGGTGCGGCCCGGCCCGGCCAGTCCGGTGGCGGTGGCGGTGGCGGGGTCGGTGAAGGCGCGGTTCGTCAAGGTGGCCGGCTCCGGTGGAAGCGGGTCAGAGGGTGCGGGCGAAGTGGATGGCGTCCGCTGCCGCGGCTCCGGCTCCGGCGGCGTTCATGGCGCCCTGCTCCCACTGAGTGGTGAGGTCTCCGGCGGCGTACAGACCGGGGACATTGGTCTGCCGGTCGGCGCCGACGGTGAGGAAGCCGTCTTCGTTGAGGGCCAGGCCGAGGGTGGTGGTGAGGCGGGTGACGAGCGGGACCTGCTGCTGGGGAGGTGACCAGAGCAGGGTCTGGCGCGCCAGGAGGGTGCCGTCGGCCAGCTCCACGGTGTGCAGGTCTCCCGCCCGGTGGTGCAGACGGACGATCTCGCCTTCGACGAGGTCGCTGCCGGCCGCCCGGAGGGCCTGACGGGTCTCCGCGGCGCGCTCCATGCCGGGCGGCGCGATGGCGATCACGTCGGCGGACCAGGCACTGAACGCTCCGGCGGCGGTGGCGGCGTAGGCGGGGTTGTCGGCGACCACCCCCCAGGTTCGGCCGGCGTTCTCCCAGCCGACGCAGAAGGGGCAGTGGATGACGGTGCGGCCCCAGCATGCGGCGAACCCATCGACGTCCACGGGGTGGATGTCGACGACTCCGGTGGCCAGGAGCACGGTGCGGCCCCAGGCGGCGCTGCCGTCGTCGAAGGTGAGGTGGAAGCCGCCGTCCGCGGCGAGGGTCACGTCCTCGGCAGCAGCGGCGCGGTGCTCGGCCAGTCCGTAGGCGTCCAGTTCCGCCCAGGCCCGGGCGCGGACCTCGGCCGGGGTGGCGCCTTCGAGTCCGATCATGCCGTGGACGCCGCGGGACGCGTGGTTGCGGGGCGGGGCCGGGGATTCGACGACCAGGGTGCGGTGGCGGTAGCGGGTCAGGGCCAGGGCGGCGGTGAGGCCGGCCGGGCCGCCTCCGACGATCACGGTGTCGTAGTGCGCGAAGGGGTTCACGAGGTTCTCCCAGGGGTTGACCAAAGCAAATGACCAGGGGTCATACTACTGACCAACGGTCATTCGATTGTTCTCATTCCCACCGGAGGAACCGGGATGCACGACACCCAGCACACCCACCGCACCCACCACAGCGACCACACCAAGCACGCGTCGCGACCCGGCTTCGACTGGGACGCCGTCTACCGCGGCGACGCAAGCGACACCACCGCTCCCGACCCGCTCCTACTCGCCCCGGCCGACTCCCTCACCCCCGGGAAGGCCCTGGACCTCGGCTGCGGCGCAGGAGGCAACGCCCTCGCTCTCGCCGAGCGCGGCTGGCGCGTCACCGGCGTCGACATCTCCCCCCGCGCCATCGCCGGCACCCGAGCCGGCGCCTGTGCCCGCGGCCTGGAGCTGGAGCTCCTGGTGGCCGACACCGCGCTCTGGCAGCCGGAGACCACATACGGCTTCGTCCTCAGCGCGTACGCCCTGCCGCCCCGCGGCCCTGCGCGCACCGCGACCCTCGCCGTCGCGGCGGCGGCGCTCGCCCCCGGCGGCATCCTGGCCCTCGGGGAATGGGATGAGGAGGGCTGCGACTGGGGCGGGAGCGGCGACCTGGTCACCCTCGACGAACTGCGCGCCGACCTGTCCGGCCTCGGCCTGGACATCCTGCGCGCCGAGCGGCTCCGCGTGCCGGTGCACCAGCACCCCGGCCACGAACAGGAGCCGGCCGACGACGCGGCAGTGATCGTGACGGCCCGCAAGCCGCAAGCCGCATGACACCCTGGAGGCCAACGACTGACCGGCCGCCGGTCGATCACCGTCCTCGTGAGGAGCCACCCCGTGCCCGCCCAGCCCACAGGCCGCTTCCAGCCACCGGACGTTCGCCGCCGGCAGATCCTGGACGCAGTGGCCGCCCTGCTGCTGCAGGACGGCTACGACGCCTTGACCATCAGCAAGGTCGCCGCGCGGGCCGGGGTGGCCAAGGGGACGGTCTACCTCTACTTCGCCTCCAAGCAGGAACTCCTCGCCGCCCTCCAGGGGGAGATGTGGGCGCGGATGCTGGAGATCCCCGCCGCGCTGCTGACACAGCCCGGGCTGTCCTGGGCCGAACGGCTCGACGGGCTCGTCGCAGCGTGGGTCTCCGCCGAGCAGGACCACCAAGAGCTCTACCACCGGCTCTTCCACGAGCTCGGGACCGCGGGCGAGGAACCCATGGACCGGGCCCGCACCCTGCTCGTCACGATCCTGACCGAAGGGAACAAGGCAGGTGAGTTCGACGTCGCCGACCCCGAACTCACCGCCGACTTCCTCACCCACGCCTACACCGGCCCCTGCCACCACACCTCCGGTACCGACGTCACCAGCGCCGTCCAGGCCCTCTTCCGCCGCGTCGTGGCCGCCCGCCCCTGAGAGCCGCCGCCCGAGGCGAGGGCCGTGCGGGCCACGGCCAGGGGCGGCCGTAGGTCCAGCCGGGTTCCGACACGTGCTCGAAGCCCATCCCGTACACGCCGGCGGCCATCGTGGGGATCTGCCGGTCGGGTGCGGTGCGCACGCTGCGGGCTGCGTCGCCGTACGCGTCGACGGCGACATCCGGTGAGGCGTGCGGCACGGCCCGGGACCCGGGCGAACGTACCGTCACCGAGGTCCAGCACTCTCCTGAGCGTCGAGCGACAGGGGTCGTCCAGCCACTGGCACTCCACACCGCCGGTGGCCGCAGCCGCCGATTCGACGGGCGACTCGACCGACCGGCGGGTGCTGGTTCAGCGTTCGCTCAGGTCGGAGGGGGCCTCCTGGACCACCCAGCCGTTGCCGTCCGGGTCGTTGAAGGACATGAAGGAGTTCCAGGTGCCGCCCTTGCCCACCTCCCAGCCCGCCTCACCGAGGTGGCGGACGGGGGAGACGGCCACGCCGCGCTCGGTCAGCGTCGCGTGGGCGGCGTCGATATCGGTGACGCACATCTGCAGTCCGTGCAGGGTGCCCGGTGCCATGACCTTCGCGCCGGGCGGTGTGGGCATGCCCTGGAGCAGGGCGATGGAGCACCGGGATCCGGTCGGAGTCAGTTGGATGACGCGCACCCCGGGGGCGACCTCGTCGTCGAGGTCGACGGCGAATCCGATCTTCTCGGCGTAGAACTCCTTCGCACGGTCCATGTCGGTGACGGGGACGGGCACGACTTCGATGGTCCAGTTCACGGGTGTCTCCTCGGAGACGTCGACGGGTCCGGTGGGTGCCTGAGGCGGGTCCACGGTTGCCGATTACGGTCCGGTCGCGCACGCCGAAACGCCCGTAGGGGCCTGACGGGATTGTCCGGTGAACCCCTGTTCGAGGGGTCGGGCAGGGCGGTCTCGCTCACGCCGTGGCGAGCACCCCCGTGGTTCGCCACGGCGTGTGCGAGGCCGCCCTGGTGCGTGCGGTGCAGTGCGTGGTGCGCGGTGCGGTCAGCCGGTGGGGGAGTCGTACGAGTGCGGTGTACCCATGGGGCGGAAGCGATCCATCCGGTCCGCAGGGACGATGCTGGGGAGGAGGAAACTCCACAGGTCCGCGACGCGGGAGTGGAGGTCCTGGCGGCGCGTACGGACGTGGGAGGTGACCTGGATCCCCGTGAACGCTCCGACGAGGAGCGCCGAGAGGGCGTTGACGTCCAGCGCGGGGTGGATGTCACCGGCCTTCTGGGCCGGGGTCAGACACGTACGGCAGGTGTCGATCCAGGCGTCGTAGGGGGTCGGGTCGGGGTGGGTGAAGGAGCCGAACTCGATGACCAGGCGGATACCGGCGCGGATGCGGACGTTGGTGCGCAGACCGTGTGCCATCTGGTGGGTCAGGTCGATGGCGGTCTGCAGTCCCGGGTTCTCGATCGCCGCAAGGTGGTCCGAGACCTGGAACTGCTCGTCCATCAGCGTACGGGCAAGCGCCTGCTTGGACGGGAAGTGGAAGTAGAGGGCTCCCTTGGTGACTCCGGCGTGCTTGACGACGTCGCTGAGGCTGGTGCCCTCGAACCCGCAGTCGTCGAACGCGATGGCAGCGCCGTCGAGGATGGACTGACGGGTGATCTCGGCCCGTTCCTGTCTGGCCCTCGCCACGTGGTCGTCCTTCCCGGTCCCTGCCTGTGCGGTGCGGTGCGTGTCCTCTGCGGTGTGTCGTCAATGTAATCGGGTGACATGAAAGAAAACCAGTCGACAGGTACTTTTGTATGAGAACAGGGTGGTGTTCGTGCTCTTGTGGTGCTCTTTGGGCTGTTGTCCCGCGCCGGGCTGCTGCGCTGTGAGATTCGAACGACGAGCGCAGCCGCGCGAGTTGAGTGGGTAATAGGTCGGGCCCCCGTACCGGCCCACCCGCACTTCCCCACGCACGACGCTCCCACGAGCACCGCCTACACGGCTTCCCCCGCCGTCGGCCCTGCGGTTCCCGTGCCCGTGCCCGTCGCCGCGGGCCGGAGCCACAAACGGCACATCGTCGGCGCCGGGGTGCCGGCGGTGGCGCTGATCGCGGGCGGCACGTGGTACCTGATACGCGACGACGGCAACAGCAGCCGGACGAGCCACCCCCCTCGACCCCTCGCGGTGGCGACACCTCCGGCCCGGTCAAACGATCACGATGTATGAGGACCGGAGTGTCGGTGGCACGGCCGTCGTCCTGGAAGTCCAGGGGCCTACGACCACGCTCGCCCCATGAAGCCCGCTGCCCCTGGCCCCTGCCGTTGGCGCGCAGAACGTCGAGGTGGAGCGCGCCGTTGAAGCCGAAGTCGGCCGGGCGGCAGCAGGCTCCCTCGCCGGTCTGCTCGGCGAGCTTCTCCAGCAGTCGGTCACCCGCCCGGCACCGCAGCCGGTGGACCGCCACCGCATGGAACCCCGGGTGCGTCAGACGTCGGAACGCAATCGGGTGGCGTCAGAGCATCCGTACAGACAGGACCCGCCGGTGCCCGTGGTCACCACGGGCGGTTCTGCGCGCCCGGACCGGGACGCGGCCCGGCCGCGCTACCGGCCCGCACGGGGAATGGGACGGCGGCGGGCGCGGAGCCGGTGGACACCCTTGACGGCGTAGCCGGCGGTGATGAGCGCGAAGCCGGCGGCAGCGAGCCAGAACCAGGATTCCGCGACCGTGAGACTCAGCAGCAGCCCGCCCATGAGCAGCAGGGTGCCGGCGGTATCCAGCACTTCCAGGCGCGCCCGGGAGCGCAGCGCCGGGTCGGGACCGCGCAGCCGCCGGACGATGGGAACGAGACCAAGGGCTTGCGCGACGGCCAGACCGAGAGCGATCCAGACGTACCAGTCGGGTATGTCCACGGCGCGCACTGTACCGCCCGGCGGGCCACGAGGATCCGCAAGGCGGACCGGGCGGCGTTCGACGGACTCAGCCGGTTCGGTCGGGGGACGGGGTCCCGGTGGCCGGGCGGCGCCGGATCCCCTCCTCGGTGAGCTGTACGAGCTCGTTGCGCACGGGATCGTGGTGGGTGGGGTGGAAGCCGGGGACCGAACCGATGCGGGCGCCCGAGGTGGGTTCCCAGATCTCCAGGCCCGGGCCGCCGGCCGAGAACAGCAGCCCGTCGGCCGCGAAGAACCGCCCCTCCGGTCCGCCGAACGTCGCCGTCTCGTCCGGCCCCGAGTACAGTCTGCCGAGGTCCACGCTGCGGGTGACGTCGAAGACGCGGGCGCCGGGGACCATGGCTTCGTCGTCCTCTCCGAGACCGCCGAGGACGAACCGATCCTCGTCGAGCCAGACCATGGGCCGGTTCCAGTGGTACGCGACGGGCGGCAGCCGGACGAAGTCGACGGCGGGCGTCTCGCCGGTCCAGGCGGCCTCACCCTCGGCGAACCACCGGGCGAGGTCCCAGGTGACGGGCTGGCCCACCGGGTGCCACATCCAGCCGTCCGACGCGATACGGGTACCGGCCGGGCTCAGGTGCAGCGCGCCGTAGAAGCAGTGCGTCCAAGCCGCCTCCGTCTCTTCCTCTTCCCGCGGCATCAGCGCCACGGGTTCGCCGGTGGCGGGGTCCGTGGCCGCGATCCGGTTCCACCGGGTGCGGTGCACAACGACGTCGCGTCCGCCGTGCACGGTGAAGAGCAGGGAGTAGGGCACGGTGTCGGAGTGGTAGTTGTCGTGCCGCAGCTCCATGGTGACCGTGCCGGCTTCCAGCTCCAGCACCTCACCGGTGCCGCCGAAGTCGACGGCCACGGCGGCGAACCGGCCGTTGCGGGAGGCGTGCAGCCGCAGGGTCTCCTTGTGGCCGCACCACGGCTTGGCATCGGCCCGGACGGTGACGGTGCTGCGGGCCTTCTCCGCGCAGGAGCCCGTCTCGGGGTCCCACAGCAGGATCCGCCCGTCGGCCGCGAGCAGCAGCAGTCCCTGCTCGGTGGGCGCGAGGTCCACCACCGTGCCCGCCTCCGCGGGGAAGGGGACCAGGGGACCAGCGCCGGGGACCGGACGGGAGGCGTCGATGACTTCCGGACGTCCGACGGAGCCGACGACGCTCCCGTACGAGGTGTCCGAGCAGTCCTCGCAGATCCGGCCGGAGGCGACCGGCCACCCCTGCTCCGCGTCCTGGCGGCACAGGGCGCATATCCGCCGGTGCTCAAGGCCCCGCCCGGTGTAGTGGATGGAGAAGTCCACTTCTTCGGCCGCGGTCCGGATGTGCTCGCAGACGGGGAGGTCGTAGGGGGGTGCGTCGTGGCCGCAGGCGAGTTCCATGAAGGGGTGTCTCCTTGACGTGGTGTGCGTACCGGCGGCCGTGTGGCTGCCGGTGGCACCATTCAAACCGTCGGAATCCTGCCCGGCCCCAAACGACCCGCTGCGGCCTGATCGGACAAACCATCACGTCCCTTCAGGCAGAGCCAGGCCGATGCCAGGCGGTGTGGACCAGCGTGGGAGACACCACGGTGACGGCCCGTGGCGGTCCGCGCCCACGCCGGCGGCCGCTTCACGGAGGCGGAGGGCCTGTACGAGCAGGTACGAGAGCGCCTGGTCAGCGGGGCAGGACGCTGTCCATCCGTACAGCCACCCGTGTTCCGGCCGTTCGAAACATGGCAGCATGAACCCGGCCGCGCGGATTCCGCATGCTTGGACGGTCCGGAGCAGTCGGCGCACTCGGATCGCTCGGCGGACTCGGATCGCCAGGACTCCCCGGATCCGTCGCGTGCCGCACCACCGTCACAAGGCTCACAACACAAGGGGGATGGGCTGTGCCTGCTCCACGGATGCGTACGACGCCACTGCCCGGCATAGGCGTCCAGTACGACCTCACCACCCGCGAACACCGCAACCTGTCGGTCATCGCACACCGGGACGGCACCCGCACCGTCAGCCTCTACCGGGCCGACGACCCGGACGCCTGCGCCGAGTCGCTGCACCTGACGGGAGCCGAGACGGCTTCGCTGATCGACGCGCTGACGCCGGCGCACCACAGCCCGAACCTCCTGCACACCACCGACCTGGGCCTGGTCGCCGAGCGCGTCGAGCTCTCCGCGCATTCGCACTGGAACGGCCGCGTTCTGGGCGAGACCAGGATGCGCACCGAGACCGGCGTCTCGGTCGTGGCCGTGCTGCGGCGGGCAGAGGCCCGCCCCTCCCCGGCACCGGACTTCCGCCTCGCCGGCGGCGACACCCTCATCCTGATCGGCACCCGCGAGGGCGTCGACGCCGCCGCGGCCATCCTCGGCAGGGAGTGATCGCGTGCACTCTGCCGTCTTCCTCATCGAGTTCGGTGCGATCATCCTCGGCCTGGGCCTGCTGGGCCGGGTCGCGGGCCGTCTGAAGTTCTCGCCCATACCCCTGTACCTGCTCGCGGGGCTGGCCTTCGGTACGGGCGGGCTCCTCCCGCTGGGCGCGAGCGAGGAGTTCGTCGCGATCGGCGCCGAGATCGGCGTCATCCTGCTTCTGCTGATGCTGGGTCTGGAGTACACCGCCAGCGACCTCGTCTCCAACCTCAAGACCCAGTACCCCGCCGGAATCGTCGACTTCACCCTCAACGCGCTGCCCGGCGCGGCCGCGGCCCTGCTCCTGGGGTGGGGTCCGGTCGCCGCCGTGGTCCTGGCGGGTGTCACCTGGATCTCGTCCTCCGGCGTCATCGCCAAGGTGATGGGAGACCTGGGCCGGCTCGGCAACCGCGAAACGCCGGTCGTCCTGTCGATCCTGGTCCTCGAGGACCTGGCCATGGCGGTCTACCTGCCGATCATCACCGCCCTGCTCGCCGGGGTCAGCCTCGCCGCCGGCAGTGCGACTCTGGCCATCGCCCTCGGCGTCGCCGGGGCGGTGCTGTTCGTCGCGCTCCGCTACGGGCGCCACATATCCCGCTTCGTCTCCAGCGACGACCCGGAGAAGCTGCTGCTCGTGGTCCTCGGCCTGACGCTGCTGGTGGCGGGCATCGCCCAGCAGCTGCAGGTCTCCGCCGCGGTCGGCGCGTTCCTGGTCGGCATCGCCTTGTCGGGAGAGGTCGCCGAGGGCACGCACACCCTGCTGAGCCCGCTGCGGGACCTGTTCGCCGCGGTGTTCTTCGTGTTCTTCGGCCTGCACACCGACCCGGCCAGCATCCCGCCGGTGCTGCTGCCCGCCCTCGCGCTCGCCGTGGTCACCGCCGGTACGAAGATCGCCACCGGCTACTGGGCGGCCAGACGGGCCGGTATCGGCGTCAAGGGCCGCTGGCGGGCCGGCGGCACGCTGGTGGCCCGCGGCGAGTTCTCCATCGTCATCGCGGGCCTCGCCGTCACCGCCGGCATCGAACCTGCGCTGGGCCCGCTCGCCACCGCCTACGTGCTCATCCTCGTGGTGATCGGGCCGCTCACCGCCCGCTATACCGAGCCCGTCGCGGCCTGGGTCACCGAGCGCCGGCAGACGGGCGGCGCCTGCGTCGACCCGGTCGCGGAAGCCCCCGCGGCCCTGCCGGAACCGGCCTCCCGGGAGCGCTGAGGCGTGTCCGCGAAGTCCGGCCCGGCCCGCGGCGTTCGGCACCGCACCGCGCCGCGCTGACGGGGCGCCCGCGTACGTCCGGTACTCGGGCGCCCCCTCCGCCTTGCGATGCTTCCCCTCGGCCCTGCGGGCCCGGGGGAGGCGCCATGGCACCGGACGCCGCGGGGCCCGCCCGCCGGGCGGCCGGCGCTACTTCGCGGACCCGCCCCAGGCGTTCCCTTTTCCGCCGGAGGGCATCCCGTACGGACAACACCGCGACCTGCGTGACCCGTTGGGGCCGCGGCCGGGGCGGGAACACACCGGCTTCGGCGCCACCTCCCTCCCGCAACGGGAGTCCTCCTCGCCCCTCCACCATCACCCGGGGCGTCGGCACCCCGCATCGGGTTCGGCACCCATCCTGGCGGGCCGGGTCACGACCGGCCGGCCGGAACCGGTCCCGGCGGCTCGGCGCATCGCAGGTCGGCTCCGGTCACCGGGGCGCCGTCGGCGATGTTGCGGTCGTAGGTGACGGTCTTGACCCGTACCGGTTCGGCGCCGACGGCGACGTCGAAGACGGCGTCGTGACCGGGAACTGCTTCCAGCCGGGAGCCCGGCAGGGCCGCGGCGAGGGTCGCCGCGTGCTCCTCCTGGCCCGGGGCGTAGCGGATGACCGGCGGACCCGCCGGGCGTACGGGCGGTGCGGACGGGGAGGTGTCGGTGACGACGAAGCCGTTGCCACGCAGCGCCGCGGCCACGGTGGCGTCGTCCACCCGGACCCCGATGGCCGCCGGGTTGGTCGGCGCCGGGGTCTCCGCGACGGGCTGGATCCGGGTGTCACCGGTGATCGGGCGGTCGGCGCCCAGGGCCTCCCACAGCGCGGCGGACCGGGCCTCGTCCCAGACGAGCGTGGACCCCACCCCCGGCACCCGGTGGTCGAAGAGGCGGATGGGGACGGTGGCGAACTCGGTACGGTCCGCTCGCAGACGGCCGAGCGCCCAGCCGATCCGGATCAGGTCGCCCGGGCCCGTCCCCGCGTCGGTGCGCACGGTCTTCAGGAGGGTGTGGACCGTCCGTGCCGTGCGCACGGGACTGGCCAGGGCGCCCTCGACGGTGAGGCGGGCCAGCAGATCGTTGACCATGCGCTGCTGGCGGCGGACACGGCCCAGGTCGCCGGGCCGCAGATTGACGTGCCGGGCCCGGACGTAGCGCAGGGTCCCGTTGCCGTCGGTGTGGTGGCGGCCGGCCGCGATGTCGAGGCCGGAGTTCTCGTCCTTGAGCGGTCTGTCCGTGCACACCGTTCCGCCGCCGAGGTTGTCGATGGTCCGCTCGAAGCCGACAAAGTCGGTCTCCAGGTAGTGGTCGACGTGGAGTCCGGTGGCCTTCTCGACGGTGGCGACCGTGAGCGGGCCGCCGCCGAGGGCGAACGCACCGTTGATCTTGCCGCTGCGCGGCGGGACGGCGGGGCCGGCATAGGCGACGTAGGAGTCGCGGGGGATGGAGACGACGCTCGCGCGGCGCTCGTCCTCGGACAGGTGCACGAGCATCATCACGTCGGTGCAGTTGCACCCTTTCCCGCCCACGTGGAGCCGGTTCTTCTCGGCGGTGGAGAGTCCTGCGCGGCTGTCGATGCCCACGATCAGGATGTTCGTGCCCCGCCCGCCCCCTGCCGCCGCCGGGGCGGTGTGGGCCGATACGGTCTCCGGGCCCACGAGGGATCCGCAGGAAAGGGCGGTCACGCAGGCGAGAGCAACGGCGAGTCGACGCAACGCGGATCCTCCGAACGGGACGAAACGGACCTGAGCCGCGACTGTAGGGGGAGCGGGTGGTGGAGCCGGAGGAGGAGCGGTCGTGTACACGCCGGTGTCACCCGCGCGGCGGGCCGCCATGACCTGCCGGGCCGCCGGGACCGGCCGGGCCGTCCCGGGAGCCGGTGGCGCTCATTCGCCGTTGGCGGAGAAGTGCTGGTAGTCCGGGTTGGTCCAGCGGCCGCCCCACTGCCAGCCCACCTCGCGGAAGGCTGCGGCCACGGCGCCGTCGGGGTGGATCTGACCGGGGCGGGCCGCGGACCGCCGCAGGTGGGCGTGCGCGTTCGGCGGGTGGACGACCCCGTTGAGGTCGACGTAAGGATTCTCGACGGGGTTGATGTCGACGGCGTCGCCCCAGGCGTGCCGGGACAGTCGCCGGGGATCACCGGTGACCGGACGGCAGTTGAAGGCGGACGTGTTGTCGTCGGCCATGGCCTCCGCGTCGTCGCGGTACTCGGCCGTCACGCGCATCCGGCGGATCGGGAACCGCGCTTCGAAGGCCCGCTCGAAGACGTGCAGGAGGGGGCGGACGGCGTTCTCGTGGACGACCATCTCACCCGCGTGGGTGCGGCCGTCGAAACCCCAGTGGTTCATGCGGACGAGCCGGAGCCGGTCCGGCGGGACCGGGCAGCCCGCCCGGTGGGAGGCGCCCAGTTTCTCCTGCGGCACTGTCGTGACACGCGAGGTGAACCGTACCGGCGGGTCCGGCGGTCCGGCCGGCACCCGCGACGGGGCGGCCTGCGTGGAGCAGGCCAGTGCGGCCGCGCACAGGGCGGCCGTCACGGCTGCGGCCGCGGTGGTGTGGCGCACGCCACCACGCTAAGGCGAGCACCGCAGGCGGGCATGCCGGGGCGGACCCGGCGGGGCCCGGTGCGCACCGTTGCACGGGACCTGGTGCGCCCGCCGGGCGGGCGGGTCGGGAGCCGGCCGGACGCGACCCGGGCGGGCCTGGTGGGACGGCCGGGCGGAATCCGTGGGTACGCCCGGCAGGGCGGGGTCAGGGTGTGATCCGGTAGGGCGCATCCGGCGTGCGAGTCGTCGGTGCGCCCCGGGCAGGAGCAGGTCGTGCGCACCCCGGGCGAGGCCCGCGATGCAACCCGGGCCGGAGCCCGGCGGGTATCCCGGGCGGGAGTCGACCGGTTCGGGCCGTCCGCGGCGGCCGGAGCCGGCCCGGAGCCGGCCCGAGGCCGACCGGTCGGGGCCGTTAGTGTCGGCCGGGAGCCGGGAGCCGGGAGCCGGGAGCCGGGAGCCGGGAGTCGGGAGCCGGGAGCCGGGAGCAGGTGGCCGGGAGCCGGTGACCGGGGGCCGGTGGCCAGGCGGCGGGGGCGTCCGCTCAGCAGCCGAGCGGTCCCCTGTCCGGCGTTCCGCACTCCGCGTCGCCGCCCCGGGCGACCGCCGTGCAGAGGGACCCCTCCACCTTGCCCAGCAGGCGGCCCAGCTCGGCGCGTTCGGCGTCGTCCAGCGCCTCCAGGGTCTGGCGCTCCAGCTCGCCCCACGCCCCGCGGACCGCCATGAGGAGCCCGCAGCTCGCCTCCGTCGCCTCCACCAGCGAGGCGCGCCGGTCCGCCGGGTCCGGGCGGCGCCGCACGTGGCCGGACTGTTCGAGTCGCTGGAGCATCTTGGTCACCGTGGACGGGTCGAGCCCGACCGCCTTGATCAGCTCGGACTGTCGCACGGCCCCGCTGTCCCACAGGTGCATCATCAGGAACTCCTGGCCCGGGTGCAGGCCCAGCTCCCGCAGGAGGCGGCCGGCGACGATCCGGTGGAGCCGGGCCACCCGGCTGATCGCGTGGCTCACCGGCCCGTCCAGTACGGCGCCGGGCACGGTCGGGCACTGCGTGGGCGTGCCCGGTTCCTGGGCGGCTTCCGCGGTCATGGGGGCGCTCCTCCTGGGTGGGGTGGGGCGGGGTCCGGTGGGCGGGTCCCCGCCCGGACCGTCGTCCGCTCCGCCGATTTTACCCGCCGAGCAGATTTTACCTTGGCCGACCAAGTAATGAGGTACGCTGCTTCCCGCGGCCATTAATTGGCCGACCAAATATCTGTGGAGGCAAAGATGACCAGCGCTTTCGATCCCGTCCGCCTGGCCGGGAGCACCCTCTCCAACCGGATCGCCCTGGCGCCGATGACCCGCAGCCGCGCAGGGGAGGGCGGTATCGCCACCCCCCTCGTCGCCGAGTACTACACCCAGCGCGCCTCGGCCGGTCTGATCATCAGTGAGGGTGTCCAGCCGTCCGTGGTCGGGCAGGGTTACCCCTTCACCCCCGGCCTGCACAGCGCCGAGCAGGTCGCGGCCTGGCACGAGGTCACCGATTCCGTCCACACGGCCGGCGGGCGGATCTTCGCCCAGCTGATGCACTCCGGCCGCATCGGCCACCCGTCGCTGCTGCCCGACGGGCTCGTCCCCGTGGCCCCGTCGGCGGTCAGGCCTGCCGGCCAGTTGTTCACGGGCGAGGGCATGAAGGACTTCACGACCCCCCACGAGCTGACCGGCGACGAGGTGCGGGCGACCATCGCCGACTTTGCCGAGGCCGCCCGCAACGCCATCGAGGCGGGCTTCGACGGCGTGGAGCTGCACGGGGCCAACGGCTACCTGATCCACCAGTTCCTGGCCCCGGGCTCGAACCTGCGCACCGACGAGTGGGGCGGCCCGGCCGGGAACCGCATCCGCTTCGCGGTCGAGGTGGTCAAGGCGGTCGCGGCCGCGATCGGTGCCGAGCGCACGGCCCTGCGCATCTCGCCCGGGAACCCGTACAACGACATCTCCGAGCCCGACGCGCAGCCCGTCTACGAGGCGCTGGTCAAGGAGATCGACGGGCTGGGGCTGGCCTACCTGCACGTGCTGGAGTACGGCCCCGAGGTGCGGGAGACCACCCTCGCCCTGCGCAAGCAGTTCTCCGGACTCCTCGTGCTGAACCCGGCCACGGAAGGCCCCACCGACCACCGCGCCCTCGCGCTCGTCGAGGACGGCACCGCCGACCTCGTCGCCTTCGGCGCGCTGTTCCTCGCCAACCCCGACCTGCCGGACCGCCTGCGCACCGAAGGCCCGTACAACACCCCGGACCCGTCCACCTTCTTCGGGGGCGACGCCCGCGGCTACACGGACTACCCGACGCGCTGAAGGACGTCATCGTGGCGCGCCGCAGTCACCGCGGCGACCGCCGGGCGGGATCAGCCGCGGTGGTGGTGTCCGCGGCGGCCCCGGGCAGCGGTGTCGACGACGTCGCCGATGACGAGGCCGGAGCGCTCGCGGCGGTGGTCGCGGCGGTGCTCGCGGTGGTCGGCCGGCGGAGCCGCCCCCCGTGGGGAGACGGTCACGTGGTCCACCCGCACCGGATGCCCCGGCCGCGCGCCCGGCCCGGACCGATCCGGGGAGTCCCGGGCCACACGGGAGTGGACGGTCCCGGAACTCCGGGCCGTCCGGCGGCGGAAGGCCTCACGGAGCGCTGTCGTCCCGTTCGCGTTCCTGCCGGAGCTGCTCCGGCAGGTCCCCGAGCCGGGCGAGGCCCCGGACGGGGGCGGTGCGTGCGTCCTCGTTGCCCCTTCCCGGATTCCTGGCCTTTCGGACGCACCCCGCCGATTCCTGGTCGGCGCCGCATCCGTTCGTCGTGCTCCGGTCGAAGAGGGAGCGCAGGGGTGTCCCCGAGAGCGGCGGACGCCTTCCGACCGAGGGGCGGAGGCTCGATGGGAGGACCCGGACGGTGGCAGGTCGCGCCCGACGCGGGGCGACCGTACGGGCGCGCCTGCGCGCACCTCGACCTCCTGGAGAACGGGAGGGCGGCTCCGGCGGCACCGTCCGCCGGATGCTCGGGGTGCCTGCCGCGCAGGCTGTCCTGGATCAGACTGCGGCAGTGCGTGACGTGTGGATACGTCGGTTGCTGCGACAGCTCCAGGGGTCGCCACTCCGCTGCGCACCACGCCGCGAGCGGGCACCCTGTAGCCGTGTCGCTCGCACCGGACGAGGAGTGGGCCTGGTGCTTCCACGACGAGGTCTTCCTGGTCCGGGCCGGGCGGAACGCCGAGGACCCGTCGGCCGGCGGGACACGGTACTGACGGGAGGTCCCCATGGAAACGAACGGCACGGACAGGGCGGCGACGGAATCGGTGTGGGAGTACCCGCGCCCACCGCGGATCGAGCCCGACCCGCGGCACGTGGTGGTGCGGCACGCCGGAGTGGCGCTGGCCGATTCCCGGCGCTGCCTCCGCGTCCTGGAGACCAGCCATCCGCCGGTGTTCTACATACCGCGGGCCGACGTACGCATCGAACTCCTCCGGGTCTCGGAGCACCGGAGCGTGTGCGAGTGGAAGGGCACCGCCACCTACTGGCGGCCCGGTCCGGAACTCGGCGCCCCGCCCGCGCCCGACATCGCCTGGAGCTACGAGGCCCCACGGCCCGGCTACGCGCCGATCACCGGCCATCTGGCGTTCCACGCCGACCGGGTCGAGGCGTGCACGGTGGACGGAGAACGGGTCCGGGCCCAGCCGGGCGGCTTCTACGGCGGGTGGATCACCGACGAGCTCACGGGCCCCTTCAAGGGCGTGCCCGGGAGCCTGGGCTGGTGAGCGACCCGGAGGTGGCGCCATGACCGAGAAGACTCCCCCCGCTTCCCGCAATCCCCGCAATCCCCGTACTCCCCGCATGACGACCGGAGCCGTGGCCAGGCGCCTGGGGGTCTCGCCCACCACCCTCAGGTCCTGGGACCGGCGCTACGGCATGGGACCGGCGGTACGGGACGGCGGCCGGCACCGGCGCTGGACCTTCGAGGACATCGCCGTCCTGGAGGACATGTGCCGCCTCACCACCTCGGGAGTACCCCCGTCCGAGGCAGCAGGTGTGGCGCTGTCCCGGGCGGACCGGTCTCGCGCGGCGGAGCCCGAACCTGCCCCCGCCGCCGGAGCGCGTCGGGCGGTCCGCGGTGCCGGACCGCGTGGCGGACCGGGTGGCGGACTGCCGCTGGGGGACGTCCGGCAGGAGTTCCGGGGCCTGGCCCGGGCGGCGGTACGGCTGGACGGCCCGGCCATGGACGAGGTGCTGGCCGCTCTGGTGCACGGCCACGGCCTGGTGGCGGCCTGGGAAGAGGTCGCGGCGATGAGCAGCAGCCCGACCACGACGGAGACCGTGCTGAGCAGTCCGTTGGTGGACAGGCCCGCGACCTGGCGGCCCGCGGTGTCGAAGGCCGACAGGCTGCCCGCGAAACCGAGGCAGCCGAACACGAGGAGAAGGAGCCCGCACAGGGCCGCCCCGAACCGGTAGAACCGGTTCAGCGGGTGGTCGACGGGCAGTTCGTCACGCAGGCGCACGGGGCCCTCCTGGAGCATCACGGTGCACGGATCCCGAGACCCCCACGGTCACCCGCCCCCGCGAGCCGGTGCAACTCGCAGTGTTTCTGCATCGAAAGGCCCGCTGCCCGCCACCTGAACGGCGGGCAGCGGGCAGCGTGGTACGGGACCTAGCGGCGGGCGTCGACCACCGCGAGGAGCTTGCCACTGGTCGGGCTGCGGTCCAGCGAGGCGCCGTCGACGGTTTCCACGACCAGGTCCAGCAGCCGCTCCGCCACCGCCTCCCGGAGCTCCGGGTAACCGGCCAGGAAGACCTCCCGCAGCCGCTCCGGATCCGTCGCCCCGGCGCGTTCCACCCGTACGGTCAGCCGCTCGCGCGCGTCCGTGACGTCGAGCCGGATCTGCAACTCACCCCGGTGGCCGCCGCGTTCTGCGGCCAGGTCCAGGAAGCGGCGCTGGTTGAGGAAGTACGTCGCCACCCGCATCACGTCGCCCGTGCGGCCCCGGAGCTCGAAACGGGGAGCGAGGCGGCCGCATGGACAGCGGCCCGGGACCTCCCGGCCCAGGTCGCCGATCACATAGCGGCCCAGGTTCTGGCCGCGCCGGGCGTGCGTGGTGAAGACCAGCCTGCCGGTCTCGCCCGGCGTCACCGGCCGGTCCTCGGCCAGGTCCAGGATCTCCATGGTGTGCAGGTCGGCGTGCAGGTGGTGGACACCGCCGGAGCTCTCGGTGCACTGGTAGCCCAGCGGCCCGAGGTCGGTGCTGCCGTAGGTGATCGAGCGGATCACCTCGATGCCGAAGGTGTCCTTCAGGGTGCGCTGCTGCTCCTGGGTGAAGTGCTCGCCGCCGTAGAAGACCTTGCGCAGGCCGCCGTACGCGCGCAGGGCGTCCGCCTCCGCGTGCAGCAGCTGCCACAGGTAGGAGGGCATCCCGAAGAGGGTGTCCGCCCCGTGGTCGATGAGCGCCTGCGCCGTCGCGCGGTGGTCGGGGCCGGCCGACAGCGGCAGCTGCACCCCGCCGAGGCGTTCCAGCACGGAGAAGAAGCTGATGAAGCTGCCGTACATGGCACCGCAGTAGAAGAGGTTCGCGGTACGGTCCCCGACCGGGTCGTAGCCGGCCGCGAGCAGGCCGCGCGCGGCGGCGTGCATCTGCGTGTCGTAGTCGTCGTAGCTGAAGATCGACAGTGCGGGCGCCCCGGTGCTGCCGCCACTGCGGAAGTACAGCTCGGCATCCGCGCGCGCCACCCGCCGGCCCGGCTCCTGCACGTCCTCCTTGCCCAGCAGCGCGCCCGCCGGCGGCGGCAGGACGACGGGCCGGGCCAGGTCGTCCAGGCAGGCGGTGGTGGCGAAGACGGCCGGGTCGGCCTGCACCGCGACACGGCGGCTGTAGCGCTGGAGGGCGTACACACCGTCGTGCGGCTCGCCCGCGTAGCTCTCCAGCATGGCCCCGACCGGTGTCACCCGGGTGACACCCGCGGCCAGGGCGATGCGCGACAGCTCGGCGATGTCGGTCCGGCTGCCCGCGATACCCGCGGTCTGCAGGTAGCGGCGCATCGGGCGCAGAGTGGTGATCATCCGCTTCCGCGGCAGCGGCTTGACCCACACGCTGCGGTGCAGCGGCGAGGCGGTGAGCGGGGACCGGGTGTCGGCCATGACCCGCCACGAACCGTCGGGCGCGGCGAACACCCGGGTCAGGCCGAGGTGTTCCTCCAGTCGGGCCACCAGTTCGGTGGTGGTCAGCTCGGCCGCCTCCGCCGGGTCCGGAGCGGGCGCCGACACGGGGCCCACCGCCGGCGGCCGTGCCGCGAGCACGGAGGCGAAACGCTCGGCGAAGGCGAACACCTCGCCCTCGTCCTCGGTGTCGAGGTAGACCACCTGGGGGCTGGAGCAGGCCTGCTGCTCGTGCAGGCACACGTCGTCCGCGAGGGCGCCGAGCGTCACGGCGTCCGACCAGGCGTCACTCGTCAGGTAGGCGAAGGAGATCCGGTGCCCCCACTCCACCAGCCGGCAACCGGCGGGCACATGGGCCGCCACGCCTTCCACGGCACCCTCCCCGCCCCATACGGCGACGGCGTCCGCGGGCGCGCACATCAGGCGCAGCCACTCCTGCCGGGACGACGGGAACCGCAGGACGACGATCCGCGCGGCCAGCGCACCACTGGGGTCCATGGCCGCCAGCTCGGCCATCAGGTGCTGCGTGAACAGGGTGTCGGCGCTGCTGGTCTTCAGCACGTTGACGTTCCCGGCGAGCAGGCCCT
This sequence comes from Streptomyces sp. NPDC090021, assembly GCF_044748225.1. Classification (NCBI taxonomy): domain Bacteria; kingdom Bacillati; phylum Actinomycetota; class Actinomycetes; order Kitasatosporales; family Streptomycetaceae; genus Streptomyces; species Streptomyces sp. NPDC090021. Next base: position 8,392 of record NZ_JBIVFO010000048.1, on the reverse strand, counting down.
CGATGATGCTCAGCGGCGCCACGGTCGCCGCGTTGCCCGGGGCTATGTGCGCGACCAGGCCGACGGGCGCCCAGGCCTCGTAGACCGTCTCGCGCGGATCCGCCCGGTTCAGCCGGCCCGGAGCCGTGCCGCCCAGTTCACGGCGCAGCTTCCGGGTCAGTTCACGTCGCCCCAGGAGGGCGCCGAGCTCGGCCAGGACCGCCGGGTCCTCGCCCTCCGGCAGGTGCGCGGCGAGCCGGCCGTGCACGGGGTGGGCCGGGTCGCGCAGCGCGGCGGCCAGGGAGTCGCAGGCGGCCAGGACGGTTTCGGTCGCCAGCTCCGTCGACAGCGCGGCCTCGACGGCCGCCGGCAGCTCGACGAGGCGGCGCCCGGCCTCCTCGTCGCCGACGAAGGAGCCCTGCCAGTAGTGGTGGTGCACGCTCATGGTCACGCCATTCCCTTCATCAGTTCCGCCGCGGCCACGGCGCAGCTCCGGTTGCGGCTCACCCCGGCACGGCCGTGCACGGTGAACCAGGGGGTTTCCAGCTCGCACCCGCAGTCCTCGCCGGGCCGCAGGGAGGCGAGGTCGCCCATGACCACGCTCTGTGCCGGTACCGAGGTGATGTACGGCGACACCAGGTGCAGGTAGCCGCGTTCTCCGTACGGCAGGGGCTCCAGGTTCCGGGTGGAGCGGATCGTCACCCGGGACCAGACGGGGGCGTGCAGCCGGTGGTGGTCGCACTCGATGTACGGGATGCAGTGCTCCACCGACCCGAAGGTGTCCCGGATCCGCTCACCCGGGATGCCGAGCTGCTCGGTGACGCGGGCGTACAGCTCCTCCTTCTCGATGCGCCGGTCGGCGTGGCCCTTCCAGCCGCCGCCGAGGACGACGAGCGAACCCTCGGGCAGGCGCAGCGGCGCCATGCCCATGGCCCGCATCCGCTCCAGCGTGAAGAAGAGGAAGGCGGGGAAGCCGAGGATGCGGACCGGGGCGTCCTCCCGCTCGAAGCGGCGCAGCGCGGCGATGCAGCCGAAGGGGTCGAACTCGTGGTCGCCGCCGGTGTTGCGCAGTGCGTACTCGACGCTGCGCGCGGGGGCGAAGTCGCACAGGTAGTTGTCGGTGAACGCGGTGCCCAGGTTCAGCGACGGGGCCGGCTCGTAGCTGTAGAGGAGGTAGTTGACCTCCTGGTCCGGGGTGATCCAGCCGTTGCGCTCGAAGATCCGGGCGACCATGCGCTGGGCGGATCGGATGGTCCAGTGGTCGAAGAACATCTGCGACTTCTGGCCGGTGGTGCCCGACGAGGTCAGGTGCAGTTCGACGTCCTCACGCGGGATGGAGAGCACCTCGTGGCGCTTGAAGAAGTTCGCGTGGACGAGCGGCGTGCGGTACGGCTCCGCCGGGGGAGTGGCCTCGTACAGGGAGCGGAAGAACGGGGAGCGTTCGGTGTGCCAGGCGTTGGTCTCCGCCATGGCGGCGGCGAACAGCTCGTCCACCGCGGGGCCGTGGGCGTAGGGGTCGGTCAGGTCGCACAGCCGTTGCACGTGCGGCAGGAGGGCCGGGTCGGGTACGGCGACCGGCGCGAGATGGGGGTTCATGCGGTTCATGGGGCAACCTCGGATGGTGTGGGCAGGTGCGCCGACGCCCAGGCCGACGCGTAGCAGTCCAGGTAGGGCTGGAGGGGCGGTTCGACGGCGACGCCGCGGAAGTCGATCCGCTCGCTGGAGCGGGACAGGACGGCGTAGTCGTGGAAGCCGTCGCCGTCCGCGCGCATCGCCGGGTAGAGGGCTCCGGCGACGAACCCCTGGGCGAGGAAGGCCGAGAGCGCCTCCTCGTGGGCGAGCGGCACCAGCGCCTCCACGTAACCGGCGCCCGCCCGGGCCAGGGCCCGGGTGACGGGTTCGAGGTGCGCGGCCGCGGCCGCCGGGTCGGGGTGGGCGGTCAGCAGGGAGCAGTACCCACCGGCGCGGTTGAGGTACGCGTACACCTCGAACCGGCCGTCCTCGGGCGTGAGCAGCACGTTCGGGGTGTGCAGCGGGTAGAACCAGCCCTCCGCGCCCGGGAACCGCTCCCGGAAACGGCGGCGTACGAACGCGGGCGCCTCGATCATCTCCAGCCGCTCGACGCCCCCTTGGCCTCCGGGTGCCGGGCGGGGCCGGCCGGCGGCGGCGCGCACTCCCGGGTAGCCGATGCCGAGAGCGTCCCCGGCGGTCCGCAGCAACGGCAGCAGAGCGGCGGGAACTTCGGTGACGGGCACCCGGCGGTCGAGCACACCGGGGGAGTGACGCGCGTAGAGGGCGAGGCTCTCGCGGCTGCTGAGATCCACCGCGTTGGGCAGGATGCCCAGCGGGCGGAACCCGTTGCGGGCGACGACCCGCTGCGGGCCGGAACCGACGGTACGGACAGTCGCGTACACCGAGTCCAGCCGGCCCGTGTCCAGCATTTCCGCGCAGAGCGCCTCGGTCAGGGCTGCGGCCAGACCGGCGGAGCGGTGCTCGGGGTGCACGGCGATGCCCTCCAGCCGGGCGATGCGGCTGCCGGCCTCGCCGTGGATGGCGGCGGACGCGCTCAGGGCCCCGGTGGCCGCGCAGCGGGCGACGAGCCACAGGGAGTGCGGGTCCGCCATGAGCAGGGCCATCTCGGCCGGGTCCGTACCGAGCGCCACCGGGTAGTGGGGGCCGTAGACGGCGTAGTAGAGCTGACGCAGTTCGGCGATGTCCGCCCGGGTGGCCGGGGCGATGACCGCGGTGCCGAGGGTGCTCACCGGGCGCCTCCCGAGGTGTGCGGTTCCGCCGGGGGCGCCGGTTCGGGCGTACGGGTCCCCGGCAGGGCCAGCGCGCAGGCGGCGGGCAGCAGGCCGACGCCCTGGACCAGACACAGCGTCTGCGGGGAGAGGACGTCGCCCGCGGAGCCGAACACCAGGGACGCCACCGGCAGGGAGGCACCCAGGACGGCCTGCATCACGGCGAAGAAGCCGGGCTTGTCGGCGGTCGGCACCAGCCGCTGGAAGAGGGCCACGAAGCGGACGCTGACGGCCCCGGCGCACCAGCCGGCCACCACCAGGCAGCCCGCGACGACCGGGCGGTGCGCGAACAGGCCGGGCAGCGCCAGGGCGAGGGCCATCAGGCCCAGGCAGCACGCACCGGCGACCGTGGGCCGGCCCGGCACGCGGGTGCCGGTGAAGGCACCGATGAGCGCTCCCGTACCCAGCGAGGCCTCCAGCAGGGCGACCGTGCCGCCACCGCCCCCGAGGACAGAGCGGGTGTAGAGCGGGATCACGACGAACACGGCCGCGGTGAAGAGGTTCGCCGCGGTGAAACAGACCAGGATCCGGCGTACGTGGGGCAGTTCACCGAGGATGCGGCGGAGCGGGCGCCGCGCGGGAGGTTCGTCCGAGCAGGCCGCGGCAGGCGCCGGGCGGCGGAAGCGCGCGCTCGCGACGAGGACGGCGGCGCCCGCGTAGGCGGCCGCGCAGCCGGCGGCCAGCCAGGCCATTCCGGCCCGGTCGACGGTGAGGGCACCGAGCAGCGCTCCGCCGAGGCCCGCGAGCGACTGGGTGGACAGCTCGAAGCCGGTCGCCGTCTCGATGTCTGCGTCGTCGACGAGTTCGGGCACCGACGTGGTCAGGCACGGGTCGAAGAACGCCTGGCAGGTGGCCAGGGCGAGGCCGGCGGCGTACACACCGGCCAGCGGCGGTCCACCGCCCTGCGCCCACACCGCGAGGGCACCGGCCGTGGCCGCGGCCAGGCCTGCGGCGGTCCGCAGTACCGAACGGTGGGCGAACCCCGCCACGGTGCGGGCCACCACGGGCGCCAGGACCACGGCGGGCAGGGTGCAGGCGGCCATGAAGAGCCCGGAGGCCAGGCCGCGGGCGTCGCGCACGGCGTAGGCCACGATCCACCAGGAAACGCCGACCTGGAACATGCGCACGGCGGCCTGGGTGAGGACCTGGCCCAGCCACACGGCGGCGAAGGCGCGGTTGCGCAGGATCAGCGGGGCCCGCCGGGCGGAGCCGGCCGGGCCGGCGGCCGCGGTCTCGGTTGCGGCGGCGGGCGTGGGTGCGGAGGAGGGTGCCGGGGCGGTCATGCCGTCGGCCTCTCGTCGAGGACCCGGACGAGCTTGCCCGAGCGCGGGTTGACGGCGAGGTCGCGGTGGCGCGCCCATTCCACCGACACCGGGTGCACGAACCCGGCGCGCACGCTGTCGGGGTACAGCGGCCGTACGGTCTCCAGCTCGGCGACGACGGCCCGGGCCAGTGCCTCCCGCCGTTCGGCGTCGCGTTCGCCGCCCGGGGCGGTGGCCAGCCGCAGGACTAGCCCGTCGCGGCCGTCCCAGCGGCGGACGACGAGCTGCATGCCCACCACGTGACCGGCGGTGTCGGCGGTGGCCACGGCGTCCTGGGCGTCCTGCGTGTAGAGGGACACGGGGCCGACCCGTACGCCTTCCTCGGCTCGTCCGAGGATCCGGAAGTGTCCCGGTCCGGTGCCCGTCCATTCGGCCCGGTCGCCGGCGGGGTAGCGGATGATCGGCATCAGACGGCGGAACAGGCTCGTGACGACGACCCGGCCGGGGCGCCCCGGCTCGGTGACGGGCTCGTCCGTGGTGTCGTCGAGGATCTCGACGGCGGAGTACGGGGTGAAGGCCCGGTGCACCCGTGCGTCGGCGCCCGCAACCGGGCGGCCGAGCAGGCCGGCGTCGACGCTGGCGTAGCCGACGGAGCGGGCCTCGGCGCGGGGGAACGCGGTGGCCAGCAGGCGCCGCTGGTCGTCGAAGAGCGCCTCACCGCCGAAGAGCAGCAGCTCGACGGAGTCGAGGCGGACACCGGAGGCGACGACCTGTTCGGCGAGCCGGCACAGGGTGGTGGGAGTGCCCGCGAGCACCTGCGCCGCGAGATCGCGCAGCGTCGGGATCGTCGACTCCAGCGGTGCGCCGCCGCCGATGGGCAGACGGACGTTGTCCACGGGCGCGTGGGCGAGCGAGTCGAGGACGAACAGGAAGCTGGCGTACAGCTCCCCGGCGTAGAAGAGGTCGGCGACGCGGTGCCCGGGGCGCAGCCCGGTGTCCACGAGGCCCTGCCCGAAGGAGGTGACGAAGGTGCGCCACTCGTCCCGGGTGTAGACGGAGAACTTCGGGGACCCGGTGGTGCCGCCGGTCTTGTAGACCGTGGCCTCGCTGAGCGGGCCGGTCAGTACGCGGCTGTCGTGCAGGGTGTTGGCCGCCCAGAACGCCTCCTGGTCGACCACGGGAAGGTCGGTGAGCCGGTCGGCGTGCGCCGGCAAGGACGCGTAGAGGTCCCGGTAGAAGGGCGAGTTGTGACGGGCGAAACGTATGAGGTCCGAGAGCTGCTGGGCGGACATGGGCCTTTGCCTAGGTGACGGAAGTGGGACGGGAGCCACGGCGGGGCACGGCGAGAGCAAGGCTCGCCTGCCGCATCTGCCGGTGCGAACGGGGGACCCCCCGGCGCCCCCGCCTCCTCGACGCACGTCGAAGCTGACGTGCAGTCACGATGATGAAACATCAGTGCGCAAGTCACCAAATTGAGCGAATATTCCCGGCCATTGTGGCAACATTCAACAATTTTTGCGGCACGGGCCGTTCCGCGTCAGTTGTCCAGCAGCCGCCACGCGGTGAGGGCGAGCCCGGCCCGCAGGAGGCCTGCGGGGTGGGTGAGTTCGATGCCCAGGATCTTCGTGATCTGTTCGATCCTGCGGGCGACGCTGCTGTGGTGCAGGTGGAGGCGGTCGGCGGCCCGGCGCAGGGAGCCCGTTGCGCAGAAGGCGTCCAGGGTCTCCAGGTCCTCCGGATGGCGCGCCAGGCGGGCGATCGCGGCCACGTCGTGGTTGGCGCGTGCGACGTCCTCGGGTATCTCGGCCAGCAGTGCCAGCGCGCCCAGGTCGGCGTGGCGGACGACCGGTCGGCGCTCGGCCGTGAAGCGGAGGGCCGTCCGGGCCTCCCGCCAGGACATGACGGGATTTCCGGCGGTGCCCACGCCCGCGCGGACGCCTGCGGGTAGCAGGTCCGGGGCGATGGCGTCGGGGGCGGCGGTAGCGGTGCCGGTGGCGGCGCCGCAGGTGTCCCTGGAGGCGCCGCCGGCGTCGGTGTGGGCGGCGACCAGGATGATGCCGGCGTCGGTGAGCGGGGCCGCCTTCGCCGGGCGGCCCGGGCAGAGCAGTGCGGCGACCCGGTCCAGCGGAACGTCCGACCGCACGGCGACGGCGCGTACGGGCAGGTCCGGGGCGAAGCCGAGCAGCCGCAGCGCCCGGGCCCGGCCCGCCTCGTCGCAGTCGGAGCTGACGGCCAGTTCCACGAGGGCGGGGTCGGCCATGGTGGTGCGGGCCGGGCCGTACCGTTCGAGGACCGCGGCGGCGGCGATGGCCAGCCGGTCGAGCAGGACGTCGTCGAGCGGGTGGGGAGGGCCGCCGCGCTCCAGCCAGACCGCGCCGACCTCCTCCTCGTCCAGGGTGATGGGCACGGTGGTGGACGCGGATCCGGGCGGGGCGGCGGCGTCCGTTCCGTCGGGCGAGGCACGCACCATGCGCCCCGTACCGTGGAGCCGGACCCCGGCCACGCATTCGGCCAGCCCCGCCGAGGAGCGGGCCAGCGCGGGCAGATCCACCCGCCGGCGCATCAGCGTGTCGTAGAACGCGACGACGCGGATCGCCCCTTCCGCGTGCGCGTCCAGTTGCGACAGTCGTGCGGCGAGTGCCTCCATGCCTGGAGGATAGGCCGCCCGAGCCGTGCGGGGGCGGGCCCGGCGGGCGGCTGTTGCGCAGGGTCAGCGAGGGGCGAGGAGGCAGAACTCGTTGCCCTCCGGGTCGGCCAGGACCCTCCAGGAGATCGCGGACCGGTCGAAGCCGGGGTCGGTGGCGCCCAGGGCGCGCAGCCGGGCTTCCTCTGCCGCCGGGTCGTCGCCGTGGTAGGGGCGGATGTCGAGGTGCACGCGGTTCCACCCGCTCTTGGTGTCGGGGGTGCGGATGAACTCCAGGTAGGGGCCGATGTCTTGGGCGGAACGCATGGTCACCCGGTCGTCGGTGACCTCGTGGAGCTTCCAGTCCATCGCCGCGTCCCAGAACCGGGCCATCGCCCGCGGGTCGGCGCAGTCGACCACGACCGCGGCGATCGGCCCGGTGTCCTCGTAGACCGGACGGGGTTCGAGAACACAGAACTCGTTGCCCTCGGGGTCGGCCATGACGGTCCAGGGGACGTCGCCCTGCCCCACGTCGGCGAGCGTCGCACCCAGCTCGCGCAGGCGCGCGACCAGCTCCACCTGGTGGGCCGGGGAGGTCGTGGCCAGATCGAGGTGCACCCGGTTCTTCACCGTCTTGGGTTCGGGGCGGGCGACGAGGTCGATGCAGACGGCGCTGGGGTCGGGGTAGGCGAAGCCCACGGGTTCGAGGTTCGTCACGCCGGGCCCCTCGCTGTCGATGCCCCACCCGAGCGCCTCCGCCCAGAACCGGCCGAGCGCCGAGTCGTCCTGGGCCTTCATGTTGATCTGCACGAGTCGCGTAGCCATGTCGAAGATCCTAAAGGCTTTCGCAGGTCAGGGCCACGGCTTAACGGGCCGTGCGGGGCCCGTCAGGAGAAGGCCGGGCGGGAGAGAGGCCGGGCGGGAGAAGGCCGGCGGGAGAGGGGCCGGCGGGAGAAGGTCCGGCGCCCCACGGGCTGTCGCCACCGCACGCGACCGCGCCCGTGGCAGACTCGGCCCTCCGGCCCGGCCGCCGCGCAGCGGGCGGGACGCCCCACCCCGATGAGCAGCCCGTGGATCAGCCGCGCCCGCCGCCGGCCGCGCCCGATTCCGGGCCCGGTCCCGCCGGAGGCCCCGTGCTCCGCCGCCTCGCCCACCCCTGCCACCACCGCCCCCACGGCACACGGGCCGTCGCCCTCGCAGTGGCCGGCCTGGCGCTCCTCCTCACCGCGGCCACCTCCGGCGCGGCGGCCCCCGCCGTACCCGGCCCTGGGGCGGCACCCCGTACACCGTCGGCCGCGGCGCCCACGACCGTCGTGCCCGACACACCCGGCAGCGCGACCCCCCTCTCGGGCTACGCCGTCCAGTCCACGGCCAAGGTCACCGACACCGCCGAAGCGGTGTCCAGCCCCGGCTATCCCGCCACCGGCTGGTATCCCGCGGGCCCCCGGTCCACCGTTCTCGCCGCACTGCTCGCCGCCGGCCTGTACCCGGACCCCTTCCACTCCACCGGGCAGAAGCTGATCCCCACCGCGGACTTCACCGTGCCCTGGTGGTACCGCTCCGACTTGACCCTCACCGACACGACGGCCCGCACCCACCTCGACCTCAGCGGCGTCATCTCCGCCGCCGACATCTACCTCTGATCTTGCGCAGCGCTCCGTCCTTTAGGGCGGAGGTGAAGCGCATCCTTGGCCCGGAGGCGCGAAGCGCCGGAGTTCGCTGCGCCT
>NZ_JBIVFO010000047.1:0-54492 GCF_044748225.1 Streptomyces sp. NPDC090021 | reverse complement strand
CAGCGCGGAGAACCGGCCCACACAGGAGAAGTTCCACTGCGTCGCCTGCGGCCACCAGGCGCACGCCGACGTCGTGGGGGCTTCCAACGTTCTGCAGGCCGGGCTGGCCCGTCGTCAAGCTCAACCAGCTTGACGAGAAGCCCCCGGATCTATCCGGGGGAGCAGTCACTAAGACCGTCAGCCGGCCCAAGGACGCCACCGGATTCGTCGTCCTCCCGCGGCGTTGGGTCGTCGAACGCAGCCTGTCGTGGATCATGCAAGCCCGCCGTTATGCCCGCGACTACGAACGACTCGTCCAGCACAGCGAAGCCCTCATCACCTGGGCCGCCATTACTCTCATGACCCGACGTATCACCCAGAAGAAGAACCTCAGCTCGGTACTGGGACATCGGGAGCTCGTTTAGCAATCGTTTAGCCCACGGGTTCAAAGTGAGCCTTGCAGCGAACGCATCGCGAGGGGCCGATGGTTCGGGCGAGTCCCGATTCATCTGAGTCACAGAGATGTAAGCCGTCGTTGTCAGCGCGATCGACGATCAAGGAGACATCTTGCGTGCAAGAAACCTGATCCGAGCCCTCGCTATACCCGCAGCCTGCGGTATCACCCTGGCTGTTTCCACCTCAGCGCAAGCCCACTACGTCTACTACGCGGAGATGGTGTGGGCGAACGCCGACTCCTCCCTCTGTCTTTGGAACTACTCTGAGACGTCCCACGGCTCAACCGGTGGCGGCTACTTCAAGGGGCAGTCCCGCTCCCAGGCCGACATCGACGCGAACCCCCTGGACTGCATACTCGGCTGGGAGCGCAACACTGGGAAGCTCGCAGAAGGCATGATCATCTACAAGTGGTACGACGGGGACTGGCTGATCTGCAACCGCACAGACCAGTGGTACTACAACAGCGCACCCGCCGCCACGTTCGAGCTGCGCTGGACGGCCCCCAGCGGCGGGATGTGCGGGGCCGGCTACTACGGCCTGATCAACCTCGCTGGCATGCAGGAAGGCAACCAGTGGGTCGGCTGGGACGTCACCAACTGGTCCGGCTACCACTGGCTGCCGGACAACTCCTTGGCTGCCAGCGGAAGCGACGCTCCCGCGGAACCCGAGTGGGTCAAGGGCAAAAGCCTGAACAAGTCCCCGGCCAAGCTCCCGAAGGCCGACTCCAGCGGCAAGCCGGTCAAGGACCGTAACGGCAAGCTGGTGATGGTCGACGCCACGCTTTCCAAGCCGACCAGGATCAACGGCACCACTGGTGGGATCCGAACCACCAGCGTCGACGAGAAGGGCAACGTCACCGAGACTGTGACCGTCGGCCTGGGCGCTTCCTAGCCCTCGACCCTGGTGCGGGCCATGTGAAACCGTGGCCTGCACCATTCGGGCATCCATCCCAGGAGGAAAGACGGTCATGGACGAGCGCCGCAGCACACGTGAACGCATGACCTTGTGGGTCCTGGGCACCCTCGCCACACTCAGCGCCTGCTACACGGTTGTGCTCACGACCCTGGTCGACCGGATCGTTCTGATCCACCAGTTCAAGGCCGGGGCCCTCACCCCGTGGATCATCTTCAGCGTGACGGTATGGACTGCCTGGCTCCTCGTGTTACTGAATCACAGGCAGGCGATGCGATGGACTCGGTGGGGCATCGGGGTCTTGAGCACGACCCTTCTAGCGGTTCTGGCATGGACATTCTTCAGTGGTCACACTCAGGTCGAAGAGGTCGAGACCGGACCAGGACGCTTTCAGGAACCGGCGTCCCCTTCCAATACCCCGGAGAACTCCAAGCCGTCTTCCCCTCCTACGAACGCCCCCTGAACCGGAGCCGTCCGAAGCGCGAAATGCGGGCCTACCCTGAAACGGCTCCGTCGATATCATCCAGAGCCAGTCCTCGACGGCCCCGCCCCCAGGCAACCTCGGACGCCTCGTCTGCAGCCATTTCCGGTGACAGAAAGCACTACAGATCAGAAACAGGCATTCATGCCTCCTGCAACTCGGCCCGGCGCAGCGCCCGGTGGACGCCCTCCGGGGTCAGTACGCCGGCCAGCTCGCCGGTGTCCGGGTCGGTGACGCCGATGCGCCCCGAGTCCTCCTGGAGCAGTGCGGCGAGTGCCTCGCGCAGCGTCGCGCCGAGCGCCACCGACGTCCGCGGCTCCATCCCCTCCGCCGGTGCCAGGTCCTCGGCCCCGAGCGGGGTGACGGCGAGCCGCTTGAGCCCGCGGTCGGCGCCGACGAAGGAGGCCACGTACGGGGTGGCCGGGGCTCCCAGCACCGCCGCCGGGCGGTCGAACTGCTCGATGGTGCCCGTCCCGTAGACGGCGATGCGGTCGCCGAGCCGGATGGCCTCCTCCAGGTCGTGCGTGACCAGCAGGATCGTCTTGCGCACGGTCCGCTGCAGGGCCAGGAACTCGTTCTGGAGCCGCTCGCGCACGACCGGGTCCACCGCGCCGAAGGGTTCGTCCATCAGCAGGACCGGCGGGTCGGCGGCGAGTGCGCGGGCCACGCCGACGCGCTGGCGCTGCCCGCCGGACAGCTGCTCCGGGTACCGGCTCCCGTACACCGACGGGTCCAGCCCGACCAGTTCGAGCAGTTCCGCGGCCCGGGCGCGGGCCGCGGCCCGGGGGGTGCCGACCAGCTGCGGCACGGTCGCGGTGTTCTCCAGCACGGTCTTGTGCGGGAAGAGTCCGACCTGCTGGATGACGTAGCCGATCCGGCGGCGCAGTTCGACCGGGTCGGCGGCGGCGATGTCCTGGCCGCCCAGCAGGATCCGGCCGGAGGTCGGGTCGATGAGCCGGTTGACCATCTTCATCGTGGTCGTCTTGCCGCAGCCGGACGGTCCGACCAGCGTGACCAGCTCTCCCTCCGCCACCTCGAAGGAGAGGTCCTCGACGGCCGTCGTCCCGTCGGGGTAGCGCTTGGTCACATGCTCGAATCGGATCACGTACCCATCTTTCCTCACGGGCGCCGTCCGAACGTGAAGGGAGTGGTGCCCCCTGCGAAAGATTCCGGCCACCGGGAGTGCTGCGGGTTAGGGTCGGTCACGACCGTACGGTCGAGCATGTGTACGTTTGGTGACGGGGGGTGGGATGCGTGTCGGGGCAGAACTGCCTGGTGGCGAACGACTGGATCTGCTGGGACTACGTCACCTCCCGTTCCCGGGAGCTCACCGACGCCACCGTCGAGCACGTGTGGATCACCGGCGCGTCCGTCCTGATCGGCCTGCTCGTGGCCGTGCCGCTGGCCCTGCTGGCGCGCCGCGGCCGGCACTGGGCGGCGCCCGTGCTCACCTTCACCACCCTGCTCTACACGGTTCCCTCGCTGGCGATGTTCTCTCTGCTGCTGCCCGTCTTCGGGCTCTCGGCGGCGCTGGTCGTGACCGGTCTGGTGCTCTATTCGCTGACCATCCTGGTCCGCAACGCGCTGGCCGGCCTGGAGGCCGTCCCCGAGGAGGTGCGGGAGGCCGCGCGCGGCATGGGGTACGGCCCCGGGCGACTGCTGTGGCAGGTCGAACTGCCGCTGGCGCTGCCCGCGCTGCTCGCCGGGGTCCGCATCGCCACGGTCTCGACGGTCGCGCTGACCACGGTCGGCTCCATCGTCGGCAAGGGCGGTCTGGGCAACCTCATCGCGCCGGCGGTGAGCAGCTCCTTCAAGGCGCAGGTGCTCACCGCCTCGGTGCTGTGCGTCCTGCTCGCGCTCGCCGCCGACCTGCTGCTGCTCGGCCTGCAGCGGCTGCTCACGCCGTGGACCCGGGCCGGCGCCCGGCCGGCCGCACCGGCGAAGGGGGCCTGACGGCGTGGGTGCGGTGGCAGGGGCCTGGGACTGGCTCGCGGACGGTGCCAACTGGGCGGGGGAGAACGGCGTGTGGCACCGGCTCGCCGAGCACGCCTGGGTCAGCGGGATCGCCCTGGCGATCGCCTGCGCGATCGCGCTGCCGGTCGGCCTGTACCTCGGGCACCTCGGCCGGGGCGGCACCCTCGCCGTCAACGTCTCCAACGTCGGCCGGGCCGTTCCGGTCTTCGCGGTGCTGGCGCTCTTCATGGTCTCCCCGCTGCGCAACGCGGGCTACCTGCCGACCGTGTCGGCCCTGGTGCTGTTCGCCGTACCGCCGCTGCTGACGAACGCGTACGTCGGCATGCGCGAGGTGGACCGCTCGGTGGTCGAGGCCGCCCGTGGGATGGGCATGTCCGGAGGGCAGCTCTTCTGGCGGGTGGAGCTCCCGCTCGCGCGCGGCCTGGTGATGACCGGGCTGCGCTCGGGTGCCGTGCAGGTCGTCGCCACCGCCACGATCGCGGCCATGGTCGGCCAGGGCGGTCTCGGCCGGATCATCACCGCCGGCTTCAACACGTACAACACCCCGCAGGTCGTCGCCGGGGCCCTGCTCGTGGCGGCGCTGGCGCTGCTGGTGGAGGGCGTACTGGTGGCGGCGGAGCGGCTGCTGCCCGGGACCGGTGCCCACCGCTGATTCCCGTCCCCCGTCCCGTCCCCCTCCCGTCCCGTCCCCTTTCTCCTCTCTTCTTTCTCCTCTCTTCGAACGGAGCAAGTCCATGACCAAGACCACGCGCGTCCTCGGCGCGTCCCTGGGCGCCCTGGCCCTGACGGTGTCGCTGGCCGCGTGCGGCGGTGACAGCCTGGAGAAGAGCAAGGACGGCGGCGCCGCGGCCCCGGCCACGGACGGCAAGGGCAGCCTGGTGATCGGCGCGGCCGGGTTCACCGAGTCCAACGTGCTGGCGGAGCTGTACGCACAGGTCCTGAAGGACGCGGGCTACAGCACGTCCGTCAAGACGGTCAACAACCGGGAGCTGTACGAGCCGTCGCTGGAGAAGGGCGAGATCGACGTCGTCCCGGAGTACGCGGCCACGCTCGCGGAGTTCCTCAACGCCAAGGTCAACGGGCCGAAGGCGCCCGAGGAGAAGCCGGTCGCGTCGAGCGACGTCGCGGCGACGGTGGCGGGCCTGGAGAAGCTCGCGGCCCCGCTCGGGCTGAAGGTACTGCCCGCGGGCGCGGCGGTCGACCAGAACGCATTCGCGGTGACCAAGGAATTCGCCGAGAAGAACAACCTCAAGTCCCTTTCCGATCTTGGAAAGTCGGGACTGCAGGTGAAGATCGCGGCGGGTGACGAATGCGCGGTCCGTCCCTTCTGCGGCCCCGGTCTGACGAAGACATACGGAATTCAGGTTTCCGGTATTGACCCGAAGGGTGTCGGCACCCCGCAGGCCAAGCAGGCCGTCAAGGACGGCGTCGACCAGCTCGTGCTCACCACGACCACGGACGCCACCCTCGACAGCTTCGGCCTGGTCCTGCTGGAGGACGACAAGAAGCTCCAGAACGCCGACAACGTGCTCCCGGTGGTCAACGCCAAGGACGCCGGTGCCCCCGAGGTCGCGGCCGCGCTGGACAGGCTGACCAAGGTGCTCACGACCGCCGACCTGGTCGACATGAACCGGAAGGTGGACGCGGAGCGCGCCAAGCCGGCGGACGTCGCGAAGACCTACCTGGAGTCGAAGGGCCTTCTGAAGAAGTAGCGGCAACCGGTCGAAGGGGAATGCGGGGTAACTGCCCGGGAACAGATTGCCGGGTGGGTATCCCGCACGACCCCCACGCCCTGTAAATTTCAGGCCATGCCCCGTGGACGCCACCGCAATCCCGAACCCCTGCACCGGCTGCTCACGCCGACGGCCGTCGCAGGTGTATCCGTCTCCAGTGCCGGCGCCGCCTGGCTGCTGGCCGGCCCCGACGACTCCACCGCGCTGAGGCTCCTGGTGGCCGTCGCCGCGGCCGCCGGGATCGCGGCCGCCGTCGTGATGCGGGCCTGGGACCGCGCCGCCGGCCGCCGGGTGGCGGAACTCGCCCGCGAGCGGGTCAAGGACGAGTGGCGCACCGACGAGCGGATAGCCGAGCTGGAGTCCGACCTCGAAGAGGCCCGGGCGCTGCGGGCCAGGCTCGACGCCAAGCTGCGCGCCAAGCGCGTCGAACTGGCGGGCCTGCGGGGTGAGCACGCGGCACTGCTGCGTCGCTACGCGACCGCCGAGACCGAGCGCGCCAGCGCGCTGGAGAAGCGCCGGCTGCTGGCCATCGAGGCCTCGACGACCACGGCCCCGGCCGACCCGAAGCAGCTTCCGGCCGTCTCCGAGGAGCGCACCTCGGCGGGCGCGCCCACCTCCGTCGGCTACGCCCGCGCCCACGCGGCCATGGCGGCGCTGGCCCGCAAGGCCCAGGAGCGCGCGCTGCCCGGGGCGCGGGCCGTGGGGGAGCTGCCCACGTCGGCGACGGCCACCGCCGCCTCCGTCCCGGCCCGCCGTCCGGCGGCGGCCGTGGCCCCGTACGCGGCCCAGCGGCGTACGGCCTCCCGGGTCGAGGGCGGCTTCGACTTCTTCGGCACGAAGAACTCGGCGCAGGCCCGCGCGGCGATCGAGGCGGTCCAGAACGAGGACCTGGCCGATGTCGTGGGCGCCGAGGCCCTCGCCGTGCACAAGGCGGAGTCCGCGCGGGAGACGGGCGAGCCGGAGTTCAAGCAGCCGACCGACGAGACCCGCGCGGCGGGTCAGGTCATCGACCTGACGGCCCACGACGAGACCGAGCCCATCGACGTGGTCCGGCTGCGCACCGCGATCTCCTAGCTCCCGTCACCTTCAGCGTCAGCGTCCTGCCGCCCCGCCCCGCCCCGTTCCGCCCGGCCCGGTGTGGCCGCGGTCAGGGCCGGTACGAGGCCACCAGCCGGGCCAGGTGCCGGCCCGCCACGAGCAGCGGGGTCCGGCTCCGGGTGACCTGTGAGGTCATCTCCGCGCCCTCCAGGGTGTTCACCACGGTGATCGCCAGGTCCCGCGCCTCCTCCTCCGGGTAGCCGGAGGCCACGAGCTTCGCGGCCACCAGCTCCTGCCAGTTGGCGAAGGCCCGGGCGCAGGCGGCCTGTAGCTCGGGGAGGCGGCCGACCGTCTCCAGGGCGGTGGCCGTCACCGGGCAGCCGTCGAGCCAGTCGGACGCCTCCAGGGCCTCCGCGAGCAGGCCCGTGACCGCCTCCACGGCTTCCGCCGGGTCGGGGTGCGCGCTGAGCCCCGCGCGCAGCAGCGCGCCGAACTCCTCGTCGCCGAAGTGGATCGCGGCCACCGCCAGTTCCTGCTTGCCGCCCGGGAAGAAGTGGTACAGCGAGCCCAGGGTGGCCCCGGCCTCCCGGACGAGCTGCTTGACCGGGGTGTTCTCGTAACCGCCGTGCTGCATGAGGCGGGAGGCGGTGCGGACCAGCCGCTCGCGCGTTCCCAGCTCTGTCTTCGTCCCTGTTGCCACCATGGCCGGATCCTACCCGGAGAATTGGATAGAGCGCTCGTTCTAGTCCCGTGCTACGGTCGTACCGAGCGCTGGATAGAGCGTTCGTTCTAGTCACTCACTCCTGGGGGAGAGCTCCGTGAACACCATCAAGGACAGCAAGGTCACCGTGGTCGGGCTGGGTCCGATGGGCCGGGCCATGGCCGCCGCCTACCTCGACGCCGGCTACGAGGTCACCGTGTGGAACCGCAGCGCCGGCAAGGACGCCGAGCTCGTGGCCCGCGGCGCGCGCAGCGCGGCGGACACCGCCGAGGCCGTCGCCGCGAGCCGGCTGGTCGTCCTCAGCCTCATCGACGTGGAGGCGATGTACGGCACGCTCGGCGACACCGACCTCACCGGCCGCGTGCTCGCCAACCTCTCCTCCGACCTCCCGGACAAGGCCCGCGCGGCCGCGCGGTGGGCCGAGGAGCGCGGGGCGGCGTACCTCACCGGCGGGGTCAACGTACCGCCCACCGGCATCGGCCAGGAGGGCTCCTCGATCTTCATCAGCGGCCCGAGGGAGGTCTACGACGAGCACCGTACGGCGCTCGACCTGCTCGCCGCCACCGACTACCGCGGCGCCGACCCCGGCTACGCGCAGCTCTACTACCAGCTCAACATGATCCTGTTCTGGACGGCCTACACGGGCTGGTACCAGGCGGTCGCCGTGGCCCGGGCCAACGGCCTGACGGCGTCCGACATCCTGCCCTACGCCGGCTACACCGCCGACACCATGCGCGGCTTCTACACCGGGAGCGCCGCGCTCGTCGACGCCGACGACCACCGCGGCGAGAAGGAGCGCCTGGCGATGTGCGCCGCCAGTGTCGAGCACATCCTGCACACCGCGGCCGACTCCGGCGTGGACACCACGATCCTGGCCGCACACGCCGAGCTGTACCGCCGCGGGGTCGACGCCGGGTTCGGCGCCGAGAGCAGCTCGCGGCTGATCGGGCTGCTGGCCGCCGGAGCGGCCTGAGGGCGGGCGGGCCGGGTGCTGTACCCGCGGGCGGGCCGGGTGCCGTACCCGAGGGCGGGCCGGCGGCCTCAGAACAGCGGCAACTGCCCGGGGAACTCGGGCAGGACGAAGCCGTCCAGCGTCGGCGCGGAGGCGCCGATCACCACCCGCGCCCGGGATCCCGGGCACGACACCAGATCCGCGCGGTCCCGGGGGCCGGGCGGGTCATGGCGGGCGATGCGGCCGGCGGTGACGGCGCAGTCGCGGCCGCAGGCGGGGCAGGCCCGGCGGGGGGAGTGGGACATGCGCCAAGTCTGCCCTGCCGCACCGACATCAGTCCCGCGCGGGTGCCGCGTCGGCCCGCCGCCGGGCCGGCCGCGGAATCCCCTGCTTCCTTTGGACCGGGCCTACTTGTCGATGTCGCCGACCACGAAGAACAGGGAGCCCAGGATCGAGACCATGTCCGAGACCAGCTGCCCCGGCAGCAGCACGGCCAGCGCCTGGATGTTGTTGTAGGAGGCGCTGCGCAGCTTCAGCCGGTACGGGGTCTTCTCGCCCTTCGAGACCAGGTAGTAGCCGTTGATGCCGAGCGGGTTCTCGGTCCAGGCGTAGGTGTGCCCCTCCGGCGCCTTCAGGACCTTGGGCAGGCGCTGGTTGACCGGCCCCGGCGCCAGCTCCGCCATCCGGTCCAGGCAGGCCACGGCGAGGTCGAGCGAGTTGTGGGTCTGGTCCAGCAGGCACTCGAAGCGGGCCAGGCAGTCGCCCTCGGTGCGGGTGACCACCTTCAGGACGTCCTGGAGCTCGCCGTAGGCCAGGTACGGCTCGTCGCGGCGCAGGTCGAAGTCGACGCCGGAGGCACGGGCGATCGGGCCGGAGACCCCGTACGCGTGCACCGCCTCGGCGGACAGGACGCCGACGCCGCGGGTGCGGCCGCGGAAGATCTCGTTCCCGTGGACCAGCTTGTCGTAGACGTCCATCCGCGTGCGGACGTCGGCGATCGCGGCGCGGGCCCGGCCGAGCCAGCCGGCCGGGAGGTCCTCCTTGAGGCCGCCCACCCGGTTGAACATGTAGTGCATCCGGCCGCCGGAGATCTCCTCCATGACGGCCTGGAGCTCCTCGCGCTCACGGAACGCATGGAAGATCGGGGTGATCCCGCCCAGTTCGAGCGGGTACGAGCCGAGGAACATCAGGTGGTTCAGCACCCGGTTCAGCTCGGCCAGCAGGGTCCGCATCCACACGGCCCGCTCGGGGACCTCCATGCCGA
The DNA here is from genome assembly GCF_044748225.1 of Streptomyces sp. NPDC090021. Classification (NCBI taxonomy): domain Bacteria; kingdom Bacillati; phylum Actinomycetota; class Actinomycetes; order Kitasatosporales; family Streptomycetaceae; genus Streptomyces; species Streptomyces sp. NPDC090021. The sequence goes on along the minus strand of NZ_JBIVFO010000047.1, from coordinate 44,982 downwards.
GCATCCGCTCGACCGCCATGACCACGCCCAGCTCGTTGGAGAACGCGGACAGCCAGTCGTGCCGGTTCGCGAGCATGACGATCTGCCGGTAGTCGCGGGCCTCGAAGAGCTTCTCGGCGCCGCGGTGCATGTAGCCGACCACCGGTTCGGCGACGGCGATCCGCTCGCCGTCCAGGACGAGGCGCAGGCGCAGCACGCCGTGCGTGGAAGGGTGCTGGGGGCCGATGTTGAGCACCATGTCGGTGCTCTCCGCCGCTCCGCCGATGCCGACCGTGGTCTCCGTCATGCGGGCATTGTCTCAGCCCTACGCTGGGGGGATGGATACGGGGACGAAGGGTGAGACGAGCGACCTTCGGTGGGTGGGGCTGCCCGGCGGGCTGCTCACCATGCGCCGGACGCTGCTCGCGTTCTGGTGCGGTCTGCTCGCGGTGGCGACGGGGTTGCTGTTCGGCCTGCTCGTGGGCCCGGCGTGGGCGGCGGCCGGGGGGTTCTGGCTCGCCGTGGGGGTCTGGGGCTGGGTGCTCCTGGGGCGGAACTGGCGGTCCTGGCGCTACGCGGAGCGCGCCGACGACCTGCTGATCAGCCGCGGGGTGCTGTGGCGGGAGCAGACGGTGGTCCCGTACGGGAGGATGCAGCTGGTCGAGGTCACCTCCGGCCCGGTGGAGCGGCGCTTCGGCCTGGCCTCCCTGCAGCTGCACACGGCGGCGGCCGCGACCGACGCCCGGATCCCGGGGCTGGTACCGGCGGAGGCGGAGCGGCTGCGTGACCGCCTCGCCGCGCTCGGCGAGGCAAGGTCGGCGGGCCTGTGACCGCCGGTCCGGTGAGCGGCGGGGCGAGCGGCCCCGGTCCGGTGGGCGGCGGTCCGGGTGCCGCGGGTGCCGCGGGTGCCGCGGGGGCGGTGGACGAGCGCCGGCTGCATCCCTTCACACCGTTGCGCCGCGCCTGGGTGCCGATCGCCGCGACGGTCGGCGTCCTCGCCCAGCAGGGCGACCGCGCGGCGCGCTGGGTCGCGGACCTGTCCACGCCCCTGCGGCTGGTCACGCTGGCCGGCGTGCTCCTGGTGTTCGGCGTGTACGGGTTCCTGAGCTGGTGGTTCACCCACTACGCGGTGACCGACACCGAGCTGCGCATCCGCACCGGGCTGCTCTTCCGCCGCACCGCGCACATCCGGCTGGACCGGCTCCAGGCCGTGGACGTCACCCGGCCGCTGCTGGCCCGGCTGACCGGAGTCGCCAGCCTGCGGCTCGACGTCATCGGCACCGAGGAGAAGGACCAGCTGTCCTTCCTGGGTGAGAAGGAGGCCGTCGCCCTGCGCGCCGAGCTCCTGGCCCGCGCGGCGGGCTTCGCCCCCGAGGAGGCGGTGCGCCTGGGCGAGGCGCCGCAGCGCGAGCTGCTGCGGGTGACCCCGCGCGAGCTCGCGGTGTCGCTGATGCTCAGCCTCGGCGTCTGGGCGGCCCTGGCCGGCGGGCTCGTGGCGCCGTTCGTCGTGTGGTGGTTCAGCTCCAGCACGTGGGTGGCCGTGGCCACCCTGCTCCCGATGCTGGGCGCGGTGTGGGCGGGCACCGTCGGCCGGTTCCTCACCGAGTACGACTGGCGGGTCGCCGAGTCCCCGGACGGGCTGCGCCTGGACCACGGGATGCTGGACCGGGCCCACGAGACCGTGCCGCCCGGGCGCGTGCAGACCGTACGGATCGTGGAGCCGCTGCTGTGGCGGCGCAGCGACCGGGTCCGCGTGGAGCTGGCCGTGGCCGGGTCGAAGAACGAGGTCCTGGTGCCGGTGGCCTCCCGGGCCGACGCGTACGCCGTGATCGCCCGGGTCCTGCCCGGGGTGGATCTGGCGGGCCTGTCCTACTCGGGCTCCCCGGAAACCGGATCGCGCTGGGTGGTCCCGGTCTGGTGGAAGGGCTACGCCCTGGCGCTCTCCCCGCAGGTGTTCGCCGCCCGGCACGGCCGCCTGTGCCGCCGTACGGAGATCGTCCCGCACGCCAAGGTGCAGAGCGTCCGGTTCACCCAGGGCCCGTGGGCCCGCGCCCGCGGTGTCGCCGACGTCGACGTGGACACCGGGGCGAACGGCACGGTCACCGCCCGGCTGCGGCCGGCCGCCGAGGCCGCGCAGCTCCTGCACGACCAGGCCGCCCGCTCCCACACCTCGCGCGCGACGGCCCGCCCGGACCGCTGGATGACCGGGTCCGGCCCGCAGGGGTGAGGGCCGGGGCGACCCCCGCCTCCATGCCAACGGAACCCGCCGTCCGGCCCGGCCCGCGGCGGCAGTCCGGCCTGGCCCGCCGCGCTGTCCGGTCCGGCCCGCGGGGGGCTGTCCGGTCCGGCCCGCGGCGGCAGTCCGGCCCTGCCTGCGGCGGCTGTCCGTCCCGGCCCGCGGCGGTTGTCCGGTCCGGCCTGCCGCGCTGTCCGGTCCGGCCCGCCGCGCTGTCCGTCCCGGCCCGCGGGGGGCTGTCCGGTCCGGCCCGCGGGGGGCTGTCCGGTCCGGCCCGCGGCGGCAGTCCGGCCCTGCCTGCGGCGGCTGTCCGTCCCGGCCCGCGGCGGTTGTCCGGTCCGGCCCGCCGCGCTGTCCGGTCCGGCCCGCGGCGGTTATCCGGCCCCGCCGCCCGCGCGGACCAGGCCCGTTTCGTAGGCCAGGACGACGACCTGGACGCGGTCGCGCAGGCCCAGCTTGGTCAGGATGCGGCCCACGTGGGTCTTCACCGTCGCCTCCGACAGGACCAGCCGAGCCGCGATCTCGCCGTTCGACAGCCCCTGCGCCACCAGCAGCATCACCTCGCGCTCGCGCTCCGTCAGCCGCTCGATCTCCTTGTGCTCCGGTTCCTGCGTCGTCGTCGGCAGCATCGGGGCGAAACGGTCCAGCAGGCGCCGCGTCGTCGACGGGGCCACCACCGCGTCCCCGCTGTGCACCGAGCGGATGGCGCCCAGCAGTTCGGCCGGCGGCACGTCCTTCAGCATGAAGCCGCTCGCGCCCGCCTTCAGGCCCGAGAAGGCGTACTCGTCCAGGTCGAAGGTGGTCAGGATGATCACCTTCGGGTGTTCCTCGGGCTCGCAGATCCGCCGCGTGGCCTCGACACCGTCGAGCCTCGGCATGCGGACGTCCATCAGCACCACGTCCACCTTCGTGGCCCGCAGCACCTCCAGAGCCTCCAGCCCGTCACCCGCCTCGGCGACGACCTCCATGTCGGGCTGGGCGGCGAGCACCATGCGGAAGCCGGTGCGCAGCAGGACCTGGTCGTCGACCAGCATCACTCGGATGGACATCAGTTACCTCGTCCTCGTCATCTCTTCTTCAGGGGCAGCAGTGCGCTGATCCGGAAGCCGCCACCGGGCCGCGGCCCCGCGTCCAGGGTTCCGCCGACCATACCGATCCGCTCGCGCATGCCGATCAGCCCGTGTCCGGCGCCGTCCGCGCCGCCGTCCTCGTACAGCTCGTGGGCCGCGCCCCGGCCGTCGTCCTCGACCAGCAGGCCGAGCCCGTCGTCGAAGTAGACGAGCCGGACACTGGCCTTCGCTTCGGGGCCGCCGTGCTTGCGGGTGTTGGTCAGCGCCTCCTGCACGATCCGGTACGCCGTCAGCTCGACGCCGCTGGGCAGCGGCCGCGGGGCGCCCTCGACCTCGAAGTCCACCGTCAGCCCGGCCGCCCGCACCTGCTCGACCAGGACCTCGATCTGTTCGACGTCGGGCTGCGGCACGTAGTCCTCGGACTCCTGCGGCTCGCCCGTGCGCAGGACGCCGAGCAGCCGGCGCATCTCGGCGAGGGCCTGGCGGCCGGTCCCCGAGATGGTCTGCAGGGCCTCCTTGGCCTGCTCGGGGGCCACGTCCATGACGTACGCGGCGCCGTCCGCCTGGACCACCATCACCGAGACGTTGTGCGCGACGACGTCGTGCAGCTCGCGGGCGATCCGGGCGCGCTCGGCGGCCACGGCCACCTTGGACTGGGCCTCTCGCTCCTTCTCCAGCCGCTGGTTGCGCTCGCCCAGCTGGGCGTAATAGGCCCGCCGGGTGCGCAGGGAGTCGCCCAGCACCCAGGCCAGGACGAAGGGGACGATCATGAAGACGGCGAAGAGGACGTTGTCGACGTCGTTGGCGCCCTTGTCCACGCCGTACCGAAGGAAGTAGAGCGGCGCCGCCACCAGCCCCCAGCCCAGCGCGGTGCGCGAGACCCAGCGCGGGACCTCGCTCGCGGCGACCGTGTAGAGGATCACGAACATGGCGATGTCGTAGAACCCGGCGACGATCCCCGCGGCCAGCTGGAGCAGGCCCGCCGCGAGGGTGAGCCAGAACATCGCCTGCGTCCACTTGCGGCGCAGGGCCAGGGCCGTGCTCAGCGCGATCACCACCGGGACGGCGACGATCTTCAGGGGCCGGCTGATGTCGGGCTCGCCCGTGACGTTCAGCATCGAGACACCGAAGAAGAGCACAGCCCAGAAGCAGTCGACGCCCGTCGGGTGTCTGCGGAGGAAGTCGTAGAGGCGCTGCACGTAACCCAGAGTAGGGAACGGTGATAGGTGCTGGAGTCAACCAGAGGTCCGAACCTGACACCGGGGACATACTCCCCAAGGTGGAGGGTGAGCATAGCCTTCGGTGATGAGCACTTCTGGTGGACCCGGCGCAGCGGTCCGGTGGCGCAGCGCGATGGAAGCGGCGCTGTACGGGCCCGGCGGCTTCTACGTGCGCCCCACGGGCCCCGGTCCCGCAGGCCACTTCCGTACCTCGGTGCACGCCTCCGCCCTCTACGCGGCGGCCGTGGCCAGGCTGCTGCGGTGGGTCGACGCGGAGCTCGGGCACCCGCCGCGGTTCGACCTCGTCGACATGGGCGCCGGCCGGGCCGAACTGCTGTCCGGGGTGCTCGCCGCACTGGACCCGCAGACGGCGGCGCGGGTGCGCCCGTACGCCGTGGAGCGGGCGCCGCGGCCCGAGGGGCTCGACCCGCGGATCCACTGGACCGGGGAGCCGCCCGAGGGCGTGACCGGGCTGCTCTTCGCCAACGAGTGGCTGGACAACGTCCCCCTCGACATCGCCGAGGACGGGCACTACGTACTGGTCGCGCCGGACGGTACGGAGAGCCGCGGCGGCCCGCTGGAGGACGCGGACCGGGCCTGGCTGGAGCGCTGGTGGCCGGGTGGCGGCCGGGCGGAGATCGGCCGCCCGCGCGACGAGGCCTGGGCGGCGGCCACCCGGACCCTGGAGCGGGGGCTGGCGGTGGCGGTGGACTACGCCCACACCCGCCGGGCCCGGCCCCCGTTCGGCACCCTGACGGGATTCCGGGGCGGCCGGGAGGTCGCGCCGGTCCCGGACGGCGGCTGCGACATCACCGCCCACGTGGCGCTCGACGCCTGCGCCGGACCGGGCGCGGTCCTGCTGACGCAAGCCGAGGCGCTGAGCGCCCTCGGCGTCTCGGGCGCCCGCCCCCCGCTCGCCCTGGCCTCCTCGGACCCGGCGGCCTACGTACGGGCCCTGGCCTCGGCCGGTGAGGCGGCGGAACTGACCTCACCGGCCGGACTGGGCGCCTTCGGCTGGCTGGTGCAGCCGGTGGCGGTGCGGGCCTGGCCGTGGGACGGGCCCGGCGGGAGCTGACGCACGCAGCGCGCGAGCGCCCCTGAAGCCGCTTACGGCAAGCCCCTCACAGCCGCTTCGCGCTGCGCAGGGTCGTGGCGTAGTAGCCGTTGCCGTCGAGACGCGAGGTGCCGCCCTTGTCGCCGATGGTCGGGCCGTTGGCCTCCTCCCGGCTGGAGATGAAGATCTTGTGGCCGTCGGTGTCCGTGCCCAGGTAGATGCCCGTGTGGTCGAGGCGGTCCCCGGTGCGCGCGTCGAGCTTGAAGAACAGCAGGTCGCCCGGCTGGATGACGTCGATGTTCACGGGCCGGTCCTGCGGGCCGACGCCCTTGAGGGGGAGGACGTCGGTGCCGAGGGCGGCGCGGGCCATGGCGTTCGCGGTGCGCGGCAGACCGGAGCCGGGCTTGTCGCCGGACAGGAGCGGGTACCGGGCGCGGTATCCGAAGACGGTGCGGACGAAGCCGGAGCAGTCCATCGACCGGTACCGGGCGGTCTGGGGCTGCTTCTTGGTGCCGTCGCGGAAGTTGTACGGCGTGCCGAGGTAGTCGTAGAAGTCCGACTGCTCCAGGCGCAGGTCGTTGCCGGCCGAGCCGTTGGGGTTGAGCGGCCCGAAGGAGGCGTCGCCCGCGTACGAGGTGCCCTGCGCGTCCTTCTTCACGGGGGCCTGGTCGCCGTACTGGAAGGCCATCGCGAAGATGTCGTCCTCCTGGCTGCCGAAGTACTTCTTGAACCACTCCTTGAACCACGCCTCGTTCTCCGCGCCCGCCTTCCAGGGCTCCGGCATGAGGCGTACCCAGTTCTCGGTCACGACCCTGGCCGTGGTGTTGGCCGGCTCGGTGAAGGTGCGGCTGGGCCCGGTGAGGGTGGCCGTGCGGGCGCCGTCGGTGAAGGTGGCGAGCACCTGACCGCTGCCGTCGCGCACCACCGACCGGTCGGGGCTGGAGAGCCGCTCCCACTTCTGGGCACCCGCCTCGCCCGAGCCGGCCACGACGTTTCCGTCGACGACCTGGACGGCGGGCGCCTTGGCCTGCTCCTGCGCACGGAGCGTGTAGGTGAGGTACCCGCTGCCCGCGATCAGGGCGATCAGGGTCGCCGCGTGCAGTGCGGAACGTGTGCGGCTCTTCGACTTGGCGGTCATGCGAGGGGCTCCGGAGCGGTTGGGGAGGGGCACGGCGCGGGCACGGTTCTGCCCGGCTAAGCGGCCGGCATGACGCCGAGCAGGATGCCGGCGGTCAGCACGACGTACGTCATGAGCGTGGTGCTGCCGGTGGCGAGCAGGGTGGCACCCTTCGGCTGGCGGACGAGCTGGTAGCCGATCAGGCCGGGCACGATGAAGCCCAGGGTCTGGTTCGCGTAGAGGAGGGGGAACTCCATCTGGAGCACGATCACCACGGTGGCCTGGAGCAGGACGCCGAGCAGCACGACGGCCGCGAACAAGCGCTTGCCGTAGAGGATCACGAAGCGCTGCACGACCAGCGTCAGCGCGTACGTCGCGACGGTCACGCCGACCACGAGGGCGGCTCGCTGGAGGTCCTCCAGGAGGGTCAGCGCGAGCCAGCCCGGTGTGATCATCCCGCCGGGGGAGAGGTTGGTGGTGAGGTAGCAGACGAGTGAGAACAGCAGACCCAGGGCTATGCCGATCGCGGCGATCTCGGGGGTGAGGACGGCGGGGATCAACGGGGTTCTCCTGGGGTGTGCCGTTGCCCCTGCGGGGGGCCCGGGTGGATCTGCGGCCGCGGCGGTTGCTGCTGCGGCCAGGCCGGTACGTGCGTGGCGCCGCGGATGCCGTGAGAGTCGGGGGCGGGGCCTTGCGGGTGCGGGTCCTGCGGGTGCCGGGCCTGCGGGTGCGGGTCCTGTGTGTGCGGGTCCTGCGGGTGCGGGTCCTGCGGGTGCGGGGCCTGCGGGTGCGGGGCCTGCCTGTGCGGGGCCTGCGGGTGCGGGTCCTGCGTGCGCGGGTCCTGCGGGTGCGGGGCCTGTGTGTACGGGGCCTGCGGGTGCGGGTCCTGCGGGTGCCGGGCCTGTGTGTACGGGGCCTGCGGGTGCGTGGCCTGCTGCGGGTACGGGGCGTGGCCGTAGGGGCTCCGGGGGTGCGGGACCGGGGTGTACGGGTCCTGGCCGTAGGCGGTGTCCGCGTGCGGGGGGACGGGCTGGTCGGTCCGGGCCGCCGGGACGGCCTCCCGCACAGGCCCCCCGTCCTCGGAGTCGGCCGCCTCGTCCGCCGGCAGCTCGGCGAGGTGCTCCAGCAGCACCTCGCCCTGACCGTGGATGTTGCCGATGGCGACGAGCGAGGAGCTGGGACCGAGGTGCCCCAGCAACTCCTGCATGAACTCCTCGCCGTCGCGGTGGTCGCCGCCGAGGTCGACGGCGCGGTCGCGCCACTCGGCCGGGATCGCGTCGATGGCGCTCTTGGCGGGGTGGCCGATCACGAAGACCTTGTCCGGCCGCAGTTCAGGGATGATCGCGCCCATCTGGCCGTTGCGCTCGACCCGGTCGGGCCGGCAGTTGATGACCACGCTCAGGGGGCGGTCCACCGCACCCAGGTCCAGCAGCTGGTTGATGTTCATCAGCGTCGACTCGGGGTCGTTCGCCGCGAAGACGTTGGCGAACCGCAGCCGCTTCCCGCCGGGGGCCAGGTACCGCTCGACCGAGAGCACACCAGGGTCCGGCGGGGCCTCGTACATCCCGCGCAGGGCGGTCTCCCGGTCGACGCCGAGAAGCTCGGCGACCAGGAGCGCGATGGCGACGTTCTCCTTGAAGGTGAACCAGCTGAAGCCGCGCAGCTCCTCGTCGCTGACGGTGTCGGGGTCGGCGTACAGCAGCCGGCAGCCACGGGCGTCGGCCTCCTCCTGGAGGACGTCGAAGCGCTCCTTCTCGGCGGTGACGCAGATCCCGCCGTACGGCATCGACCGGGACAGGGAGCGCGCGATGTCGTCGAGGGTCGGGCCCATTTCGGCGACGTGGTCCTCGCGGACGTTGCACAGGACGCCGATGGTCGACTGGATCAGCTTGGACTGGTTGATCTCCTGGAGCGCCGGCATGACCGCCATGCACTCCATGACGAGCGCGTCCGGACGGTAGGCGGAGGCGCGTCGCACGATGCCGATCTGCTCCACGACGTTGGCGATGCCGAACTTGCGGTAGACCGGCTCCTCGGTGGCGTCCGGGTGGATGAACCGGGCCGCCGTGCCGGTGGTCTTGGCGACCGTGGTCAGACCGCCGCCGCGCAGCGCCCCCGCGCACAGCCGGGTGATGGAGCTCTTGCCGCGGATGCCGTTGACCAGCACCCGGTTCGGTATGCGGTGCAGGCTGGCGAAGTGCCGCCGCTGTTCCACGATGCCCGCGACGAGCATGATCGCGCAGCAGGCGAGCAGCACGCAGTAGAGGAAGAGCACGGGGGATCAGTTCCTTCCGGCCGGTGCGGGCGCTCGCCCGCCGGCCTGCTTGCGCTGCTGCTGGAGCTGCTGGCGGATGATCTCCAGGCTCCGCGTCACGGCGCCCACCTCGTCGTGGTGGCGCGGGTACAGGACGGTGCGGCGGTCGCCGTCGGCGAGCGCCTCGGCGCGCCGGGCGAGCTCGCGCAGCGGGGCGACCACGATGATCTGGAGCCAGCCCAGGCAGGCCGCGCCGACCGCGAAGCCGAGCAGGCCGGCGAGCACGGTGCGGTTCTGCAGGCTGTACTCGTGGATGGCCAGGCCCTTGGCGGACTGCCAGCTGACCACGGTCCAGTCCAGGGGCTTGGCGGCGCCGCCGCCCACGAACGGCGCGGCTGCCGCGATGACGTGGTCGCCGCCGCTGCGGTACAGGACGCTGCCGGGCCGCGGGGACATGCCGACCTTGAGGGCGGAGCCCTCGACGAGGGCGTCGAGCCGCTCGTCGCCGAGCTTCTCGAAGGCGCGGTAGCCGTTGTTGGAGGCGATGACCCTGTGCTGGGAGTCGACCACCCGGATCTCACCCAGACCCGGCCGCTTGAGCAGCGAGTTGAGGAAGTCGATGCGCAACTCGCCGACGACCGCCGAGCCGCTCTGGCCCGGGAGCTGGGCGGTCGCGACGACGACCGGCTTCTTGCCGCCGTCGTGGAGGGCGATCGGCTCCTTGCGGGGGCCCTTGGCGCCGGTGGTGGCCTGCGGCGCGCCGCCGGCCTGGGCGAGGACCTTGCCGTCGGCGTCGAGCACGTAGAGGGACTCGTAGCGCAGGTGTTCCCGGGCCGTGCGTTCCAGGACGGCGGTCATGTGCTGCGGGGCCGTGTCGTCGCCCAACAGCGAGGCGACGGACTGCAGGTCGGCCTGGCCCTCGTTGAGGGCGCGCCGGATCCGGTCGTTGAGGGTGTCGGTGCGCTCCCGCTGGTCGTTGACCAGCTGTTGCGGTACGACGACGTCCGCGCCGGCCCGGTTGATCAGCAGGCCCAGCGGCACGCACCAGGCCAGGAGCAGGACACCGCACAGGGCGAGGAGGGTGCGGGCGCCCGTACGGCGCTTCCGCCTGCCGGAGGGGGCGGGCGGCCCGGGTGCGTCCTGGTCCGTCAGCTGGTTGCGCAACCGCTCCAGGGCGGTCCCGATCCGGGCCGCCTCGCTCCCGTGGGGGACGGACACCGGGCGGGTCAGGTCACCGCGGGTCAGTCGGCGGCTCTCCAGGAACAGGGTGATCAGCGGCCGTTGCACGGTGCCGACGAGCAGAGCGACGACCAGGGCGCCGACCAGCAGCAGGGCGCCGGCCAGGACCAGCCCGGCGAAGGCGTCGGAGGTGCGGGCGGGGTTCTGCGCGACGTTGACCATGGCGACGACGGTCAGTTCCAGGCTGGTGGCGCTGGTGCCGACGCCCGGTTCGGGTCCGGCGAGGCGGGCGTAGCCCGCGGCGGCGCGTTCGCCTCCCCATTCGCCTCCGGTCAGGCTGCCGCTGACGCCGAGGAAGCCGCCGGAGCCGGGCTCCTTCGTGGTCAGGGGATTGGCCTTGGTCCGCTTCGCCGCGGTCTTGGCGAAGGAGCGCAGCTGCTTGGTGTCGCGTTTGACCTCGGCGCGCTGCAGGTCGGTGAGGACCATTTCGGGCTCGGGGATGCCGTCGTTGCTGAGCACCGTGCCGTCGGAGCCGACGACGGCGATGGCACGGAAGTTGCCGAGGCTGATGCCGGGGAAGCGCAGGCTGCTGGAGGCGATCAGCAGCTGTTGGGGCTGGTCCTTCCAGGACAGCAGGGAGAGGGTGAGCAGCCGGGTCTCGCCGTTGGACAGTTTCACCATGCGGGGGGCCAGGCCGCCCTCGCCGGTGAGCCGGGTGCGGTCGATCGCGGTCAGGGGAAGGTTCTCGCCGCGGGCGGCCAGCAGCCGACCCGAGCTGATCTCGACGACCGCGGTGCCCCGCCACTTCTGGTAGACGCTGCCTATCTTGTCGAGCACGGCGTCCGGGGGGACGGGCTTCCCGGCGGAGAAGAGGGCCGCGGCCCGGTCGAGGTCGGTGACACTCTCGTCCAGTGAGGCGCGCAGAGCGACCGCGCCGTCCTCGGCGAAGTGCTGCTGGGAGGTGAGCACCGCGGCGGGCAGCCGGCCCTCGCGGACGTTGCCCAGGGTCACCGCGGTGAACCCCGCCAGGGCGAGCAGCAGCACCGACAGCACGGTGATCGGCGGCCTGATGCCGCCGAGCAGCGACATGTCGGCCCTGCGGCCGGCCTTGTGCCGCCGCTTGCTGCGGGGTGCGGCCACGGGTGGTTGTCCTTCCTGGGACGGTTCGGAGAGCGGGGAGGTCGTGCGTTCGCCTTCTGGTGTACGGGACGGGGTCACCCGGGCAGCCCCCGCAGGGGGCGCAGCCCGTCCTTGCCGGCGCCGCGGTTGAGCATGGTGCCCTGGGTGCGTTCGAAGGCCAGCCGGTAGCGGGCGCGCTGCTCCGGCAGCAGGCCGCTGTCCTTGCCGAGGGCCTCCACGACATCGACCAGGCGGTGGTCGCGGACCGGCTGCCGGTCCGCGCCGGGCAGCTCCGATCCCGGAGCGGCCTCGGGGTCCGGCGGGATGTCGGTGAAGGTGGGCACGAAGCGGGCCTGTACGTCCCACGTGCCGTTCTTCTCGCTGAACTCGAACCAGCCGATGGCGCCCTCCTCGGTCAGACCGCTGGGCACGTCGTGGCGGGCGAGCTGGTTGCCCAGCCCGTAGGCGACCCACGTGCCGTCGACCTTCTCCATCGGCTGTACGACGTGGGCGTGGTGGCCGATGACCAGGTTGATCCCGGTCTCCTTGGCGATCTTGCGGGCCAGTTCCAGTTGAGGGTTGCTCGGGTTCGGCTGGTGTTCGCGGCCCCAGTGGATGGAGAGGATCACGACCTCGGCGCCGGCCGCGCGGGCCTTCTTCTCGGCTGCGGCGATGGCCTTGAAGCTGGTGAGGTTGGCCAGCCAGGGCTTGTCCTTCGGGACCTCGCGCCCGTTGAAGCCGAAGGCGAAGGAGATCTGGCCGACCTTGACGCCCTTGACGTCGAGGATCAGAGGTGTGTCGTGCTCTTCCTGGCTGCGGGCGGATCCGGTGTGCTTGAGGCCCTCGCCGTCCAGCGTGTCCAGGGTGCGGAACACACCGTCCGGTCCGTGGTCGAGGGTGTGGTTCGAGGCCGTCGAGCAGGTGTCGTAGCCGACGTTCTTGATCGCCTTGGCGATCTGCGGCGGGACGAGGAAGTCGGGGTAGGTCTGGAAGGGGCCGTTCGGCTTGCCCAGCACCGGCTCCATGTGGCAGATACCGAGGTCGGCCTTGCTGATGACCGGTTTGACCCCCGCCATGATCCGGTCGAAGTCGTACCCCGTGTGCCCGGCGGCCTTGGCGTCCCGGGCGGCCTGGTCGGTCAGCTGCGGGTGGATGAGGATGTCACCCGCGGCGGCGACGGTGAAGGAGCGGCCCGCGCCCTTGGCGCCGGCGCCCGCGGCACCGCCCGACGACTCCTGGTCCTCCTGCGGGCCGCCGAGGAGGCCGCACCCCGCGAGCGAGAGGCTCAGCGGGAGGACGAGGAGCACCGCGCGGGTCAGGGCGGGGGCCGGACGGGGAAAGGCGATGTTCACTCAGCTATTTTCAGCCAGTGAAGACTGTGAAGTTCACAAGGAGTGTAACGATTGGCGTGATCTTGTGCGGCGTGGTCGCGGCACTGGTGACCTACGCCGCTTTTGAATCAACCAATTCGGTCGAAAAGGGGGCCGCCGCCTCACCGTCGCCTGTGGCGGAGGACATAGATCTACTCACCCGCGTTACCGGCTTCGCCGGGGAGTTCGGCGTGAAGGGCGGCTATCGCACGCCCACGCAGACCGAGAAGACGATCATTGTCGAGGCCGTTTCCGACCTTTTTGACGGGAATATCGACATGGCGCGTACCCGGTTGGCCGAGGTGGACTACAGGCTCGACACCTTCACCGACACGGCCGGCGGACGCCGCTTCGCGGAGGTCTCCGACGCGGCGGGCCGGTCCGGATCCGCCAACCGCGGCTGGGGCCGCGTCTACGTCGACCTCGGCGCGCCTCCCCGCTGGTCCGTCCAGATCCCGCATCCCGTCGCCGATCAGGGGACCGAGCGGCTCGGGGCCAGGGTCCTGCGCGGCGCCCCCGGCGGGGTCATGGTCATGGCGGGGGCCCACCGTACGGCGGGTTCGGTGTCGGACTCGGGCGCGGCGGAAGCGGAGGGGGCGGGCGACGAGGCGGACGACGGAGGCGAGGGGAACCCGGCCGACATGGCGCACCGCACCGACTCGGTCTTCCACGCGGTGGTCGCCGAGCTCACCAGGCGCGGCCTGCCGGGCATCCAGCTGCACGGCTTCGCCGACGACTCCGTCCCCGGCAGCGACTCCGTCGTCTCCACCGGAGCGGGGAGCCGGGCGGTCCCGGACGCCGAACGGCTCGCCGACCGGCTGGCCGGCCAGGACGTCGCGGTGTGCCGGGCGTGGTCCGCCACGTGCAAGCTGTCGGGCCGGACCAATGAGCAGGGCCGGCTCGCCGCCCGGCACGGGACCCGCTTCCTGCACGTGGAACTGAGCCGGACCCTCCGCTCCGGCTCCCGCCGGATGGACGAGACCGCCCAGGCGATCACGTACGTCACCACGAGGTGGTCGCGGGATACCCGCTAGAGCTGTGACCAGTGCGGTGACCCGGTGCTGTGACCAGTGCTGTGACCCGGTGGACCTCTGCGGTCGCAGCACCGGGAGCGGCGAGGGGGCCGGGATCCCGTTCGCGGGATCCCGGCCCCCTCGGCCGACGGCGTGCGACTACTGCGTGACCTCGTCGTGGCCCGTGTGCAGACCGCCGCCACCGCCGCTGCCGCCGGGGGTCGGCGTCGAGACGACCGGCTTCGACAGCGGGGCGAGGTCGTGGGCGTAGTGGCCGACCGCGTCCGCGATGATGTCGACGTTGATGTCGAGCGCCTTGTGGTCGATGTTGGTGATGTCGTCACCCTCGCCGTGGTAGTTCACGTCGTAGGCGACACCGGCCTGGCCGCCGAACTTCGCGGCCTCCTCGGGCGTCTTGATGCCCTCGGCGCCGGTGAAGGTGCCGCCGGACGGGATGCCCACCTCGATGAACGGGCCGTAGTCCGAGCGGCCGGAGAAGTCGGTGCCCGCGTGCGGGATCTTCTTCGAGTCGAGGAAGTCGGTGATCCCCTTCTCCAGCTGGGCGGAGCCCTCCGGGCCGGGGCCCGCGCCGACGCCGTCCGAGTCGTCGCCGTCGTACACGAAGTACGCGGCGTTCGGCGAGGCGATCATGTCGAAGTTCAGGTAGAGCTTGATCTGCTTCTTCTGCGCGTCCGTCAGGCCGCCGACGTACGCCTCGGAGCCGAGCAGGCCGAACTCCTCCGCCGACCACCAGGCGAACTTGACCTTGTTCTTGACCTTCTTCTGCTCGCTCGCGAGCCGCTGGGCGACCTGGAGGATGCCGGCCGAGCCGGAACCGTTGTCGTTGATGCCCGGCCCGGCCGCGACCGAGTCGAGGTGCGCGCCGAGGAAGACGGTGTTGTTCTCGTCGCCGCCCTTTGTCTCGGCGATGACGTTGAAGGTCTTGCGGTTCTCGCGCAGCTCGCGGATGTCGAGGGTCAGCTCGACCGGACCGGCGGCGGCCTCGGCGGCCAGCTTCTCGCCGTCCTCCTGGGTGATGCCGCCGGTCGGGACCTTGCCGACGGTCGGGTCGCCCAGGGTGCCGTTCAGGGCGCCCGCGGTGTTGTTGTAGATGACCGCGCCGACCGCGCCGGCCGCCGCCGCGTTGGCCTGCTTGGCCGCGAAGGTGCAGCCACCGCGCTTGATCAGGGCGATCCTGCCGGTGAAGCCGCCGGCGGCGAAGTCGCCCGGCTCGCAGCCGTTCGTCCCGTCCGCGTCGACCGGGGCGACGGCGACCTCGGCCGTCACGCCGCCCTCGGGGGTGCTCGTCGTGTATGTCATCAGGTGCATCGGGACGTCACGCCCGTTCGCGCCGTTCACCGTGAGCTCCTCGGCGAGGGTCTCGACGTACACGAAGTCGAACTCGTTGCGGGTGACCGTGTAGCCGGCCGCCTTCATCACGGCCTCGACGTACTTGGCCGACTGCTCGTGGCCCTTGGAACCGGCCGCGCGGTTGCCGTTGTTGTAGTCGGCGATCGACTGGAAGACCTTGAGGTGGTTGAAGGCTCCCTTGCCGGTCGCGTTCTTGACCAGCTTCCGGGCCAGCGCGTCCGCCCTGGCGGCGTCGCTCTGCGGGCTGGTGGCACCGGCCGGTCCGGCGAGCAGCAGGGGCGAGACGAGGGCCGCGGCTGCCAGGGCGGCGGTTGCTGCGGCTATACGGCGTGAGGGCATGAAGGTCCTTCCACGACTGGGCGAGCAGGGCGGGGCGGAGCTGGGCACGACGGGCGGAACGAGGTGGATCCGGGCACGACGGGCGGAGCAGGGCACAGCGCGGCGGAACGCGACGGACCGGACGTGCGGACGCGGTGCGCGTTACGTGGGCGAACAGTGAGCGCACGTTAGACAGCAAGTGGCCATCATGGCCAGAGTTTTCGCTGATTTCGGTTTATGAATTCCGTATATCGGTGACTCTGGGCCGGTCGAATCCAGCCATCCACCTGCCGGTTGGTGCTAGCGGAGGATGCCCTCGATGAAGTCGGAGCCGATACGGGCGACCGTACCCAGATCCAACTGGTGCTGGGCATAACGGCCTTGCCTTCGCGTATGCATCAGACCGGCCCTTTTCAGGACGGCCAGGTGCCGCGACACCTCCGGCGCGGTGATCCCGTGCACGTTCGCCAGCTCGCTCGTCGTGTACGGGGCCCGGGCCAGACTCCGGCACAGCAGCATCCGCATCGGGTGCGCCAGGGCCTCCATCCGCAGCTGCAGCAGCTCCACCGAGCCCGGCCCGGAAGCCGGCCCGGGGGTGCCGAGCGGATAGTGGACCACCGGCCGCCAGTCCGGTGCGTGCAGCACCAGCAGATGCGGCCAGCCGAAGTTGGTCGGTACGAAGACGAGGCCGCTGCCTATTCGGGGATCGGTCGCCGTGGCCGTCCCGTGGACCATCTTGTCGGCCGTGATCGTGGTGAGGTCCTCGTCGACGCTCAGGGCCGTCGAGACGTCCCTCAGCGCGGCCGCCAGGCCCTTGCGGCGCAGCAGCTCGGCCTTGTGCCGGGCGTCGGCGCTCTGCCCCGGCTCCAGACGCTCCCACGTCTGCGCGAAGAACGCCTCGTCGCAGTCCTCCAGGAGCCGCCTGAGCCACACCCGCACGGCCGCGGTGTCGTCCAGCAGCCGCACGGAGAAGGCCAGCTGGCGCGGCCCGCGGGCGGCGGCCAGCTCCAGCGCCCTGGCCCTCGCCGCCGGATCCTTCAGCGGCGAGGGCCCGCCGCCCTCGTTGTAGAGCGCCAGCCGGCAGTGCTCCAGCGCGGCCCCGACGAACCGCTCGTCGTCCAGCCGGTCGAGTACGTCGAGCTCCTCGGCCAGCGTCGCCGCCGGCAGCCCGGCCTCCCCGGGGATCCCGGCGAACGGCATGAAGATGTCGGAGAAGGAGCTGCGCCACAGGAAGTCGGCCTCCAGCAGACGGTCCGCGAGACACGGATCGAGGGAGGCGGAGGTGGCGGTGGTCCAGGAGGTGAGCCGCGGGTGGTGGGCCGGCTGCGAGAGCGCGTGCAGGGCCATGCAGAGCTCCGCGAGCGGGGAGGGCGCGAAGACGATCCGCTCAGCGGGGAGCCCGGCGATGTCGATGGTGACGCTCATCGGGCCATTCTGTCCGTTCCCGCACGTCGGGGACGTCCGCTCCGGCCGTCCGGAGCCTCCGTACGGGTGGCCGTACGGGCCCCGGCACGGCCGCCGGACGAGTGATCGTCACCGCCCGGGGCGGCTGCGGGCCGGGACGATTGACGCGGACCGTCAACCGTCGTGCGGGACGGGGCCGACGGGGTGAGGGTGGAGTCATGACAGCGATAGAGCAGTACCTCATCGACACCTACCGCGCGTCCCAGCACGGCGCCCCCATGCCCCCGCCGCCAGGCCGGGACGACATGGCCGTGCTCCGCGCGGCCCGCTCCTACCAGCAGTTCCGGGCCGTCCTGGACGGCGGCGAGGCCCGCCACCCCTGGCGGGCCGCCCTGCGCCGCATGCTGAGCCGCCCGCACCCGTGCTGAACCGTGCCCGGGAGTGACCAGCGACTTCCGGACGGTGGCTGCCGGCCGGTGGCAGCCCGCCGCCCCGCGCGCGGGGCGGGTCAACGCCCGAAGAGCGCCTTGACCGCGGAGGGCCCTGAGAACTCGCGGGCCAGCGCATCCATGATCACCTCATCGCAGACCTCGCCCAGCCAGTACCCGGCCTCGCGCAATACCCCGGCCCGCTGGAATCCGGCCCGCTCGTAGGCCGTGATCCCGCCCGTGTTGGGCGCCAGCACCTTGAGCCAGACCATGCGCAGGTTGCTGACGTGGAAGGCGTAGTCCAGGGTCAGGCGGGTGGCCTCGGTGCCCAGACCCCGGCCACGGGCCTCCTTGCCGAGCATGATGACGAACTCGGCCGTCCGTACGGCGTCGTCGGGCAGCAGGGTGGTGACGCCGACCGGCTGCGGCTCATCGCCGGCCAGGTCGTAGACCGTGAAGCGTACGTTCGAGCCGCGGAGCTGGTGTGCCATGCCCTCGGCCCGCGCCTCCAGGGACTCGGGGGCTTGGCGCCCGTACCCGACCAGCAGCGACGGATCCTGCTCCCACGCCCAGTACGTCTCGATCAGGTCGGCCCGGTAGGGCCCGAGCCCGCAGGTTTCGGTGGCGATCCACAGCGTCGGTTCAGGCTGTGTCACAGTGGTCTCCGATCGTGAGGACGGGCGTGTAGGCGCTGGTCGATGCGGGTTCGGCCACGGCGGTTCCGTCGGCGGTGGTGATCCACGCGTGCAGCCTGACCGGGTCCGGGGCGACACCGTGGCACCAGATGACGGACCGGCGCCCCAAGGCGAGCAGGAGGACCACAGCTGCGGATTCTTCCAGGCAGGCGGTCCGGGCGGGGGAGAACCAGGCGGCGCGGCGGATGGCGCGGACGGCGGACGTCGCCTGCGCGTGTGTGGCGGGCGTCCTGGCCCTCGATGTGGCAGTGTGCATGGCCCATGCGATGCGCCGCAGTGCGGTCTCCCGGCTTCCTGTCGCCTTGATGACGGAGACGGCGGCGAGGGCGGCGGCAGCGGCAGGTCGCCAGGTTCCGCGTGGCGCGGTGAGGCCGGCGGGGTGCTCGGCGCTCCCCCAGCTCGCCCTGGGCGCGGTCGTGGGGCCGGGGTCGGCAGGGATCAGGCAGTGGACGCGCCCGGTGTCGTAGTCGATGACCACCTGAACGTGTCCGAAGTCCACGGACCTCTCCATCACGCCACCTTTCTGTGGGTGGGCAGGACCCACTCGGGTTCGGGTGATCTGGCGATGGCGCACAGCCAGGCGTCGGCCGTCAGCGCCTGCTCGATCGTCGCGAGAGGCATCGGCACCCCGGCGGCGGCTTGGCGGACCTGCTCACGAAAGCGCCGACCGTCGATCAGGCCGAGCGCGGCCAGGTTCGTGCCTGCGCTGTCGAGGAGTTCGGGAAGTGCGGCGCGCAGCCCGCTGTAGTGGTCGGCCTCCAACGATCCCTTCGTTGTCCTGGTCGTGAGGGCGGGGGGCAGGACGTCCCTGAAAGCCCGGGTCAGCAATGGCTTGTAGGCGTACAAGGGTGGACGTTGCGTGAGTGGAGTCCGCAGCACCGCGTCTACCACGAACGAGTCGAGGAACGGGTTGTGCAGGTCGATCCCGCAGGTGCGGGCCAGCTCGGCGTCGGCCGCCGCTGTGCGTGCCACTTCCCTGATCTCGTCCACGAGCGTGCGTACCGAGGCGTCCAGACCTGGCAGCGGGTCAGGAGCGGCGGCGTACTCCTCGACGGTCCGGGTGAGGAGCCGCACAGCAGGAGGGAGGGCCCACTGAGGCAGTGGGGAGGTGGGGAACCACTCGACGTTTCCCCGGTTCCGACGCTCCTTCTTCCCGCTGTTCAGGGCTGCAGCGAGTCCGGACAGAGCCTGTTCCCGAGTGGTGGCTGCCATACGGGCGGCGTCGCGCAGCAGAGGGACGACAGAGGTGTGGCGCAGTCGCGCCCATCCAGTTGCTTCTCGTAGGGCCTGGCCGTAGCGGCGCTCACGGACGAGGTCCGCAAGACGGGCGGGGGGTTGGAAGAGGACACTGTCCCCGCCGTCGCCGGTCAGATGGGTGCGTGTTCCGAGCGTGGTGTGCATCCAACGGAGTTGGGCTCGCAGACGTGCCTGAGTGATCGTGGAGGGGGCTGGTTCGTCCGTCACGAGCACGTCTGTGAGACCGGTGTACGGGCGGTGCTCGTCGCCGAGCGCGAGGAGCTGGTGGCGGATGCGGCCTTGGGACGCTTCGGCGGCGAGACGTGCGTAGTGGAGGTCGGCGCCGTCCAGGACGCCCTGTGGGTGGATGGTGACGCCGTTGATCGGGTTGCGCATCGCCCGGGAGGCGAGAACGGAGAGTGTGGTGGAGTCCAGCCCGCCCGAAAGGTCGCTGGACAGCGCCGGGTCGGCCTGAACGCGGAGCCTTACCGAGGCGGTCAGGGCGTTGCGCAGACGCAGGGGCGGCGGCGGACCGGTCAAGGGGTCGGGACGCCATACGGTGCTGCATGTGGAGGGGCGGCCGCTCGCGGGGAGTGCGATACGGCTACCGGGAGGTAGCCGGCGGACGTCGGTGAAGAAACAGCGGTCGCCGGCCGGCATCGGCAGGGACGGAGCGAGCACGGCGCACACCAGACGCTTCGTGTCGATGCCTTTGCCCGCCAGCGCGGCCAGGTGGCGGGCTGACGTCGACCACGCCCACGTGTGCCCCCAGCGGACCGCGTAGAGGGGCAGTGCGGCGGCTGGATCGGTGTGGAGTACTACGCCGTCCTCCACCTCCTCAAGGACCGCGTATGCACCCGGCCACTGCCAGGCCACCCCCGGGGGTAAGGGCCGGTGCGCGAGGTCCTGCACCGCCTCACCGGCCGCTCCGCACGGACCGATGACGTGGATGCATCGGCCGGGGCGCTGCGCGGTGCGCACGGGTAGTTCGCCGATCCGCCACATGGACGATGAAGGGGTGACGGTCTGGGCGCCGAGTGGGCGCGGGAGGCCGGGGAGGGCGGCACTGAATCCTCCGACGGGCATGGGGGTCCTCCGGGTCCGGAAGGCGAACGCGGTCCCGGACCGGAGGCCAGGACCGCGCTCGACGGGTGAAGGTCAGGAGTTGTAGGCCCGGCGCTTGTCCTCGCTGTTGCCGCCGCCCTGGCCCTCGGTCAGGGCGGCGACGTCGCCCAGGTCGACGGTGGTCGCCTTCTTCTCAGCCGTTTCGGTGGTGTCGTTCGCGTCATCGGTGGCGTTCATGGCGGTGCTCCTCTCGGTTGGTTCGACTGGTACGTGGCGGCCTCCGGGATCCCGTGCCGACGTGATCCGATACGCCGCCTCCGTCCGGTGACACCTTGGCCTTCACGGCACGAACCGTTCCACTGCCGCGTCCTATAGGGCCGCCCTATATTGCGGGGATGGAGCCGGACCTGGACGTGTGGGCACACCCTGGTTTGCGTGCCGCTGTGGCTGCGGGGGACTGGTCGGCGGTGCTGCGGACGTGGCGGGAGTTGACACGCATGAGCCAGAGCAAGTTGGGCGCCCTGGTGGGCCTCGCGCAACCCGATGTCTCGGCGATCGAGAACCGGCGCCGAGCGGTGACGTCGGTCGAAGTACGCCAGAGGATCCTCGAAGGGCTATGCGTGCCCGTCGAGCTGCTCGCTGGTGCGGTCGAGAAGTTGCCTATGCCCTCGCTCGTGCTGCCGGGGCTGGTCTCCGAAGCGATGTCCGACCGGCTGACGCGCATCAAACACGGCGGACTTCGTCTGGACGCCGCTTCTCTGGACTCGCTGGAAGACTTACTGGCCGCACACCGAAGGGCAGAGGACACGCTCGGCTCTCACGCGTTGTTCGGCGTGGTGACCGCGCAGTTCCAGCAGGTGGCAGGGTTCTACGCACAGGCCCGCGGGCCCTTGGCAGACCGTCTGGTGAAGGTGATGGCCGAGTACGCCCAGTTCCTTGCCTGGATGGCCCAGGACCAGGACAACGCCCCGGTGGCGCTGGGATGGTTCGACCGCTCCTACGACTGGGCCCTGGAGTCGGGCTACGGAGACATGGCGGCCACCACGATGAGCATGAAGGCGCATCTGGCGTGGTCCGGAGGCAACGGGCGGCGCTGCGTGCGACTCGCCGAGGCGGCGGCCTCGATGCCGGGCGCGGGTGAGGCCACCAGGGCCATGGCAGTGCAGATGGCCGGAAGGGGGCACGCCCTGGTGGGCGAGGCCGACGAGGCGTACCGCAGGCTCGATGAGGCTCAGGGGATCATCGCGGGCGCCACCGATGCTCCGCCGTGGCTGTACTTCTACGGTGAGCCCTGGTTCTCGGCCCAGCGGGGCATGGCCGAGCTGCACCTGGGGCGATGGCGCACCGCAGCGGGGAACCTGACAAGGGGCCTCGCCGGGCTCGCACCGTCATACCGCCGCGACCGGGCTTGGTACGGCGCATGTCTGGCGCACGCCCACGCCGGCTTCGGCGAGTCCGCTGCCGCGCTGGAGGCGGCGCTGGCGGCTGTACCGGACGCGGCAGAACTGGGGCGACCGCACGCTTGGGGTGAGCTGCACACGGTCGCGGGACTACTGCTCCGGCGAGGAGGCCCCGAGGGACGGGTGCTGTTCGATGCACTGGCGGCCCTGGACTAGTGCTGTCGCCCCCACGGGGCGCTCTTGACCGTCTGGAGGAATGCCGTCCACGCAGTCGGGGAGACGGTGAGGTGGTCCACGCCGGGGTCGGCGCTGCCGGCCACCTTCACGGCGGCGTCCGGGGCTGTGGTCGCCACGTGCACACAGGCTTCGCCCTCTTGGCAGAACGACGACTTTCGCCAGCTGAGCTGAGTCATGGGGATTCCTCGGTTCACAGGGTGTGCAGGATGCTGTGGATGAAGTCCCTGCTCTTGCCGGGCGTGAGGGCGGCGCCCTCCATGCGGTCCAGGAGCAGCCGGTACTTGGCGAGCTGGGCCTCGGCGTCGACCAGCACCGGCCCGTGGGACTGGTCGAGGTGGACGGTGTCGAGCTGCGGTACGGGTCCGTGGACGTAGTAGATCGACTGGCCGGACCCCGGGAAGGAACCCGCGTCGAACGGGATCACCATGATCCGGACATGCTCCAGCTCTCCCATCTCCAGCAGGTGCGCGAGCTGAGCCTTCACGACGGCGTTCCCGCCGAACTTCATCCGCAGGGCCGCCTCGTGGATGATCGCCCGGTACGGGACCGGCACGGCGCGGTGGAGGACGGCCTGCCGCTTGATCCGGTGGTCGACGCGGTGCTCCACGTCGCCCCGGGGCAGCGGCGGCAGCACGTGCCCGAAGATCTCCCGGGCGTGCTCCGCCGTCTGCAGCAGGCCGGGCACGTGGACGGTGTAAGCGGCGCGCAGCGCCAGACCGTGGTGCTCCAGCTCGGCGAGGTCGAGGAGGCCAGGCGGCAGGATCCCCCGGTACTGCTCCCACCAGCCCTTCGTACGGTCGCCCGCCATCGCGGCCAGTGCGTCGATGAGCCCGGGGTCGCAGACGGAGTACACCTGCGCCATGGCGTGGACGCGTTCGGGGCTCACTCCGAACCTGCCCGTCTCCACATTGCTCAGCTGCCCCTGGCTGGTGCCGAGTTGACGTGCGGCCTCGGTCGCCGTGAGCCCAGAGCGTTCCCGCAACTTGCGCAGCTCAACGGCGACGCGGACGCGCCGGGCCGTCAGTGCTACCCGCCCCGCCATGGCACTCCCTTCCGGCGACTGACTCACTCACACGAGCGAATGAGGGCCTGGATCCCACGAGATCCGCGCAAATAACACTTGCGCGACCCTAATCTGGGACGCAGGCCACCCCGCCCGGAAGTACCCCGCTCGACGGAGCGGCACGGTCACCGGGCAGCGAGTACGAAGCGACCAACACCCCTCCGTGATCGGAGACTTCCATGCCTGCCACCGTATCTCCGTCGTGGGCCTACAGCCTGCAACTCCCGCAAGATCCCCGCGCCCCCGGCCTCGCCCGCCAGACCCTGCGCTCCGTACTCCGGACGCACGCGATGAGTGAACTCGTGGAGACGGCCGAGCTGTTGGCCGGTGAGCTGCTGGCCAACGCCTACCTCTACTCCGACGGCCCGTACACGCTCCGGCTCCGGGCCATGGGGTCCACCCGGCTGCGTGTCAGCGTCTGGGACAGCAATCCGCACATCCCTGCACCCTTCGGAACGGACCCACCCGTCGCGGCACCGCAGCCGGGCGCCGAGCGGGGCCGCGGGCTGTTCCTCGTACGGGCGTACGCCGCCAACTGGGGCGGCTATCCGCTCGGCGGGACGGGGCTGTACGGGGACGCCGGGGGAAAGCTGCTGTGGGTCGAAGTCCGCGCCTGACCGGGAGGGCGGCCGCGTCCGCGGCCCCCCTCCCGGCGGCGTCACTCGAAGTTCGGCGCGTTGCGCTGGTACACCAGCCGCAGCCCGATCAGCGTCAGCCACGGCTCGTGGTCGTCGATCACCGACGACTCGCCCAGCACCATCGGGGCCAGCCCGCCGGTCGCGATGACCCGGACGTCTTCCGGATCGCCGTTCGGCCCGGCCAGCTCCCTGGCCATCCGGGCCACGACCCCGTCGACCTGACCCGCGAAACCGTAGATCACGCCCGACTGCATCGCCTCGACCGTGGACTTGCCGATCACGTGGCGCGGCCGGGCCAGCTCGATCTTGCGCAGCTGCGCGCCCCGCACGCCGAGCGCCTCCATCGAGATCTCTATCCCCGGGGCGATCACCCCGCCCACGTACTCGCCCTTCGCGGACACCGCGTCGAAGGTGGTCGCCGTACCGAAGTCGACCACGATCGCCGGACCGCCGTAGAGCTCGACCGCCGCGACCGCGTTGATGATGCGGTCCGCGCCGACCTCCTTCGGGTTGTCCATGAGGATCGGCACGCCCGTCTTGACGCCCGGCTCCACCAGCACCGCCGGCACGTCGCCGTAGTAGCGCCGGGTGACCTCGCGCAGCTCGTGCAGGACCGACGGCACCGTCGAACAGATCGCGATGCCGTGGATCCCGTCGCCGAGCTCGCTGCCGAGCATCGGGTGCATGCCCATCAGGCCCTGCATCAGCACGGCCATCTCGTCGGCCGTGCGCCGCGGGTCGGTCGAGATGCGCCAGTGCTCGACGATCTCGTCACCGTCGAACAGGCCCAGGACCGTGTGGGTGTTGCCCACGTCGATGGTGAGGAGCACCGGTTACACCGCCTCGCGCAGATCGAGACCGATGTCCAGGATCGGCGAGGAGTGGGTCAGCCCGCCGACCGCCAGGTAGTCCACACCGGTCTCCGCGTACGCCCGGGCGGTGTCCAGCGTGAGGCGCCCGGAGGACTCCAGCACCGCCCGGCCGGCCACCAGCGTGACGGCCTCCTCGGTCTCCGGGACCGTGAAGTTGTCCAGCAGGATCAGGTCGGCGCCCGCGTCCAGGACCTCGCGGACCTGGTGCATCGTGTCCACCTCGACCTCGATCGGGACCTCCGGGAAGGCCTCGCGCACCGCGGTGAAGGCCTGCGCGACACCGCCCGCGGCGACCACGTGGTTGTCCTTCACCAGCGCCGCGTCCGACAGCGACATGCGGTGGTTGACGCCGCCGCCGCAGCGGACCGCGTACTTCTCCAGCGAACGCAGGCCCGGCGTCGTCTTGCGGGTGTCGCGGACCCTGGCCTTCGTGCCCTCCAGCACGTCCGCCCAGCGGCGGGTGGCCGTCGCGATGCCCGACAGGCGGCACAGGATGTTCAGCGCGCTGCGCTCGGCCGTCAGCAGGTCACGGGTGCGGGCGCGGACCGACAGCAGCACCTCGCCGGCCTTGACGGTGTCGCCGTCCTCCGCGTGCCGCTCCACCTCGAAGGCCTCCGTGCACACCACGGAGAACACCGCCTCGGCGATGCGCAGGCCCGCGACGACGCCGTCCTCGCGGGCGACGAAGTCGGCGACGGCCTCCGCGTCCTCGGGGACCGTGGCCACGGTGGTGACGTCCACGCCGCCGTCGAGGTCCTCGGAGAGCGCCATGTGGGCGATGTCCTCGACCTCGATGGGGTCCAGGCCCGCGTCCGCGAGCAGCTGGGCCAGCGCCGGGTCGAGGCCGCTCTCCTCGCCGTCGCCGCAGGCGCAGTCGTCGCCGCAGCCGCCGTCGTTCTGGTCGATCAGGGGAAGTTCGGGGGTGCTCACGGTCACTGCTCCAGGCTCGGGGTGCTCAGGGGGTGCACGGACGGGAAGTCCGCGGAGTCGGTGGGTACGACGACCAGGGCCCGCTTCTCGGTGGCCGAGAGCCGGACCACGAGGTGGCGGCGCCACCGCGCATCGTCCCGGTCCGGGTGGTCCTCGCGCCAGTGGCAGCCGCGGGTCTCCTCGCGGCGCCGTGCGGCGGCGACCAGGACCCGCGCCACGCACAGCAGGTTCGTGGCCTCCCAGGTGTCCACACCGGGTTCGGCGGTCTTGCCGTGCGCTTCGAGATCGTTCAGGGCGGTGGCGTACAGCCCCTCCAGGGCCTCGGCCGCCGCCGCCAGCGAGCGGGCGGAGCGGAGCACGCCCGCGCCGTCCGTCATGATCCGCTGGATCTCGTACCGGGCCCCGGCGGGCTGCAGCGGCCCGGTCGAGGGCACCGGTACGCCGGGGCCGCCCCCGCCGTACTCCTGCGCGGTGATGTCCTCGGCGATCCGCTCGGCGAAGACCAGCCCCTCCAGCAGGGAGTTGGAGGCCAGCCGGTTCGCGCCGTGCACTCCTGTGCAGGCCACCTCGCCGCACGCGTACAGGCCGGGGACGGTGGTGCGGCCGTGCAGGTCGGTCCGTACGCCGCCGGAGGCGTAGTGCGCGGCGGGCGCCACCGGGATCGGCTTGGTCACCGGGTCGATGCCGTGCGAGCGGCAGGCGGCCAGGATCGTGGGGAAGCGCTGCTCCCACATCTCGGCGCCGAAGTGCCGGGCGTCCAGGTACATGTGCTGCGCGCCCTGCTCCTGCATGCGGCGCATGATGCCCTTGGCGACGATGTCGCGCGGGGCCAGCTCGGCCAGCTCGTGCTGGCCGACCATGAAGCGCACGCCGTCCGCGTCGACGAGGTGGGCGCCCTCGCCCCGCACGGCCTCCGACACCAGCGGCTGCTGGCCCTCGGCGTCCGGGCCGAGGAACAGCACCGTCGGGTGGAACTGCACGAACTCCAGGTCCGAGACCTCCGCCCCGGCGCGCAGCGCGAGCGCCACCCCGTCACCGGTGGACACCGACGGGTTCGTCGTCGCCGAGAAGACCTGGCCCATGCCGCCGGTCGCCAGGATCACGGCGGGCGCGTGGACGGCGCCGACGCCGTCGTGCTGGCCCTCGCCCATGACGTGCAGGGTGACACCGGCCGTACGGCCCCGGGCGTCCTGGAGGAGGTCGAGGACGAGCGCGTTCTCCACGGTCTCTATGCCCGCGGCGTGCACGGCCTCGACCAGCGCCCGCGAGATCTCGGCGCCGGTGGCGTCGCCGCCCGCGTGCGCGATCCGCCGGCGGTGGTGGCCGCCCTCGCGGGTCAGCTCTATCTCCCCGGTCTCGGCGGAGGTGTCGAAGACTGCACCGGCCGCGATCAGCCGCCGCACCGCGTCCGGGCCCTCGGTGACGAGCAGCCGTACGGCCTCCTCGTCGCACAGGCCGGCGCCCGCGACCAGGGTGTCGTCGAGGTGCTGCTCGGGGGTGTCGCCCTCGCCGAGGGCCGCGGCGATGCCGCCCTGGGCCCAGCGGGTGGAGCCGTCGTCGAGCCGGGCCTTGGTGACCACGACGGTACGGCGGCCCGCGGCCGCGCAGCGCAGCGCGGCGGTCAGCCCCGCCACGCCGGAGCCGACGACCACGACGTCGGCGTCCAGGGACCAGCCGGGCGCCGGGGCGTGCAACCGTATGCCGGTGCTGCCTGCGGGGCCTCTGCCAGGGGTGCTCACGAGTGTGCTCCGAATTCCAATGGGATGTTGTCGATCAGCCGGGTCGTGCCCACCTTCGCGGCGACCGCCAGTACGGCCTGCCCGGTGAAGCCGGGACCGGCCTCGGTGAAGTCCTGCGGGTCCACCAGCGC
This sequence comes from Streptomyces sp. NPDC090021, assembly GCF_044748225.1. NCBI lineage: Bacteria > Bacillati > Actinomycetota > Actinomycetes > Kitasatosporales > Streptomycetaceae > Streptomyces > Streptomyces sp. NPDC090021. Next base: position 17,844 of record NZ_JBIVFO010000047.1, on the reverse strand, counting down.
CAGGTAGTCCAGCACGAGGGGCGGCTCCGAGCGGGCCGCGTCGGCCAGTACGTGGCCCGCCGCGGCCCGGACCGCGTCCGGCAGGCCCGTACAGGCCGCCGAGACGGCGTGCGCGTCGGCCGAGGCGCGGATCTCGCCCAGCCGGGCCAGGGCGGTGGCCCGCTCGTCGGTGGCCGGGGCGGCCTCGGCGCGGGCCCGCAGCGCGGCCTGTGCGGCGAGCCGGTCACGGCCCGCGAACAGGGCCCGGGACAGCGCCAGGGCGGTCTGCCGGTCCGCGGGGGAGAGGTAGCGGTTGCGGGACGACAGCGCCAGCCCGTCCTCCTCGCGGACGGTCGGTACGCCGACCACCTCGACGGGGAAGTTCAGGTCGGTCACCATCCGCCGGATCAGGGCCAGTTGCTGCGCGTCCTTCTGGCCGAACAGGGCGAGGTCGGGCCGGGTCAGGTGGAGCAGCTTGGCGACGACGGTCAGCATCCCGTCGAAGTGGCCGGGCCGGGTGGCCCCTTCGAGGCGCTCGCCCATCGGGCCGGCACTGATCCGCACCTGCGGCTCCCCGCCCGGGTAGACCTCCTCGACGGCGGGGGCGAACACGGCGTCGGCGCCCGCCTCCCGGGCGATCGCCAGGTCCGCGTCGAGGGTGCGGGGGTAGCGGTCGAGGTCCTCGCCCGCCCCGAACTGCAGCGGGTTGACGAAGACGGTGACGACGACCTGCCCCTCGGGCCCGGCCGCCTCACGGGCGGTCCGGATCAGGGTGGCGTGGCCCTCGTGGAGGGCGCCCATGGTCATCACGACGGCCCGCCGCCCGGTGCGCGGCAGCTCGTGCAGCTCGTCGGCGGTGTGCAGCAGCAGCTCGGTCACTGGTCGCCCCCGTCAGGGTCCGTGTCGGCGAGTACACCGAGCAGGTCCTCGGCGAGTTCGGGCTTGAGCAGACCGTGGGCGAGGGCCCGGTCGGCGGTGGTGCGGGCCATGGCCAGGTATCCGGCGACCGTGCCCGGTGCGTGCCGGCGCAGCTCCGAGACGTGCGCGGCGACCGTACCGGCGTCTCCGCGGGCCACCGGCCCGGTCAGGGCCGCGTCGCCGGACCGCAGGGCGTTGTCGAGGGCCGCTCCGAGCAGCGGGCCGAGCATCCGGTCGGGGTGCGCGACCCCGGCCTTGCGCAGCAGCTCCAGGGACTGGGCGACCAGGGTGACGAGGTGGTTCGCGCCGAGGGCCAGCGCCGCGTGGTAGAGCGCCCGGTTCTCCTCCGCGATCCATTCGGGCTCCCCGCCCATCTCGATGACCAGGGCCTCGGCGGCCAGCCGCAGCTCGTCGGGGGCGGTGACGCCGAAGGAGCAGCCGGCCAGCCGCTGCACGTCGACCTCGGTGCCGGTGAAGGTCATCGCGGGGTGCAGGGCCAGCGGCAGGGCGCCCGCACGGCGCGCCGGGTCGAGCACGGCGGTCCCGTACCGGCCCGAGGTGTGCACGAGCAGCTGTCCGGGCCGGACCGCCCCGGTCTCCGCGAGCCCCTCCACGAGCGACGGCAGCGCGTCGTCGGGGACGGTCAGCAGGACCAGGTCGGCCAGCTCCAGCACCTGTGCGGGTGGCACGAGCGGCACGTCGGGCAGCATGCGCGCGGCGCGGCGCACGGAGGCGTCGGAGACGCCCGACACGGCGACGGGACGGTGGCCCGCCTGCTGGAGCGCACGGGCCAGGGCGGGGCCGACCCGCCCCGCCCCGACGACGCCGACGGCGAGCCGGGCAGGGCGTGGCTGCTGTGATGGATTCACGCGGGGAATGCCTTCCGTTCCAGTCCGCGGGGGTACCGGACGATACGCCGCCATGCTAGCCCGTGGGGCTCTTGGCCGACCGGGGACGAGCGGCGAGGATCAGGGGCCATGAGCGACAGCAACGACGAAACGCGGCGCGACGACCGGCTCGTGGCGGCCTGACGGACGCGGGCCTGCGGCAGGCGGAGGAGACCGGCACGGTCCTCTTCCGCCGCTGGTCGGCCGGGGGCCCGCCCGGCCTCGCGGTGACCGAGCTGGACATCGCCGAGCCGGGCCTGTCCGGGACGGAATCCGACGTCCAGGAAGCGGTTTCGGCCTTCGTGGCCCGCATCTGAACGCCCGCCTGCGGGGGCGGGCACCGGCCGTCGCGCACCGCGTCCGACGCCGCCCCGGGGGCCGGAAACAGCCACGCCGCGGCCCGTCGGCGCGGGCCCGGACGGCGTCCGCCGAACGGTCGCGGGCCTGCGACGGGCCGGTGCCGCCGTGTACCACCCGCACCCCCGGAGGGAAGCGGCGACACACCGAATTGCGTGAAAGTCGCCGGTGGGGACCGGCCGCGGAGTTACCGTCCCTTGACCGCACTTACCGGCCACCGTGCCCGGAGGAGACACCATGACCGCTCAGCCCACGTGGCGGAAGTCCTCGTTCTGCGGCGACGGAGACGCCTGCGTCTACGTCGCCGTCACCCCCGGAGCCCTCGTCAAGGTCGCCGACCGCGTCGACCCCGCCCACCTGGTCCTGGCCACGACCCAGGCCGCCTGGACGGACTTCCTGCACGCCGTCAAGGAGAACGGCTGAGGTTCGGCGCGGGGTCCGCCCGCGCCGCGCCGCAGCCACCCCTCTTAAGGGGATTTTGTCCGATTAGCGCGTATCTTCGGGCCCATGCCCACGCCCTACGGATCCCGCGGCGGCATGGCGTTCAGCGCCGCTGAGCTGCACGTGCTCAGGCGTTCGCTCGCCCACGCCCTTCAGTCCTCCTCGGCCCCCCTGGCGGCCGAGGAGGTCCAGGACTGCCTGCACCTCGCGCAGTCGGTGGACGAAGCGGTCCGGGAGGCGGGCCGGCTCAGAGCCTTCGTCCTGGACGATCTGGCCCGCTACCGCGGCGCCCTGCCCGGCAGCCTCCCCGGCTACCTGGCACTGCTCCGGGAGGCCCTCGCCACCGGCTACGAGCCGGTCCCCGACGACCTCGCGGCCCTGCGCGCGCTCCGGGCCGACCCGGCCGCCGCCGCGCTGCTGGAGCGGGCCCGGGCGGTCGCGGAGCGATCCGTACGGCGCCGCCTGACCACGGCCCCCGCGCCCCGCACGCGCCTGCTGACCCTGGCGGGCGGCCGGGCGGAGCCGCCGCGGCCGGCGCCCGCGCCCAAGGAACGCCCGCGCCCCGAGCGGCCGGTCCCCACCCCCGGCGAGGTCTTCCCGCCGCGCCGCAAGCCCACCGCGCCCCCGGCGTCCGGGCTCGCCGTCGTGTGAGCGCCTCCGGGCGGTCCGGGTGGCGGGGCGGGACCCACCCCTCACCCACCCGGACCGGACCGGGCGCGGGTGGCTAGGCTGGGGGCATGGACTACGTCTCCGCGCTCGTGCCCCCCTTCGTGATGGCCGCGTTCTTCATCGCCCTCGTCGTGACGATCGTGAAGAGCCAGGGCGGCTCCAACAAGTCCAAGGAGGACGCGGCGGTCGACGCCGTGATCGCCCGGGCCGAAGCCACCCGCCAGCAGCAGAACTAGCCGCGCGGGCGTACGGGTACGGACCGTGCGCCCGATTTTGTGGCGCGTTGCCGGGTGAATAGTCGGGCAATTCCGCACAACCCGCACTATCGTGCTGGTGTGCCTCGCCCCTTGGGAGAACTCGAAGACGCCGTGATGACGCGGGTGTGGCAGTGGAACCGCCCGGTCACCGTTCGCGAAGTCCTGGAAGACCTCCAGCAGGAACGGTCCATCGCGTACACCACGGTCATGACCGTTATGGACAATCTCCATCAGAAGGGCTGGGTCCGCCGGGAAGCCGAAGGCCGCGCCTATCGATATACCGCGGTCTCCACCCGCGCCGCCTACTCGGCCGCACTGATGAACGAAGCCTGGTCGACGAGCGACAACCCCGCCGCCGCTCTCGTCGCCTTCTTCGGCATGATGTCCGCGGAACAGCGCGAAGCCCTCCGGGACGCCGTCCGGGTCGTTCAGCACGACGACGAGTCCGCCACGGAGACCCCCGCGGAAGCCCGTACGGAAGCCCGTACGGAAGCCCCCACCGAAGTCTCCACCGAAGTCTCCACCGAACCCCCCACCGAAGTCTCCGCGCCGCCCGAGGCCGAGGGGGAGTCCGCCGGGCCCCCGACGCCGCCGGAGCGATAGCGTCCGCAGCCATGGGAGAGTTTTCCTCTGCACACGCAGAAACAGTGACGATCCGCCGTGCCCGCACACGCGATGTTCCCGCGCTGCGCCGCCTGCTCGACCAGTACGTGCAGCAGCGGATCCTGCTCGACAAAGCACCGGTCGTCCTTTACGAGGACATCCAGGAGTTCTGGGTCGCGGAACGCGACTCCGATGCACAGGTGGTGGGCTGCGGTGCACTCCACGTGATGTGGGAAGACCTGGCCGAAGTGCGCACTCTCGCGGTGGACCGCGACCTGAAGGGCGCCGGCGTGGGCCATCGGGTGCTGCAGCAGTTGTTGAGTACAGCCCGTACGCTCGGGGTGAGCCGGGTTTTCTGCCTCACCTTCGAAGTCGAGTTCTTCGCGAAGCACGGCTTCGTCGAGATCGGCGAGACCCCGGTCGACACCGATGTCTACATGGAGCTCTTGCGTTCCTATGACGAGGGCGTCGCCGAGTTCCTCGGTCTCGAACGAGTGAAGCCGAACACCTTGGGCAACAGCCGGATGCTTCTGCACCTCTGATCGATGGCCTCAGCTTTTCCGGTGCTCCGCGCACCTGTGGCCTATGTCCGAATCGCGCACGTTTCCCGCCTCGTTGCGGTCCTGAACCTCTCCCGGGGGGTTTGTGTTTTCCCGGGAAAAGCGGTTTCCTTTCCGCGTACTGCTTTTCGATGAAAGGAAATCCCGGTGGCACAGAAGGTTCAGGTCCTTCTTGTCGACGACCTCGACGGCGGCGAGGCGGACGAGACGGTGACGTTCGCTCTGGACGGCAAGACCTACGAGATCGACCTCACCACCGCCAACGCTGAAAAGCTCCGCGGTCTGCTCGACCCGTACACCAAGGGCGGCCGCCGTACCGGTGGCCGTGCCACCGCTGCCCGCGCCAAGGGCCGCGCCGCGGCGACCGGTAACCCCGACACGGCCGAGATCCGCGCGTGGGCCAAGGTGAACGGCTACAACGTCAACGACCGCGGCCGCGTTCCGGCCGAGATCCGCGAGGCCTACGAGAAGGCCAAGGGCTGACGGACCCCGTTCGTACGCCGGCCCAGGCGCGCCCGGTGGCATTCCGTCGCCGCCGCCGCGACCAGGCGTACGAGATCGGGCCCTGCGGCCCGCCCGGGGCCGGGCAGGGCCGGCAGCAGTGCCTCACACCCCTGCTCGGGGGGTCGCAGCCATACGGCGGCCCCCCGGGGGCTTCCTCCCGGGAGCCGTCCCGGGGGAGCCGGAGCGGTGATCCGCCCGCCCGCACCCAGGGCGGTCAGATCCAGGGCGACCCCGCCCCACTCCAGCCAGTCGAGCAGCCCGTCGAGCTCCTCCGCGCTCCCCGAGGCCACCAGGAACCGCATCCGGCGCCCCATCACGGCCACCGGACCCGTGGCGACCGGCCGGCGCAACAGCGCCGTCCCCGCGTCCGACGGCAGCTCCAGCACGTCGAAGCCGACACCGGTCACGAGCTGGACCGGCGGCCCGCCCGTGACGGTCCAGCCGAGCACCTTCCCGTACCAGGCGGCGCAGGCGTCCTCCTCGGGCGCGACGCGGGGCGGCGGGACGGTCGGCAGGACGGTTGCGGCCATACCCGGAGCAACTGCAGAAACGCTTCGGGGTTACGGTGGATGTGACGTTCCGCACGCGAAGATGTGCGGAACGTAAACGTCCGCGGTGGTGGAGTCCCACATTCGAGACGGAACTCTGTTCGCCCTCAGCGGAGGGAACCGGCGTCACCGGCATGGAGTGTCAGCCCTTACGGGTAAGACATTCCTAGTGGATCGGGGCGACACGCTGATTTGACCGGCTTCCGTTCGCCGTCGGCGTACACGCATGACGGGTATCTGCCTGGCCTGCGGGAACATCGTCTCGCACCATCGAGTTGGAGCAGTTGTCGGCTCTTCAAGCCGGTTTTCCCGCTGATGCAGGGGTGAGCCGTGGACGGATGTCGGCAGTTGGAATGAGCTGTCCCGCCCCACGGGACTAGCATGCGGAAGGACAGGGCGGGGACCGACCCCGAACTGCCCGACCGCTCTGAGGAGCGATAAACGATGTTCGAGAGGTTCACCGACCGCGCGCGGCGGGTTGTCGTCCTGGCTCAGGAAGAAGCCCGGATGCTCAACCACAACTACATCGGCACCGAGCACATCCTCCTGGGCTTGATCCACGAGGGTGAGGGTGTCGCCGCTAAGGCCCTGGAGAGCCTCGGGATTTCGCTCGAGGCTGTTCGCCAGCAGGTTGAGGAGATCATCGGTCAGGGGCAGCAGGCCCCGTCCGGCCACATCCCCTTCACCCCGCGGGCGAAGAAGGTCCTGGAGCTTTCGCTCCGAGAGGCCCTCCAGCTCGGCCACAACTACATCGGCACCGAGCACATCCTGCTCGGCCTGATCCGCGAGGGCGAGGGCGTCGCCGCCCAGGTCCTCGTGAAGCTGGGCGCCGATCTCAACCGAGTCCGGCAGCAGGTCATCCAGCTGCTCTCCGGCTACACCGGCGGGGGCAAGGAGTCGGCCACGGCCGGCGGCCCGGCCGAGGGCACCCCCTCGACCTCCCTCGTCCTGGACCAGTTCGGCCGCAACCTCACCCAGGCTGCCCGCGAATCCAAGCTCGACCCGGTCATCGGGCGCGAGAAGGAGATCGAGCGGGTCATGCAGGTGCTGTCCCGCCGTACGAAGAACAACCCGGTCCTCATCGGCGAGCCCGGCGTCGGCAAGACCGCCGTCGTCGAGGGCCTGGCCCAGGCCATCGTCAAGGGCGAGGTCCCCGAGACCCTCAAGGACAAGCACCTCTACACGCTTGACCTCGGCGCCCTGGTCGCCGGCTCCCGCTACCGCGGTGACTTCGAGGAGCGCCTGAAGAAGGTGCTCAAGGAGATCCGCACCCGCGGCGACATCATCCTGTTCATCGACGAGCTCCACACCCTCGTGGGTGCGGGTGCCGCCGAGGGCGCGATCGACGCCGCCAGCATCCTCAAGCCCATGCTGGCCCGTGGTGAGCTCCAGACCATCGGTGCCACGACGCTCGACGAGTACCGCAAGCACCTTGAGAAGGACGCGGCCCTCGAACGCCGTTTCCAGCCGATCCAGGTGGCGGAGCCTTCCCTCCCCCACACGATCGAGATCCTCAAGGGCCTGCGCGACCGCTACGAGGCCCACCACCGCGTCTCCATCACGGACGAGGCCCTCGTCCAGGCGGCGACGCTGGCCGACCGGTACATCTCGGACCGCTTCCTCCCGGACAAGGCGATCGACCTGATCGACGAGGCCGGCTCCCGGATGCGCATCCGCCGGATGACCGCGCCGCCGGACCTCCGCGAGTTCGACGAGAAGATCGCGGGCGTGCGCCGGGACAAGGAGTCGGCCATCGACTCCCAGGACTTCGAGAAGGCGGCTTCCCTCCGCGACAAGGAGAAGCAGCTGCTCGCGGCGAAGACCAAGCGCGAGAAGGAATGGAAGGCCGGCGACATGGACGTCGTCGCCGAGGTCGACGGCGAGCTCATCGCCGAGGTCCTCGCGACCGCGACCGGCATTCCCGTCTTCAAGCTCACCGAGGAGGAGTCCTCGCGACTGCTCCGCATGGAGGACGAGCTCCACCGCCGGGTCATCGGCCAGAAGGACGCCATCAAGGCGCTCTCCCAGGCGATCCGTCGTACCCGTGCGGGTCTGAAGGACCCGAAGCGCCCGGGTGGCTCGTTCATCTTCGCCGGCCCGTCCGGTGTCGGTAAGACCGAGCTCTCCAAGACGCTCGCCGAATTCCTCTTCGGCGACGAGGACGCGCTGATCTCCCTCGACATGTCGGAGTTCAGCGAGAAGCACACGGTTTCCCGCCTCTTCGGCTCGCCCCCCGGTTACGTGGGCTACGAAGAGGGCGGCCAGCTCACCGAGAAGGTGCGCCGCAAGCCGTTCTCCGTCGTCCTCTTCGACGAGGTCGAGAAGGCCCACCCGGATATCTTCAATTCCCTTCTCCAGATCCTGGAGGACGGTCGCCTGACCGACTCCCAGGGCCGGGTCGTGGACTTCAAGAACACGGTCATCATCATGACGACCAACCTGGGCACCCGGGACATCTCGAAGGGCTTCAACCTGGGCTTCGCGGCGCAGGGCGACACGAAGACCGGCTACGAGCGGATGAAGGCGAAGGTCAACGAAGAGCTCAAGCAGCACTTCCGGCCCGAGTTCCTGAACCGTGTCGACGACACGGTCGTCTTCCACCAGCTCACCGAGGAAGACATCATCCAGATCGTCGACCTGATGATCGCCAAGGTCGACGAGCGCCTCAAGGACCGCGACATGGGCATCGAGCTGAGCGGCGACGCGAAGCTCCTGCTCGCCAAGCGCGGCTACGACCCGATCCTGGGTGCCCGGCCGCTGCGCCGGACCATCCAGCGCGAGATCGAGGACGTGCTGTCGGAGAAGATCCTCTTCGGCGAGCTGCGCCCCGGCCACATCGTGGTCGTCGGCAAGGAGGGTGAGGGCGAGGAGGCCAAGTTCACCTTCCGCGGCGAGGAGAAGTCGGCGCTGCCCGACCTCCCCCCGATCGAGGCCACGGGCTCCGGCCCGGACCTGTCGAAGGGCGCGTAAGCGCGACTGAGCGGTAACAGGGGCGGCCCCGGGACTTCCGAGTCCCGGGGCCGCCCCTGTTGCTGCTCCTGCCCGTACGCCGCGCCGCGGGGCTCGATCCCGGCAGCGGGCCGGGCCGTGAGGCCGACGTACGCCGCGGCGGCTGGTGGGCGTAGCGCCAGTCACATTCGCACGGTTCCGAAGCGGTCGGTTCTGGGACGGGCCGGTGACAAGCGGCACAGAACAAATCGGACATACGACGGGGTTTCGTAGATCGAAAGGGCCCTGCGGAGGTCAGCGGAGTGGTCTCGCCCACGGTGAATCCTGTCAACGGGCCACGTCACCCCGCCGCGCCTACGAGCCCCGGTAGTAAACGGGGACGTTTGGGGATGTCCGGACATACGGGTTACCAAGGATGAGCCCACCCGGCACATGGCTGAGCGTGCCGGGTCACTTCATGCCCGAGACGGGCGTGATCGCCCTTGTCCCCGGCCCCGGAGGTCTGCTTTATGTCCGCGAAGCGCGTCATCACCCGTTCTACCCGTATCACCGTCGGCGCAACCCTCGGTGCTGTGCTGGCTCTCGGGGCCGGGACGACCGCCGCCTTCGCCGACGCCCCGCAGACGGTTCCCGCCGCCGCCGACGCCGCTGCCGCGGCGAAGAAGAAGGCCGGTCTCTGGGACAAGCCGCTGGAGAAGTACACGCTGTCCGCGACCTTCGGCAAGGGCGGCAGCATGTGGGCCCGCAAGCACTCCGGCCAGGACTTCGCCGTCCCGGTCGGCACCCCGGTCAACGCCGTGGCCGCCGGCGTCGTCGTCAAGGCCGGCCCGAACGGCGGCGGCGACGGCCCCGCGTACGGCAACGCCATCGTGATCAAGCACGCGAACAACACGTACTCGCAGTACGCGCACCTGTCGAAGATCCAGGTCAAGATCGGCCAGAAGGTCTCCGTCAAGCAGCGCATCGCCCTGTCGGGCAACACCGGCAACTCCAGCGGCCCGCACCTGCACTTCGAGATCCGCACCACCCCGAACTACGGCTCCGCCCTCAACCCGGTGGCCTTCCTGCGCACCAACGGCGTCAGCATCTGATCTGCGACCGATCCGCGACCGACGCGCGCGAGACCCTTTCACGACGACGCCGACCGGCCCACTGGGCCGGTCGGCGTCGTCGTACCCGTTCGCCGCCGGTCAGGTCCGGGTCAGGTCCGGGTCGGGTCAGGGCCAGGTGAGCAGCCAGGCGTGCGCCGGCTTCGGCTCCGGCGAGAGCTTGCCCTCCTTGTACCCGGCGGCCTGCTCCTGCGTGAAGGCCGCGTCGTACACCTTGATGTTGTGCAGGCCGCCCAGCCACGCCCCCGTCCAGATGTTGTGGTGCCGGGACCGGCCGAGCTGCATCGGGCCGGGGCCCTGCCAGATCCCCGGGACCGGCGTCTCGCCGGCCTTCTTGCCGTCCACGTAGAGGGCGATGGCCTTCTTCTCCGCGTCGTACGTGGCCATCAGCAGCGTCGGCGTCTTCAGGACGTTGAGCCCCTCGGCGGCGACGGTCCGCGTGGTCGCCTCGGCGCCCTTGTCGCCCGTCTGCACCCGGAAGATCCAGGCCTGCTTGCCGTTCACCTCGGTCACGCCGAGCTCGAAGGAGTAGGACTCCCCGTCGCCCTGGCTGATCGCGATCCGTGAGCCCTTGGCGGCGGAGTTGTAGACGCGCGCCGTGACCGTGAAGCTCTTGGTGACGTCGACGACGGGCTCGGCGGCCTGCCCCCACGCGGTCCCGTTGCCCTTGCCGAGGACCTGGAACCGCTCGCCCACGGGGGCGACCTTGAGGCCGGGGCCCATCCGGATGCCGATCTGCCCGTAGCTGTCGCGCAGCAGCCTGTCGTCACCCGCGACCGTGGCCGTATAGGGCATGGGCGACTTAGACCCATCCGGCGCGGCCGACGCCGAGGGCTGGGCGTTCGTCCCGTCCGCGGTGTCGCCCTGGCCGCTCATCAGGAAGAACGTTCCACCACCGGCCAGCAGCACCAGTGCGGTCGTCCCGCCGACCAGCACCCACCGCTTCTTCTTGCGTCGCGCCGCCTCGGAGCGGTCGGCCATGGCCTCCCAGTCGGGCTGCTCCGCCGCGCCGGGTGTGTCCGGACCGGCCAGCCTCGTGAGGCCCGGCCCGGCCGGGGCCGCGTCCTGCTGGTAGGGGTTCGGCTGCTGCCCGGGCTGCGGGTAGCCGTAGCCCTCGTGTGCGGCCGGGTAGCCGTAGCCGTAGCCGTAGCCGTTCTGGGCGGGCGGTCCCGGAGGGAACCCGTATCCGCCGCTGCCGGGGGCGGGTTCGGGCTGCGGGCTGCTCGGGGGATACGTGCCGTCGGTCATGAGAGGGAGCCTAGGACACGCACCCGTGGACGGGTACGGCCCGGTACCCGTCGGCCCGGTCCGCCGGTCCGGTACCAGCCGGTCCGGTACCCGCCGGCCCGGTATCCGCCGGTCCGGTGTCCGTCGGTCGGGTACCCGTCGGTCCGGTGCCCGTCGGCCCCGTACCGGGGCCGACGGCGGCATGCCCCCGCGTCAGCCCGGCGGCAGCTTCAGGACCGGGAAGCTGCCCGTCGCCGTCGGCGCGTGCTCCGGCAGCCACAGCACCGCGACCGCTCCGGCCGCCGCGCCGACGGGCGTGCCCGCCGCCGTCACCGAGCGGTCCGGCACCCCGGGAGCTGCCACGTTGCGGAAGGTCAGCCGGGCGCCCAGCACCCGCGCCTGACCCTCCGCGATGGTCAGCCCCAGCCCGTGCCCCACACCGGCGCGGTCCGTCGACCCGGTACGGAACCGGCTCGGCCCCTCGCGCAGCAGTGCCTCGGGGAAGCCCGGCCCGTGGTCGCGTACCCGCACCACCCGTCCCTCGACGTCGACCTGGACCGGCGGCCGCCCGTACCGGGCGGCGTTGGCGAGCAGGTTGCCCAGGATCCGCTCCAGCCGGCGCGGATCGGTGCTGACGATCTCGTCCGCGACGATCCGTACGGTCGCCTCCGGCATCAGCACCTTCACGCGCCGGCTCACGAACTCGCCCAGCGCCACCTCCTGGAGCTCCGCCCGCTCCGAGGCGCTGTCCAGCCGGGCCACCTCCAGCACGTCCTCGACCAGCGCGCGCAGCGCCTGCGCGCGGTCGCGGACCAGCTCCGTGGGCCGCCCCGGGGGCAGCAGTTCCGCGGCGGTGAGCAGACCCGTCACCGGGGTCCGCAGCTCGTGCGCGATGTCCGCGGTCACCCGCTGCTCGGCCTCCAGCCGCTGCTGCAGGGCATCGGCCATGGCGTCCACGGCCCGGGCGAGGTCGTCCGTCTCGTCGCGGACGACACCGCCGACCGCGTCCCGTACCCGTACGTCGGGATCACCGTGCGCCACCCGCTGCGCGGCGGCGGCCGCCTTGCGCAGCCGGCGCGAGATCTGGCCGCCGATGAGGACGCCGAGCGCCGATCCGCCGATGACGGCGGCGAGTCCGCCGACGACCAGCGCCCGGTCGAGGTCGGGGAGCAGGTCAGCGCTCTCCCGGAAGGGCGTGTGCAGCGACAGCACCTGGCCGTTGCCGAGCGGTACGGCGGCCCACACCTCGGGCACTCCGTGCCGGCGCTCCTGGATGTACGTCCCGCGCCGCCCCGACTGCGCCTGCTGCCGGAGTTCGGCGGGCAGTTCGGGATCGTTGAGCTTGGCCCCCATCGGGGGCTTGCGCCCGGCCTCGGCGTTGCGGGAGATGAACTGCACGCGCTCCAGCTGGACTTCGCGTGCGCTGCCCAGCATCGACACGCGGGCGGCGCTGTGCACCACCAGACTCAGCGCGATCGTCACGAGGGCGCCCACGGCGGCGATGGCGAGTGCGATCTTCCAGCGGATCCCCGTGCGGAGGGTGAACCGTCTCATGCTTTCAGCTTGTATCCGAAGCCCCGGACCGTTTCGATCCGGTCCTGCCCGATCTTGGTGCGCAGCCGCTGGACGTGGACGTCCACGACGCGGGTGTCGCCGCCCCAGTCGTAGTCCCAGACCCGCTCCAGGAGCCGGTCGCGCGACAGGACGGTGCCGGGCGCGGAGGAGAACTCCAGCAGCAGCCGCATCTCCGTCGGCGTCAGTGCCACGTTGGCGCCCGACCTGCGGACCTCCATGCCCTCGGTGTCCACTTCCAGGTCGCCGAAGGAGAGCACCCCGCGCTCGCCGTCCGGGCCGTGGTCGGGGGTGCCCGGGCCGCCGTTCTGCGCGCCGCCGGAGTGGTCGAAACGGCGCAGCACGGCGCGGATCCGGGCGACGAGTACGGAACCGTCGAAGGGCTTGGTGACGTAGTCGTCGGCGCCCGCCTCCAGGCCGAGCACCACGTCGATGGAGTCGGCGCGCGCCGACAGCATGATGACGGGGACGGTGGACTCGTCGCGGATGCGGCGGCACAGGCTCACGCCGTCCATGCCCGGCACCATCACGTCCAGCAGGGCGATGTCGGGCCGGCGCGCGCGGAAGGACTCAAGGCCGGACAGGCCGTCGGGCATGGCCGTGACCACGAACCCGTCGCGCTCCAGCGCCAGGGTCGTGGCCTCACGGATGACGTCGTCGTCCTCCACGAACAGGACATGGGTCTCGGCCATGCGCAAGCCTCGCCTCGTTCTTCTTGCTCAGTGCTCAGTTCTTCTGACTCGTGGCCGGGGCGGGCTGGACGCCGCCGTCGACCACGCTGCTGTACTCCGTGTGCACCCGGTCCTGCTCGGTGAACTTCTCCCCGTTCCAGCGGTACGTGATCACGTCCTCGCCCGACGGATAGGCGAGCGCGTCGCTCTTTCCGTAGACCTGCTTGGTGACCACCAGGTCGCCCCGGTCGATCTCCGCGTAGACGGGTGGCTGTTCGTCGGAGAACACATTCTCGTACGAGCCGCCGTCCGCCCGGTACACGTAGGAGCCGCGGCCGAGTGCATCGGCGCAGGACAGGACGTTCACGACGACGTCCGCCACCGGGCCGCCGGTGACCCTGCCGTAACTCACGTCCACCGGGTACTCCTTGCCCGTGCAGGGCTTGAGGTCCCGCTTGACCTCGGAGCTGACCTTCGGGTCCGCCATGATCAGCGCGACCGGGTCCACCTTCTTCAGGGGAGTGCCGGACGCGGACGACGAGTCCGAGGAGGACTCGGAGGACGAGCCGGACGGCGCGGTCCTGGCGACGGTGTCGGTGCGGGCGGGGCCGCCGTCGCGCAGGCCGGTGCCGCCGGTGGCGCAACCGACCGCGAACACGGCTGTGCCGACGAGGACGATCGTCCCCGCCGACACCAGCACCAGACCGCCCCTTCCCCCGAACGAGGGGGGAGAGCTCCTGCTGTTGAGATCCTGGCCGTTCAGGCCGCGCACCGCTCACGCCCCTCGTACCGCATGGTGTGGTCCCCGCGTTCCAGCGCACGCATGTCCAGGTCCCGGCTCTCCAGCTCCTGCCGGAGGCGGGCCAGGGCGCGGTGCAGAGTGCTCTTCACGGTTCCCGCCGACATTCCGAGCGCCGCGGCCGTCTCCTCGGTGCTCATCTGCTCCCAGTGTCGCAGGACGACCACACTGCGCTGCTTGGGCGCGAGCACCTTGAGGATGTCCATCAGCAGGGCGCGGTCGGCGCGCTGGTCGGAGCCGTCCTCGACGGACGCGTCGGGGAGCTGCTCGGTGGGGACCTCTTCGAGCTTGCGGGCGCGCCACCACTCGGTCCGAGTGTTGATCATGACGCGGCGGAGGTAGGCGTCGGCGAGCGACTTGTCCGCGATCCCGTCCCAGCGGCCGTAGGTGCGCACGAGGGCCGTCTGGAGGAGGTCCTGGGCGTCGGTGGGGTCCGGAACCAGCCGCCGGGCACTGCGCAGCAGGGCGTCCTGCCGTGTGCGTACGTACTCCTCGAACCCGAGCACCTCGCCATGCGCCTGCGCCATTTCAGACCGCCTCCGTTCCCGTCCGACCGCTCCACCGCTGTCTTGCGGGGACGACGGTACGGAGGCGTTGTCACGGGCCTGTGCGAGCCAGCCTTCGGTGGGAGCACGGACACCCATAGGTTGTGTAACAGTGCCCGTGAGCTGCGGTTTCCCGGCAACAAGCGGAACTGCTGACTCAGGTTCAGGGGCGGCTACGGGCGGTGGCGGGCCGGTGCACGGTCCGTTCCCGGACCGTCCCCGGTCCGGACGTGAACCCTCCCCGGCCGGCCGCCGGTCACGCCTGCGGCCGGCTCTGCGGGAGCCGGTAGAGGCCGCCGTCGAGGGGTTCCACCAGGCCGTCGGACACCAGCCCGTCGAGCGCGCGGGCCCGCTGCACCGGCTCGTTCCACACGGTGTCGAGCACGGCCTGCGGAACGGGGCCCATCGCCTCGCGCAGGACGGCCAGGAGCTTGCCGCGCACCTGCCGGTCGGTTCCGGCGTACGTCTGGCCGCGCCGCGGCGGCCCGTCGTGCGCGGGCTTTCCGGCCAGGCGCCACGCGCACAGCCCGGCCACCGGGCAGCGCGCGCAGTCCGGGTTCTTCGCGGTGCACACGAGCGCGCCGAGTTCCATCGAGGCCGCAGCCCAGCTGGCCGCCGTGCTCTCGTCCTCGGGCAGCAGCTCGCGGGCGAGGCGCCGCTCGGCGGCCGTGGTCGCGTTCGGCGGGTACTCGACCCCGGTGGCGGCGCGCGCGAAGACCCGCCGGACGTTGGTGTCGAGGACGGCGTGCCGCTGCCCGTACGCGAAGGAGGCCACCGCGGCGGCCGTGTACTCGCCCACCCCCGGCAGGGCGAGGAGCTGCGCGTGCTCCTGCGGTACGTCGCCCCCGTGCCGCTCCGTTATCGCGGCGGCCGCGCCGTGCAGCCGCAGGGCCCGGCGCGGGTAGCCGAGCCGCCCCCAGGCCCGTACGGCCTCACCGGGGGCCTCGGCGGCCAGGTCGGCGGGGCGGGGCCAACGGGCGAGCCACTGCTCGTAGACCGGCAGGACCCGGCTGACCGGGGTCTGCTGGAGCATGAACTCACTGACCATGACGCCCCAGGGGCCGGCCTCGGGGCGGCGCCAGGGCAGGTCGCGGGCGTGCTCCTCGAACCACGAGATGACGGGCGAGTGCAGCGCGTGGGCGGAGTCGGCGGACACGTCGCGACGCGCGTCGCGGGCCGCGGCGTCGGTCGTGCCCGCGGTGACGGCGTCGGTCGGGTCGGCGGTGACGGCGTCGGTCGTGCCGGCGGTCGTGTCGGGGGAGGGCGAGGGGGATGCAGTCATGGCATACGGCATCCTGGCATGTTTCGGACCTCGGGGGAGGACGCGTCGTCCGGTCCCGGCCCGGTCAGCAGCACGCCCGCCCGGATCCGTCCCGCCCGCACCGCGCGGACGGCGGACGCGGCCGGACCGGTGAGCGCGAGGACGAGCAGGGCGGCGACCGCCCCGCCCAGCAGCAGGCCCAGCGCCACGTCGTGCGGGTAGTGGACACCGACGAAGACGCGGGAGAAGGCCATCAGCAGCGCGAGCGGCACCACCAGTGGCGCGAGCCGGCGCGCGGCCATGACCAGGGCCACGGCGGCGGCACCCGCTATGGAGGCGTGGTTGCTGGGGAACGAGTGGTCTCCGGGCGGCGGGCACGCCACCAGGGAGGCGGCCGCACCGGCGACGGCGCGGCACGGCCGTTCCTCGTCCACGGTGGACTTCACGGTCTCCGACACGACGTAGGCGACGGCGGTGGCCACCGGCCCGAGGAGGGCGAGCGCCACCGCCCGGGCATCGCCCCGGCCGCGCGCCCGCCACCAGACGGCGGTGAGGAGCAGTCCGAAGAGCAGCAGGCCGTATCCCGTCCACAGCTCGAACGCCGACTGCACCCACACGGGTGCGGAGCGGGCGAAACCGGTGACGGCGCGGTAGAGGTCGGAGGTGTCCATGGTCACTGAACGTACCGAAACCGGATTAATCTCCATGTCAGCCCTTTGGCCGGTTCTCGATGTCTCCGCCCGTGCCCGCAGGATGATCATCGGCAAATCAAGTCCGTTGCGCGGCATGTGGGGCACTGATCGCGTCGCGAACTCTCGTAAAGTTCCCTCCGTGGGATCTCTGCGCAATCCGGTCGGGCCGCTCCCCTCCTCCATCTACTGGCGACGGAGGGCTGTGCTGGCGTCCGTCGTCGCGCTCCTCGCGCTCCTCGCCGTATGGACCGTCAGTTCCGGTGGAGGGAGGACGAGTACGAACGGAAAGGGCGAAGGCGGCCCCGATCCCGTCACCTCGATCACCCCGGGTCCGTCCGGTACGGGCCCCGCCATCAGCGCCGCCCCCGGCGGGCGCGCCGAATCCGGCGGCGGCGGGTCCGCAGGCTCCGGGGGCGGTTCCGGCGGCGGCACGGGCAAGAACGGCGAACCGGGCAACGGCTCCGGCGCGGGCGGCGGTTCGGGCCCCGCGAGCGGCGGCGGCACGGGCGGCCCGGCGGCGGTCCCGGCGGACTCCCCGCTGCCCACGTGCGCGACGAGCGCGCTCCAGTGGGAGGTCAAGAGCGCGAAGAACGAGTACGAGGCGAACGAGAAGCCCCGCCTCGAACTGGTCGCCCGCAATATCTCCGGAACCACCTGCAAGGTCGATCTCGGCCCGAAGCAGGCCGTCATGACCATCCTTCAGGCGAACGGCAACAAGGCGGTGTGGTCCTCGGCGGACTGCCCGACGGGCGCAGGCAACGCCTTCTTCCGCCTCCCGGCCCAGGGCGAGACCAGGTACGCGCTGGACTGGGACCGCAGGTTCAGCGCGGCCGACCAGTGCCAGACGCCTCCCGCGGGAACCGCCGCCCCGGACACCTACGTGGTCGAGGTCAAGTCCCCCGGCATGCCGGTCGCCCGCACCTCCTTCGTCCTCAAGCAGAACTGACCCCGGCGGCGGCGCCCCTGCCGAACGGGCCGGGCAGGCGAACGGTCGGCCGAGCAGAGCAGAGCAGGGCCGCAGGCCAGTGCGGTGGCCTTAACGGTTCACCGGGGCGCGGCGCCCGGACACGGCACCTCGCCGCGTTGTCGGACCATCGGACCACGCGAGTACGTCCGGTACGAGCCGCGGCCCTCCGCCGTGCGAGGCATGCGAGGCACCGCACAGAACACCGCGCCCCGGCCAACCTCTACGGCCACAGCACTAGGGCCTGTATTGAGTTGCCCCGCGGCGTCGCGACGCCCGGCACGCACCCTCGGCGCACGAGCCGAATGTCCTAGTAGCTCCGCTACGAGGAT
>NZ_JBIVFO010000046.1:0-56784 GCF_044748225.1 Streptomyces sp. NPDC090021 | reverse complement strand
GCGGGCGCGGCGGGGGGGGGTTGCGGGCCCGCGTCGTGTGTTACCGCGTGTGAGCCGGAGCCACCGGCCACCGCAATTACCGGGGGGGGGGGGGGGGGGCCCCCCCCCCCACGCCCGATACTCCTACTTAGGCTTGCCTAAGTCAATGGGATCCCGACGTCTTGTCGGTAAAAGGCCCTCCGGCCGGAAACCGGTCAGGGAGGGGCCAGGGAAGGGTCAGGGAAGGGTCAGGATGTCCGCCCCGGAGTCCGTGACCGCCAGCGTGTGCTCGAACTGCGCGGTCCGCTTGCGGTCCTTGGTGACGACCGTCCAGCCGTCGTCCCACATGTCGTAGTCGTGGGTGCCCAGGGTCAGCATCGGCTCGATGGTGAAGGTCATCCCCGGCTCGATGACCGTGGTCGCGTGCGGGCTGTCGTAGTGCGGGATGATCAGGCCGGAGTGGAAGGACGAGTTGATGCCGTGGCCGGTGAAGTCCCGGACCACGCCGTAGCCGAAGCGCTTCGCGTACGACTCGATGACGCGGCCGATGACGTTGATCTGGCGCCCCGGCTTGACGGCCTTGATCGCCCGGTTCAGCGCCTCACGGGTGCGCTCCACCAGCAGCCGGGACTCCTCGTCCGCGTCGCCGCACAGGTAGGTGGCGTTGTTGTCGCCGTGCACCCCGCCGATGTACGCCGTCACGTCGAGGTTCACGATGTCGCCGTCGCGCAGCACGGTGGAATCGGGGATGCCGTGGCAGATGACCTCGTTGACCGAGGAGCAGAGCGACTTCGGGTAGCCGCGGTAGCCGAGCGTCGAGGGGTAGGCGCCGTGGTCGCACATGTACTCGTGGGCGACCTTGTCGAGCTCGTCGGTGGTCACCCCCGGCGCGATCAGCTTGGCGGCCTCCTCCATCGCCTGGGCGGCGATCCGGCCGGCGATGCGCATGGCCTCGATGGTCTCGGCCGTCTGCACCTCCGGTCCGGTGTACGGAGTGGGCGCGGGCTTGCCCACGTACTCGGGCCGGCGGATGTTTCCGGGAACGGAACGGGCGGGAGAGAGCTCGCCTGGTACGAGCAGCGACTGACCGGACATGCAAGCGAGTGTATCCAGCGGGGATGGGGCAGCATGGCGGGATAGAGCGGCACACAGCGGCTTGCGGAGGCATCGAGAGGAGCCTGGACGACGATGGCCCTGTTCAAGAAGCGCCAGGTGGGCAAAGCCGGCGAGTGGTACTACTGCCTGGTCCACCAGAAGGTCGAGGAAGGCCCCGAGTGCCCGGCCAAGGACCGGTTCGGCCCGTACGCAACACCCGAGGAGGCCGCCCACGCCATGGAGACGGCGCAGGAGCGCAACCTCGAATGGCAGAACGACCCCAAGTGGAACGACCGGACCCGCGAGGACGAAGAGGGCACGGCCCCCTGATCCGCCCCCGGTGACTACCAGCGGCTCGGCGGGGGCGCGGTCAGCCGGTCGGCCAGCCCCGCCAGCCGGTCCCGCAGCCGGCGGGAGCCGCGCTGCACCGGCGGGCCGTTCTCCCCGGCCGCCGCGCTGACCAGGTGCTGCACCATGTCCAGATCCAGTTCGGCGCCGCCGTCCGGCACCGACAGCGCGTCGTGCGCCAGCACACCCAGGTCCCGGTCCCCGCCGTCCAGGGACAGTACGGTCGCCCCCGCGCGACGGGCGTCGTGCACCCGCTCCAGCAGCCCCGCGCCGGGCTCCCGGGGCGCCACCACCAGTACGGTGTGCCCGCGCCCGGCCCCCGCCAGCCGGCCCAGCCCCACCGACAGGTGCGGCGGCTGCCCGGGCCGCACCCGGTGGCGCACGAGCGTCGGCGCCAGCTCCGGCAGGCCCGACCAGGCGGCCTCGTCGACGAGGTGCGCCGCCAGGTGCCAGGGCTCGTAGCTCTCGGTCCCCACCAGCAGCAGCTTCCCGCCGGACGGAACGACGGACCGGCGCAACGAGCCGGCGAAGCGGCGCGCGTCGCCCGGCCACTGCGTACCGGCGAGCACTTCGCGCAGCAGGGCGACCCTGACGGCATCCATGGCCGCATCCTGCCGCATCGGGCCGACACGGGGGGCGCTTCCCGGCTCTTCGACTGTGAGCTACCCGGCAGTACCCTCGCCCCCATGACTTCCTCAGACAGCACGCAGAAGCCGCCGGCCAAGGACCCGTGGGACCTGCCCGACGTGTCCGGCCTCGTCGTCGGCGTCCTCGGCGGCACCGGCGACCAGGGCCGCGGCCTCGCCTACCGGCTCGCCCGCGCCGGCCAGAAGGTGATCATCGGCTCCCGTGCCGCCGACCGCGCGCACACCGCCGCCGACGAACTGGGGCTCGGCGTGGAGGGCGCGGACAACGCCGAGTGCGCGCGCCGCAGCGACGTCGTCATCATCGCGGTGCCGTGGGAGGGCCACGCCAAGACCCTCGAAGCACTCCGCGAGGACCTCGCGGGCAAGCTCGTGGTGGACTGCGTCAACCCGCTCGGCTTCGACAAGCAGGGCGCCTACGCCCTCCGGGTCGAAGAGGGCAGCGCCGCCCAGCAGGCCGCGGCCCTCCTCCCGGACTCCCGCGTCACGGCCGCCTTCCACCACCTCTCGGCGGTCCTCCTGCAGGACGAGTCGATCGACGAGATCGACACCGACGTCATGGTCCTCGGCGAATCCCGCGCCGACACCGACATCGTCCAGGCCCTGGCCGCCCGCATCCCCGGCATGCGCGGCATCTTCGCGGGCCGCCTGCGCAACGCCCACCAGGTCGAGGCCCTCGTGGCGAACCTGATCTCCACCAACCGCCGCTACAAGGCCCACGCAGGCCTGCGCACGACGGACGTCTGACCACCGCCCGACGGCCGGAGTCCTTTACGGCAGCACTGCGGGGCATGGGGGACACTGGAGGGGCTCGACCCCCTTTCGTGTCCCCGAGGAGCTCTTTCCATGCCCCGCCTTGCCGTCTTCGCCGTTGTCGTCTGCGTCCTCGCTGTGGCCGCAGCCGTCGTCGCCTTCGTGGAGGGCAGCTTCCTCGGGATCGTGTGGGTGCTGCTCGCGGGCCTCACGTCGAACATGGCCTGGTACTACATGCGCAAGGCCAAGGCCGAGAAGGCCGCCGCCGCGCGCAACGCCTGAGGGACCCGGGGGATCAGCGCCCGGTGGCCGCCCGGGCGGCCTTGAGCGCCGCGTCGAGCGCCTGATCGGCCGGCACCGCGATGTCGGGGACGACCCCGACCCCCTCCCAGTTGCCGCCCGTCACCGTGCTGATCGTCCGGGCGGTCGGCACCGCCACCAGGACGTGCTCGCTCACCGCGTGCCGGTCCGTGGGGTGCGCGCCGCCCCGCGTGGTCTCGCCGACGACGACGGCACGGCCGTGGGCCTGGAGGGTGTAGGCGACGTCCTCGCCCCCGGAGAAGGTGAGCGCGCTGGTGAGCACGTACACGGGGCGGTCGAGGTAGCGGGGCGCGGGCAGGTGTGCCAGCGTCCAGTACTGGCGGGTGGTCCCGGTGGAGCGCTCGTAGATGTCGTTGAGGTGCACCTGGTCGTCGGGGAAGAAGTAGCTGCACCACATCGCGGCACCCTCCGGCGAGCCGCCGCGGCACGCGCGCAGGTCCAGGACGAGCGCGGAGCCGTGGGCGGCCAGCTGCATGGCCGCGCCGATCACGGCGGCGCCCTCGGCGGCCGTCGCTATCAGGCGGAGGTCGACCAGGGTGACGCCGCCGTCCAGCCGCTCGACCCGCCGCACACCGTGGTTCTCGGCCTCCAGCAGCGCCAGGAACGCGGCCTTTCCGGCGTCCTGGCCCTCCGGCTCCAGCGACTGCGGCTCCTCGACCCACAGCAGCCGCAGGTGCTTGTCCGGGCACACCTCCTGCATGTGCGCCGTGACCGTCTCGCACAGCGTCCGCTCGTCCAGGCCGTCGTACGCGCCGGCCGCGAGCCGGCCGCGGACCGCGGCGTCGATGTCCGCGGTCTTCCCGGGGAAGACGTACCCTGCGCCGATCCGCTCCAGGGCCCGCTCGATGATCTCTTCGTGTGTAGGCACGGCCGGTCATGGTAGGTGGCGGACGGGCCTGCGGCGACGGGTTTCCCGGCAGGATCCGAAGAGACGGCCCGGCCCCGGCCCGGCTGTACTGCCCCGGCCTAGCCCTGCGGGACCTCGCAGACGCCCGCGCCCTCCTGCCAGAAGCGGTAGAGGTCGCGGCCGCAGTACGTCTCCAGCTCCGACACGCCCAGCGCCGACAGCACGCCGTCCACCGCATCGAAGAAGACGGCGTTGACCGCCGGGATCCACAGCAGCGCGAAGACCGCGATCAGCCCGAACGGTGCGAGCGGCTCCATCTCGCGCCGTACCCGGTACGACAGCCAGGGCTCGATCACCCCGTACCCGTCGAGGCCCGGCACCGGCAGGAAGTTCAGGATCGCCGCCGTCACCTGGAGCATCGCGAGGAAGCCGAGCGCGTAGCGGAAGGCGAGCGGCACGCCGTCCAGCGCGTCCAGCCAGAACGGGGCCGTGCAGACGACCGCGAAGGCCACGTTCGTCAGCGGCCCCGCGGCCGAGATCAGGCTGTGCTTCCAGCGGCCCCGGATCCGGTCGCGCTCGATGAAGACCGCGCCGCCCGGCAGGCCGATCCCGCCCAGGACCACGAAGAGCACCGGCAGGACGATGCTGAGCAGCGCGTGCGTGTACTTCAGCGGGTTCAGCGTCAGGTAGCCCTTGGCGCCGACCGCGAGGTCGCCGCCGTGCAGGGCGGTACGGGCGTGCGCGTACTCGTGCAGGCAGAGGGAGACGATCCACGCCGACGTCACGAAGAGGAACACGGCGAGGCCGGCGCTCGTCGAGTACCCCGTCCACACCGCCCAGCCCGTGACGGCCATGACGGCGAAGATCCCGAGGAATACCGAACTGATCCGCCGCTCGTGGCGGGTGCCCTGATGAACCATGCGGGGAAACCTATCCCGGGGCGCGCGCGGAAAACGGTTCGGGGCCGAGCCGGGGTCCGGGGACAATGGGCCGGTGCGTTACGCGATTCTCGGCTCCGCCCAGGTCTTCCGCGACGACGGGACCCCCGTGGCCGTCGGCGGAGCGCGTCTGCGTGCGCTCCTGACCGCCCTGGCGCTGCGCCCGGGACGGGTGGTGCCGACCCGGCTGCTGGTCGACGAGGTGTGGAACGACGACCCGCCGGCCGACGCGGTGGCCGCCCTGCAGGCGCTGGTGGCCCGGCTGCGCCGGGCGCTGGGGCATACGGCCGTGCTGTCCGCCGACGGCGGCTACCGGCTGGACGCCGAACGCGAGGACGTCGACCTGTACCGCTTCGAAGCGCTGGCCCGGGCCGGCACCGAGGCGCGGGATCCGGCCGAGGCCGCCGCCCGGTACGAGGAGGCCCTCGCCCTGTGGCGCGGACCCGCCCTCGTGGACCTGCCCGACCCGGCCGCCGAGGCCGCGCGCTGGGAAGCCGTACGGATGGAGGCGCGCCGGGGCCGGCTCACCGCGGACCTGGCCCTGGGCCGGGCCGAGCACGCGCTGCCGGAGCTGACCGCGCTGTGCGCGCGGCAGCCGCTGGACGAGCCGCTCCAGGCGCTGCGGATCCGGGCCCTGCGCGCCGCGGGCCGCGCCGCGGAGGCGCTGTCCGCCTACGACGACGTACGCCGGGACCTGGCCGACCGGCTCGGCACGGACCCCGGACCGGTCCTGCGCGCCCTGCACGCCGACCTTCTGGCCCCGGCGGACTCCGCCCCGGTCCAGGTGACCTGGCCTGCGGCCGCGGGGCCGAGGTCAGCGCCCCCCGGCGGCCCGGAACAGCCGTCCGTGGCCCTGCTCCCCGGCCACGCCCCGGCCCCGGGCCACGCCCTGCTCCCCGGCCACGGTCCGGCCCCGGGCCACGCCCTGCTCCCCGGCCACGGTCCGGCCCCTGGCCACGCCCCGGCTCCGGCTCCGGCCTCGGGTCAGCCCACGTCCCCGGCCCACGCTCCGGCCGCAGGTCACCCTCCGGCTCCGGCCCACGATGCGGCCCACGCTCCGGCCGCAGGCCCGGCTCCGGGCCAGGCTCCGGCTCCGGGCCAGGCTCCGGCCCCTGGCCACGCCCCGGCTCCGGCTCCGGCCCCGGGTCAGCCCACGTCCCCGGCCCACGCTCCGGCTCCGGGCCACGCTCCGGCTCCGGGCCACGCTCCGGCTCCGGCCCACGCTCCGGCTCCGGCCCACGCTCCGGCCCCGGCCCACGCCACGGCCCACGCTCCGGCTCCGGGCCACGGTCCGGCCGCAGGTCACCCTCCGGCTTCGGGGCATGCTCCGGTCGGCGGCAGTGGTCCCGACTTCCGGGCCCCCGGTTCGGGGGCCGGGACCGGTGCGGCCGGCGGGACCGGGCGGGGCAGCGGCAATCTGCGGGCCCGGCTGACCACCTTCGTCGGCCGTGAGGACGACATCCGCGTCATCGGCGACGACCTCGCGCGGGCACGCCTCGTCACGCTCCTCGGGCCCGGCGGCGCCGGCAAGACCCGCCTCTCCCAGGAGGCCGCCGAGGCGCACGAGCCGCACGGCCGCTGGCCCGACGGCGTGTGGCTCGTCGAACTGGCCCCCGTCGACGACCCCGAGGACGTGCCCGAGGCCACCCTCGCCGCCGTCGGGGCACGGGAGGCCAAACTGCGCGGCGCCGCCGCCGAGGAGCTGCGGGCGCTGACCGAACGGGGCGACGACCCCCTCGACCGGCTCGTCGAGCACTGCGCGCACCGCTCCCTGCTGCTCGTGCTCGACAACTGCGAGCATGTCGTGGGGGCCGCCGCCGAGCTCGCCGAGCGCCTCCTCACCCACTGCCCCGGCGTCCGGATCCTCGCCACCAGCCGGGAGCCCCTCGGCATCCCGGGAGAGACCGTCCGTCCCGTCGAACCGCTGCCCGCCCCCATCGCGCTGCGGTTGCTCGCCGACCGGGGGGCGGCGGCTCGTGCCGGGTTCACCGTGGACGAGGACCCGGCCGCCGCGGCCGAGATCTGCCGCCGCCTCGACGGGCTGCCGCTCGCGATCGAGCTGGCCTCGGCGCGGCTGCGGCTGCTGACCCCGCGGCAGATCGCGGACCGGCTCGACGACCGGTTCCGGCTGCTGACCAGCGGCGCCCGTACCGTGCTGCCGCGCCAGCAGACCCTGCGGGCCGTCGTGGACTGGTCCTGGGACCTCCTCGACGAGGCCGAGCGGGCCGTCCTGCGCCGCCTGTCCGTCTTCGCGGGCGGCTGCGACCTCGCCGCCGCCGAAGCCGTCTGCAGCGACGGCACCGGCACCGGCCCCGACGTCGCCGACACCCTCGGCTCCCTCGTCGACAAGTCCCTCGTCGTCGCCACCCCCGGCCCCGGCGGCTCCGGCATGCGCTACCGCCTCCTGGAGACGGTCGCCGAGTACGCCGCCGAGCGCCTCACCGAAGCCGGCGGGGACCGCGACGACACCGCCCGCCGCCACCTCGTCCACTACCGCGAACTCGCCCGGACCAGCGACCCCCTGCTGCGCGGCCACCGCCAGCGGGAGGCGGCTGAGCGGCTGGCCACCGAGTACGAGAACCTCCGTACGGCCCTGCGCCGGGCCGTCACCACCCGCGACGCGGACGAGGCCCTCTGCCTCGTCCACGCCCTGGGCTGGTACTGGCACCTGCACGACCAGCAGACCGAGTCCCGGCACTGGGCGGAAGCGGTCGCGGCCCTCGGCCCCAATCCCTTCGCGGCCGTACCCGTCGTCCCCGCCGAGCCGGTGTACGGGCAGCTCGTGGACTCGCCGCCGCCCTACCACGGCGAGGTGCTCGACGAGGCATGGCGCGCCCTGCACCTGTTCCGGCTGGCGTCCCGGGACCAGAGCAACAAGGACTGGGACGACCCCGAGGTCCGGGCCCTGGTCGACGGGGTGATCGCCACCTACCGGCCAGGGCTCCCGCAGACCTGCCGCACCCCGGCCTCCCTGTGGATCTACGCCGTCGTGATCGCGGGCGATGCCGGGCTGCTGAAGCGCGTCGTCGACGCGACCGTCGCCACCGCCCGCACGCTCGGCTACCGCTGGGAGCTCGCCTCCGCCCTCCAGCTGCGCGCCAACATCCTCGCCAACCGTGCCGACTGGGCCGGGGACGCCTCCCGCGACGCCGACGAGAGCCTGGAGCTCTTCCGGGAACTCGGCGACGACTGGGGCTGCGCGGAGGCGCTCTCCGCCCGCGCGGAGTCCCGGGAGCGGCGCGGCGAGCACGCCCTGGCCGCCCGCGACTACCGCGAGGCGATCACGTACGCCGAACGCCTCGGCGCGAAGGCGCAGGTGACGGTGTTGCGCGTCCGGATGGCCGGCACGCTCACCGAGAACGGCGAGATCGCGGAGGCCGAGCGGATCCTCACCGAGATCACCGCCACGGTGCAGCGGTTCGGCAACGAGGCGATGCCCGCCGCGCGGATGTTCCTCGCCGGCATCCTCGGCCGTACCGGGCGCATCGACGAGGCCCGCGTCCAGATCCGGGTGCTGCGCGAGGAGTTCGCCTTCGGCGCGTACGCGATCTTCGACGTGTTCCTGCTCGCCACGACGGCCTGGCTGGACAACCAGGACGGCCGCTACGAGGACGCGCTGCAGCGGATCCGCGAGGCCACGGCCGCCTACCGGCACCCGCTGGCGCTGATGGTCGCCCCGCACCTGCCCGCGACCTTCCTGCTGACGGCAGCCGTCTCCCTGGTGTCGCCCGGCGGCCCGCAGCGGGAGTACGACGGCGCCCGGCTGCTCGGTGCCTACCGCGCGCTGGTGCCGCCCGGCCACGTCCCCGTGACGACGGAACGCGAGGACTTCGCCTTCGCCGAGCAGCAGGCGCGCTCGGCGCTCGGCGACACCGCCTACGAGGCGGCGTACGCCGAAGGCGGCGGCCTCACCCTGGAGGAGGCCACCGCCCTCGTCTGACCCGGCCCCCGGCCGGTGCCCGTCCGGGACGCGATCCGGAGTGGACCGGTCCGCGGGTCAGGTCTTCTGGCGGAACTTGCGGACCGCGAGCGGCATGGTGACCGCGGTGATGGCCAGCGACCAGAGCAGCGTCATCCACACCGAGTCGCCGACGGGGGTGCCGTTGATCAGGGCGCGGGCGGCGTCCGCCAGGTTCGACAGCGGGTTGTAGTCCGTGAAGGACTGGAGCCAGCCCGGCATCGTCGACGGCGGGGCGAAGATCGAGCTGCCGAACTGCAGCGGCATCAGGACCAGCATCGCCATGCCCTGGACGGCCTGGGCGGTCTTCATGGTGAGACCGAGCAGGATGAAGATCCACATCAGCGCGCTGCCGAAGACGGCCGACAGTCCGACGGCGAGGAACAGGTCCAGCACCGAGGACTTGATCGACAGGCCGAGCAGGAAACCCACGCCCAGCAGGATCGCGATGGCCACCATCATCCGGCCGAGCTCGACGACGATCTTGGCGAGGAGCACGGACGACCGGGCGATCGGCATGGACCGGAACCGGTCCATCACGCCCTTCTTGAAGTCGTCGTTGACCCCGGTGCCCACCGCCATCGCGATGTTCATGCCCATCATGGCCATGAGGCCCGGCACCACGTAGTTCACGTAGTCCGCCTGGTTGCCCTTGCCGGAGATCGCACCGCCGAAGACGAACACGAACAGCAGCGTGAAGATGATCGGCATGAACAGGACGTCGAACATCGACTCCGGGTCCTGCTTGATCTGCAGGGCGTTGCGGCGCACCAGGGCGCCGATGTGCCGCAGGTTGGCCCGCAGGCCGATCCGTCCCTCACCGTGCCCGGCGGCCGCCGGGGTCGGGCCGGGCGCGGGGGGAGCGGGCTTCGTCGTGGTTACGGTGCTCATGCCGCGACCTCCTCGGTCTTCCCGGTGGGAACGGAGTCCCCGACGAGCGTGGGCCTCTGGCCGGTGATGGCCAGGAACACCTCGTCGAGGCTGGGCAGGTAGGTGCCGAGGTCGGCGATCGCGTACCCGCGGGCGGCCAGCAGGCCGACCACGGCGGTCAGCTGCTCGTCGCTCAGGATCGGTACGAGGAGCACGCCCTCGTCCGGCACGGCCTGGGAGCCGGCCACGCCGTCCAGTCCGGCCTCGGCCAGCGAGCGGGCCATGCCCGGCAGGTCCGCGGCGGACACGGGCCGGATCCTCAGGGTGCGGCCGCCGACGCGGGCCTTCAGCTCGTCGACCTTGCCCTTGGCTATGACCCTGCCGCGGTCGATGACCGTCAGCTCGCTCGCCAGCTGCTCGGCCTCCTCCATGTACTGCGTGGTCAGCAGCACGGTGGCGCCCTCCGCGACCAGGCGCTGGACCTCGTCCCACACCTCGTTGCGGGTGCGGGGGTCGAGACCGGTGGTCGGCTCGTCCAGGTAGATCACGGCCGGCCGGCCGATCAGTGAGGCGGCGAGGTCCAGCCGGCGCCGCATACCGCCGGAGTAGTGCATGGCGGCCTTCTTCGCCGCCTCGGTCAGGGAGAAGCGCTCCAGCATCTCGTCCGCCCGGCTGCGGGCGTCCTTGCGGGAGAGGTCGAGCAGCCGCCCGATCATGTAGAGGTTCTCCCAGCCGGAGAGCTTCTCGTCGACCGAGGCGTACTGGCCGGTCAGGCCGATGGTGCGGCGCAGCTGCCGCGGCTGGCGGACCACGTCGAAGCCGGCGACGGTGGCCGTGCCCGCGTCCGGGGTGATCAGGGTGGAGAGGCAGCGCACCAGCGTGGTCTTGCCGGCGCCGTTGGGCCCGAGGACCCCGAGGACCGTGCCCTCCCGGACCTCCAGGTCGACACCGTCGAGGGCCTTGGTCTCGCCGTAGTGCTTGACCAGCCCCCGCACCTCCACGGCGTTGGGGTTCTTGTCGTTTCGCGTCATGTCCACCATGGGACCAGGCGCCACTGACAAAGCTCCGACAGGCGACCGACAAACGTACGACAGACGTACGACAGAGCGACGACAGACAGACGACGGCCCGCCGACGCTCGGTCGGCGGGCCGTCGGAGCGGTTCACCTCACATCAGCGGAGTGCGTCCGCGGAGCGGTCTCAGTGGAAGGCGTGCTGCTCCTGCGGGAAGGTGCCGCCGACGACGTCCTCGGCGAAGGCCTTCGCCGCGTCCGTCATGGTCTCGCGGAGCTTCGCGTACTGCTTGACGAACTTCGGCATCTTCCCGCCGGTCAGGCCCATCATGTCGGTCCACACCAGGACCTGCGCGTCGCAGTCCGCGCCCGCGCCGATGCCGACCGTCGGGATGTGCAGGGAGCGGGTGACCTCGGCGGCCAGCTCGGCCGGGACGAGCTCCAGCACGACCGCGAACGCGCCCGCGTCCTGCGCGGCCTTCGCGTCGCGCAGCAGCCGGTGCGCGGCCTCGTCGCCGCGGCCCTGCACCCGGTAGCCCATCGCGTTGACCGACTGCGGAGTCAGACCCAGGTGGGACATGACGGGGATGCCCGCCTGCACGATCAGCTCGGTCTGGGCCAGCGAACGCTCGCCGCCCTCCAGCTTCACGGCGCCCACCCCGGCCTCCTTGACCAGGCGGGTCGCGCTGCGCAGCGCCTGCACGGGGCCTTCCTGGTACGAGCCGAACGGCATGTCGCCGATGACCAGCGCACGGCTGGTGCCGCGTACGACGGCCGCCGAGAGCATGGTCATGTGGTCCATCGTCACCGGGACGGTGGAGTCGAAACCGAGGTGGCAATTGCCCATCGAGTCGCCGACGAGGATGACCGGGATGCCGGACTCGTCGAAGACGGACGCGGTCATCGCGTCGTAGGCGGTGAGCATGGGCCACTTCTCGCCGCGTTCCTTGGCGAGGGTCAGGTCGCGGACGGTGATGCGCCGGGTGCCCGTGCCTCCGTACAGGGTGGGGGAGGCCGCGGCTGCGGGTTCGCGGGCAGGCGAAACGGCGTGCGTCATTGCAACTGCTCCTTGTGTCATCTCGAGGCACCCTCACGGTGTCCCCGGACTCACCCACCATGGTGGCATCCCCGGGGGCGTGGGCGGAAGTGGTGCGCGGCGTCCGCCGGCCGGGTACGCCAATGTGCGCGTTTCGTGACAAGCGGAACCCCCTGCGTACGGCCGTTCGTCCTCCCGGACGTACGACCGTGACGGATGGTCGTGACGTACAGCACGGAAGGCTCCGCTTCATCGCCTAGGGTCAAGGGGCGGGGACGGAGCGCGAGCACGGCAGTGAGGGCAGCGGCATGGCACAGGCGTACAGGACGGAACCGGGGAACGGCGGCTCGGAGCCCGAGCCCTCCGGGTCCCGCGTCCGGCGCCGGCTGGCCGAACTGCGCAGAGACCCCGGGATCTGGCGGCGGGGGGTGGTCCTGGCGGCGATCGCCGTCCTGCTGGCGCTGGTGATGATCTTCCACGCGGAGCTGCCCAACGACGTGGGCAACCTCGGCAGCCTCACCGAGACCTTCCTTCCCTGGCTCGGCCTGGCCGTTCCGCTTCTGGTGGCGGGCGCCCTCTTCCGGCGGTCCGCGACCGCGCTGATCGCGGTCCTGCTGCCCGCGGTGGTCTGGCTGAACCTCTTCGGCGGCCTGGTCTTCGACAAGTCCGGCACCGGCGGCGACCTGGTCGTCGCCACCCACAACGTCGACGCCGACAACCCCGACCCGCGCGGCACCGCCGCGTCGGTCGCCCGCTCCGGCGCCGACGTCCTGGCCCTCACCGAGCTCAAGGGCAGCGTCGTCCCCGTCTACGAGAAGGCCCTGGCGGGCACCTACAAGTACCACTCGGTCGAGGGCACCGTAGGCCTGTGGAGCAAGTACCCGCTGAGCGGCAGCGCGCCCGTGGACATCCGGATGGGCTGGACCCGGGCCATGCGCGCCACCGTCGCCACGCCGCAGGGCGACGTCGCGGCCTTCGTCGCGCACCTGCCCTCGGTCCGCGTGAAGCTGAACGCGGGCTTCACCGCCAACCAGCGCGACGACAGTGCCGACGCCCTGGGTGCCGCGCTCGCCGCCGAACCCCTGAAGAAGGTCGTCCTCCTCGGCGACCTGAACGGCACCATGAACGACCGCGCCCTCTCCGAGGTCACCTCGCAGATGCGCTCCACGCAGGGCGCGGCGGGCGACGGCTTCGGCTTCAGCTGGCCGGCCCAGTTCCCGATGGCCCGCATCGACCAGATCATGGTCCGCGGGATCCGGCCCGAGGCATCCTGGACCCTGCCCCGCACGGGCAGCGACCACCTGCCGGTCGCCGCGCGGCTGACCGTGAACAAGTAGGACGACGCGCGGCGGCCCGGAGCGGCACGCGGGGGCCCCACCGCTTCGGCGGCGGGGCCCCCGCGTGCCGCTCGGGCCCCGCGGGGGTGGTGCTCAGGCCCGGCGCGGGTGGGCGCTCAAGCCCGGTGCGTGGCGCTCAGGCCCGCTCGCGCCAGCCGTTCGTGATCGGCAGTCGGCGGTCCTTGCCGAAGCCCTTCGCGGAGATCTTCGTGCCCGGCGGGTACTGGCGGCGCTTGTACTCGGCCGTGTCGACCATCCGCAGGGTCTTCGCGACCAGCTCGGCGTCGAAGCCGGCGGCCACGATCTCGTCCAGCCCCTGGTCCCGGTCCACGTACAGGGCGAGGATCGCGTCGAGGACCGGGTAGTCCGGCAGCGAGTCGGTGTCCACCTGCCCCGGGCGCAGCTCGGCGCTCGGCGGCTTCACGATCGAGTTCTCCGGGATCGGCGGGGTCTCCCCGCGCTCGGCCGCTGCCCGGTTGCGGTACCGGGCCAGGCGGAAGACATCGCTCTTGTAGACGTCCTTGATCGGCCCGTACGCGCCCACGGAGTCGCCGTACAGGGTGGAGTAGCCGACGGCCAGCTCCGACTTGTTGCCGGGGGCCAGCACGATGTGGCCCTCCTGGTTGGAGAGGGCCATCAGCAGGGTGCCGCGCAGCCGGGACTGGAGGTTCTCCTCGGCGAGGCCGGTGAGGCCCAGCGAACCCATGAAGGCGTCGAACATCGGCTCGATCGACACGGTCCGGAAGTTCAGGCCGGCGCGCTCGGCCAGGTCGGCCGCGTCGCCCCTGGAATGGTCCGAGGAGTACTTCGAGGGCATCGAGACGCCGTACACGTTCTGCGCGCCGATCGCGTCGCAGGCGATGGCGGCGACGAGCGCGGAGTCGATGCCTCCGGAGAGGCCGATCAGGACGGACCGGAATCCGTTCTTCTTCACGTACGCGCGCAGACCCACGACCAGCGCGTCGTAGACCTCCTCGTCGTCGTCGAGCCGGTCGGCGTAGCCGCCGGTCACGACCGGCTCGTACGGCTCCACCGGCTCCTCGGACAGGACGACGCGGTCGATACGCAGCCCGTCGTCGACCACGCCCTCGGGGGCGTCGGCGCGTGCGGCCGGCAGGTCGAGGTCGATCAGGACGCAGCCCTCGGAGAACTGCGGGGCGCGGGCGACGACCTCGCCGTCGGCGCCGACGACGATCGAGTCGCCGTCGAAGACCAGCTCGTCCTGTCCGCCGATCATCGCCAGGTAGGCGAGGGTGCAGCCCGCCTCCTGGGCGCGCTTCTGCACCAGTTCGAGGCGTACGTCGTCCTTGTTGCGCTCGTACGGGGAGGCGTTGATCGAGACCAGCAGCCCGGCTCCGGCGGAACGGGTGGCCGGGACCCGGCCGCCCTCCTGCCAGAGGTCCTCGCAGATGGCCAGGGCCACGTCGACGCCGTGCACCCGGATCACAGGCTGCGTGTCGCCGGGCACGAAGTACCGGAACTCGTCGAACACGCCGTAGTTGGGCAGGTGGTGCTTGGCGAAGCGCAGCACCACCCGGCCGCGGTGCAGGACGGCCGCCGCGTTCTCCGGGGAACCGGCCGGGCGGCCGAGGCGGGGCGCCGCCTGCTCCGTCCGGTCGAGGTAGCCGACGACGACCGGCAGCTCGCCGAGCCCCTCGGCGGCCAGCCGCTCCGCGAGTGCGCGCAGGGCGCTGCGGGAGGCCTCGACGAAGGAACCGCGCAGGGCCAGGTCCTCGACGGGGTACCCGGTCAGCACCATCTCCGGGAACGCCACCAGGTGGGCGCCCTGCTCGGCGGAGTGCCGGGTCCAGTGGACGACCGAGTCGGCGTTCGCGGCGATGTCGCCGACGTGCGAGTCGATCTGATTCAGAGCGAGGCGTAGTTGAGGCACGCGGCCCAGTCTAATCGTCTTTCTGACGCGATGTCCTGGGTCCCGCCTGTTTCCCGGGATCCACGGTGTGCCGGGGGGCTCCCGCGGGCCGTACGGCGAGGCCTGCCGCGGGCCGTACGCGGAGCCCTGCGCACGGCCCGTTGCGGCCGTACGCGGGCCCCTGCGCACGACTCGTTGCGGCCGTACGCGGGCCCGCCGGACGGCCGTGTCAGCCGATGGGCCCGGCGTACTTCACGTCGTCGAGCAGGGTGCCGGCGGAGATGTCCGCGGTGATGCTCGCGGTGCCCTCGGGGATCTCGAACGCCACGACGCCGCTGGCGGATTCGCCCGGCAGGATCGACCCCTGCACCATCTTGGGGACGCTGCTGCCGCCGCCGCTGTCGAAGACCATCTCGGCGGTCATGCCCTTGTCGTCACGGACGTTGGGCACCGCGTAGATCACCTCGTGCGGTGCGGTCGAGCCGTTGGTGATGGTGACCGTGATCTGGACCGCGTTCTTGACCTGCTCGCGGGCGATGATGCCCTTCGGCTCGTACTTCGTCGGCTTCGAGAGGCTCACCTTGACGCCGCCCGGGTAGGTGAAGGTCTCGCCGAACGGGAGCGCGCTGGTCAGTCCCGGGACCTGGGAGGGCGAGGGGGACTTGGACGGCCACGGCTCGCTGCTGGGGTACGTGCCGTCCAGGTCCAGATCGTCCTCGTCGATGCTCGCCTCGATGCGGTCGGGGCCCCGGTCGAACACGGCGACGGTCAGGAAGAAGCCGCCGACGGAGGCGAGCATGCCCACCCCGCCGAGAACGGTGCCGAGGATGGCCATCGACCGGTTCGGGGCGCCCTTGTTGGCGCGCACGAGGGCGCCGATGCCCAGGCCCAGGCCGGTCAGGGCGAGGATGCCGCCGAGCCAGAAGAGGAGCGGGACGAGGCCCAGCATGATGCCGAAGCCGCCGACGATCAGAGCGGCGACGGCCAGGCCGTTGGTGGCCGGGGCGGTCTGCGCGTAGCCGCCGTACGGGGCGGAGCCATAGCCGTAGCCGTGGCCGTAGCCGGGTGCGGGCCACTGGTCGCCGGGGGCGCCGGGAGCGCCGAAGGGAGCGGTGGGCGCGCCGAGGGCCTCGGGTGCGCCGAAGGGCGCGCCCGGGCCGCTGGGGGCCGGGGCCGGCGAGGCGAACGCCGCTTGAGCCGCGGCCGGTTCGGCGGCGGAGGGCCCGGGGGCGGGGGTGGAGGCGTCGGCCGCCGCGGGAGCGGCTGCCAGGACCTCGTCGGCCTGCGCCGGTTCCACGGCGGGCTCCGGGGCGGGCTCCGCGGCAGGACCCGGGGCCGCGTCGGGGGTCCGTTCGGATACCGACTCGGCGGCGGGTGCGGCGGCTGCGGCGGGTGCGACGGGGGGCTTCTCGAGCGAGAGCGGCTGTGCGGGCGCCGGTATCGGGGCCGTCTCGGGAGCGGGCGTGCCCGCCGGTTCCGTCGGCGGGCCGGAGGGGGTGCTGGGCGGGTTCTGCGGGGTGGTCATACCGGCGGAAGCGTCCTTTGTCGCGGCTGTCGTGATCACAGCAAGGGTGCCATGCCGGTGGCGAACGTCCTTCCGAATTCCCGCCCGCCGCCGCTGGAGCCGGTAGCCGGTCACCGTCCTCATCCCGGACCCCGAGTGGTGGACGTTGTGGCAGTGCGTCATCCGCAACCCCGGGTTGTCGGCGTCGAAGTCGGCCGTCAGCCGCCCGCCGGGCAGGACGATCGAGGTGTCCTTGCGCGCCCCGCCGGGCTTCTCGCCGAGCGCGAAGCTGTGCCCGTACAAGGTGCACCGGATGCCGCACCGGGGTCGAGTTGCGGGACTCAGGACCGCCGGCCGCGGCGCGAGGTCGAGGGCGGTTCCCGCCGGCACGGCGGTGCGGCAGCCGGACGCGGGACGGTCCGTTCCGGCCCCGGACGACGTCGCCGGGGCGGTGTGCGCCGACTCCGGAGCCGTTTCCCGGACCGGCCCCCGTAGCTGCGGCGGGGCGGCAGGAGTGTGGTGAGCGCCACCACGCGCGGCCGCACCGGGAGCCCGGGCCGAGGCAACGCACCGGCCCGGGGACACGTCCTCCATGGCGTGGGGCTCGGCAGGACGGCCCGGGGACAGCATGGTGACGGCACCGGGCGGCAGCGCGGCGAGCAGCGGGATCCGGGGCCCCGGGGCGGCTCGCCGAGCACCCCGCGTCACGGCCGGAACCTTACCCGGGGTGGGTATCCGATCGGAGGACCGACCCCGGAGCTTGATTAGGATTAGTCACACTATGTCCACACATGGGCTCTCTCCGCGCACCGCCTGGCCGGTCGCCCTCCTGATCGGCCTCGCCGGCGCCGCCTACACCGCGTGGGTGCTCGAAGTCGTCGTCTCCACGGGCCTCAACCCCATCGAGACGTACGTCAGCGAACTCGCCGCCCAGGACCAGCCGCTCGGCGGCCTCTTCCGTGCCACCGACTTCACCGCCGGAACGCTCGCCTTCGCCGGCGGCCTGCTGGCCCTGCTACGGCTGCTGAAGTTCGCGGAGTCCCGCCGCCTGTGGGCGGTCGTCGGCTGGGCCGGGGTCACCCTCTTCGGCGCGGCCACCGCCGCCGACGCCTGGCTCCCGCTGAGCTGCACGCCCACCGCGGACCCCGAATGCGCCGCCCGGGAGACCGCCGGGCTCGTCCCCGCCACCCACCAGGCCCATGCCGTCAGCAGCACCCTCGCCATGACCGGGGCCCTCGTGGGCCTGGTGGCCCTGACCGTCGCCGCCCGCCGCTACGGCTGGTTCGCCCCGCTCGCCCGCTACGGTCCCGCGCTGGTCGTCCTGGAACTGCTCGCCACCACCTGGACCCTGTCCGCCATCGCGATGTTCACCGCCGGACGCGGCACGTGGGCGCTCGGCGCCGGACAGCGGCTCCAGGTCCTGCTGGTGGCGATCTGGCTGGGCCTGCTCGCCTACTCCGTCCACAAGGAACGCCGCACATGACCGCGCACGGGCCGCACGGGTCGCACGGGCCGCACAGGTCGCACGGGTCGCACGGGTCGCACGGGCCGCACGGGTCGTCGTACACCAGGGGGAAGGGCCGGGGCCGGGGCCAGGGCGCGGGCCCGGGCCCGGGCGCGTTCCTGCGTGTCGACGGGAGCGTGCTGCACGTCGTCGTCGAGGGCCGGGGCCCCGTGTGCGTGCTCAGTGCCGGACTCGCCATGGCCTGGTTCGACTGGGACGCGGTCGCCGCCCTCCTCGCCGCCCGGGGCCGCACCGTCGTCCGCTTCGACCGCCCCGGCCACGGCCTCAGCGGCCCCGCCACCGCGCCGCCCACCACCGCGGGGGAGGCCCACCGGATCGCCGGACTGCTCGACGCACTGGGGTACGGCGGGCCCGCCGCCGCCCCCGTCACCGTCGTCGGGCACTCGATCGCCGCCTTCCACGCCGAGGGCTTCGCCCGCCTCTACCCCCAGCGCACCGCCGCCCTGGTCCTCCTCGACGGCAGCGTCGAGGAGGACCCCCGTACGCTGCTGCCCGCCGCGCTGCGCACCGGCACCGCCCGAGCCCTCGGCCGGGCCGCCACCGCCGCCGGGCTGCCCGCCGCGCTCGGCCCGGCAGCCCGGCGCGCCACCGTACGGGCCTCCCGCACCGGCGGCCCGGACCCGGCCCCGGCGGACCTCGTACGCCGCTGCTACCGCACCGGCCGCGTGTGGCGCGGAGCCCTGCTGGAGAACTCCCGCTATCTGGACATGGCCGCCGAACTGGCCTCCCTGCGCCGGACCCGCCCGCTGACCGCCCCCGCCACCGTCCTCGCCGGACACGACGGATCGTCCGGCCGGGGCGCGCTGCGCTGGCTGGGCCGCCAGGCGGACCTCGCCGACCTGCTCGGCGCCCGCTTCGAGGTCGCCGAACCCGCCGGCCACCTGGTCATGCTCGACCGCCCGGACCAGGTGGCCCGGGCGGTCGTGGAGACGGGTGAGCGGGAGCGGGAGGACGTGTTCTGACGGGCTGCGTGCCCCGTCAGCGCCTGGCGTAGACCTTCTCGACGAAGCCCGCCAGCTGGTCCTCGGACAGGTGCTGGGCCAGGTCCGCCTCACTGATCATGCCGACCAGCTTCTTGTCCCTGATCACGGGAAGCCGCTTGATCTGGTGGCTCTCCATCTCGTCCAGCACGGCGGACACGTCCGCGCCGGCGTCGATCCAGCGCGGGGTGCCCCTGGCCATGTCCCCGCACGTCGTCTTCGCCGGGTCCAGGCCCTTGGCCACGCAGTTCACGACGATGTCGCGGTCGGTGATGATCCCGCACAACCGCTCGTCGCTGTCGCTGATGGGCAGCGCACCCACATGGAGCCGGGCCATCAGCTCGGCGGCCCGGTCAAGGGTCTCGTGCGCCGGGATCCACTGGGCCCCGGGGTGCATGATGTCTGCGGCGGTGGTCATGACTGAACCTCCTGAGCACGCCGGTCACAGCCGGGTGCGGGCGCGCCCGGCCCGGCGTCCCCGCCGGGATGCGGCCGGACCGGCCCACCCGACGACCCCCGAACGGCGGAGCACACGCCCGTACGGGTGAGAGGGCGCCTCCTCCCACCGTACGGGCGTGCTCCGTCACCCGCGCGGCGTGGCTCCGCGCTGCTTGAGCATGTCCGCCATCAGGGTGAGCTCCGAGCGCT
The DNA here is from genome assembly GCF_044748225.1 of Streptomyces sp. NPDC090021. Classification (NCBI taxonomy): domain Bacteria; kingdom Bacillati; phylum Actinomycetota; class Actinomycetes; order Kitasatosporales; family Streptomycetaceae; genus Streptomyces; species Streptomyces sp. NPDC090021. Next base: position 37,118 of record NZ_JBIVFO010000046.1, on the reverse strand, counting down.
GCGCGTCGACCATGCCCTGCGCCAGATCCCGCTCCACGGGGGTCGTGCACTGCTGCGCGCACCCCTCGGCCATCGTCACGCCGCCCTTGTGGTGGTCGGTCATCAGCTGGAGGAAGAGCACCTCCGCGTCCCGCCCCGAAGCGGCGCCGAGCTGCTCCAGCTCCTCCTTGGTGGCCATGCCCGGCATCAGCGCACCGGGCTTGGCGGGGCCGTGCCCGGCATGGCCGCCGTGCCCGCCGGAGGTCCCCATCCACGACATCGGCGGCTCGCCGGCCACCACCTTCGGCAGACCCCACAGGTCCAGCCAACCGAGCATCATGCCCCGCTGGTTGGCCTGGGTGTTGGCGATGTCGTAGGCGAGCGTGCGCACCGCCTCATCCTGGGTACGGTCCCGCACGATGAACGACATCTCCACCGCCTGCTGGTGATGGACCGCCATGTCCCGGGCGAATCCGGCGTCGGGGGAGTGCAGCCCCGGCGTACGGGGCTCCGTACGAGGGGCCGGCGAGCCGGATCCGTTCGCGGCGGCGACCGTGGCCGCCGCCGCGAACAGCAGCGCCAGCAGGATGGCCGTACCCGCGACCCAGTACGTACGGGGGATCGCGCGGCTCACTTGCCGGCCAGCCCGTTCGTGCAGGCCGCGCCCGGCTCCGGCGTCTGCTCGCCCTGCACGTACTTGGTGAAGAACTGCTTGACCCGGGGGTCGTCCGCGCTGTCCACCGTGAGCTGCTTGCCCCACGCACTGAGCATGATCGAGCCGGCCTGCTCCTTGACCGGGCTCATCAGCGTGTACGGGGTCTTTCCGACGGTCTCGGCGAGCTTGTCCACGTCGGCCGGGGCGGCCTTCTCGTTGTAGGTCACCCAGACGGCGCCGTGTTCGAGGGAGTGGACGGCGTTCACCTCGGGCACCGGGCTCTTGTAGACGTCGCCGTTGCAGTTCATCCAGCGGGGGTGGTGGTCACCGCCCACCGGGGGGTTCATCTCGTACTTCACCGGCGTCTCGACGTGGTTGCGGCCGAGGGTCTTCGCCTCCCAGAGCTTCTCGCCCTCGACGGGCTTCTTGCGGATCTCCTCCGCCTCCTTGCGGAGCTGCTCCGCGGCCTCCTGCTTGCGCTGCTCGGCCTGCTTCTGGTCGATCAGCACCCATGCGCCGAAACCGACGAGACCGACGACGACGGCCGACGAGACGGTGATCGCGATCGCCTTGTTGCGCCGCTCCCGGGCCTTCTCGACGCGGCGCATCTCGGCTATGCGCGCCTGACGGGAGTTCGGGTCGGTGTGCTGGGGGGTCCTGCCGGACGTGCTGGCCATGTGCCCTGGTTCCTTCTGCTGATGAGGGGGGTGGAATGGAACGCGAAACCGGACCCGTCAGGTCCGCAGCACCTGGAGAACATGCAGGTCGGGGGCGCGCGCCAGGGCCTCGGGCGGCCGGACCCGTCCCGCCGCCGTCGCGTGCGCGGACGGCAGCGGCCCGCCGCCGGTCACGGCCACGGCGGGCGGCGGCACGGGCAGTACGGCCGGGGGCACGTGCGCCAGGGGAGAGCAGCCGGGCGCCTCGTACGGGGACACGCAGACGGCGTGCGCCGTGCCGTGTGCCGTGGCGTGTGCCGTGCCGTGTGCCCGGACCTCGGAGGAGGCGTACGGCTCACCGGATCGTGCGCACAGGAACAGTGCGCCGACCAGCATCCCGAGGACCGTCAGCAGCACGGCACGCCGAAGCGCGGAACGTCCGTGACGCCCCCGCTGCGTGTGCTGCCGGCCCCCCATGGGCGCAGATGGTAATGCTCATGACCGGGCCGAGGTCAGTGCGGGGGTGCCGCGACCTTTCTCGGGTGCGTAATGTGGCGGAAACCACCACTGGCGATACTGAGCCGGCCCGAGTGCGCCGCGACCGGTCAGGCGGTGGTGCACAGGCCGTCTGAACTGCGAGGATGAAGGCATGGACAAGCAGCAGGAATTCGTCCTCCGGACGCTTGAGGAGCGCGACATCCGCTTCGTGCGCCTGTGGTTCACCGACGTACTGGGCTTCCTGAAGTCCGTCGCGGTCGCCCCCGCGGAGCTGGAGCAGGCCTTCGACGAGGGCATCGGCTTCGACGGCTCCGCCATCGAGGGCTTCGCACGGGTCTACGAGTCCGACATGATCGCCAAGCCGGACCCGGGCACGTTCCAGATACTGCCGTGGCGCGCCGAGGCCCCCGGGACCGCCCGGATGTTCTGCGACATCCTCATGCCGGACGGCTCCCCGTCCTTCGCGGACCCGCGCTACGTCCTCAAGCGCATCCTCGCCAAGACCTCCGACCTGGGCTTCACCTTCTACACCCACCCGGAGATCGAGTTCTTCCTGCTGAAGGACAAGCCGCTGGACGGCACCCGCCCGGTCCCGGCCGACAACTCCGGCTACTTCGACCACACCCCGCAGAACGTGGGCATGGACTTCCGCCGCCAGGCGATCACCATGCTCGAATCGATGGGCATCTCGGTGGAGTTCAGCCACCACGAGGGCGCCCCCGGCCAGCAGGAGATCGACCTCCGCTACGCCGACGCCCTCTCCACGGCCGACAACATCATGACCTTCCGCCTCGTCATGAAGCAGGTCGCCCTCGAACAGGGCGTCCAGGCCACCTTCATGCCGAAGCCCTTCTCGGAGTACCCGGGCTCGGGCATGCACACCCACCTCTCCCTCTTCGAGGGCGACCGCAACGCCTTCTACGAGTCGGGTGCCGAGTACCAGCTCTCGAAGGTCGGCCGCTCCTTCATCGCGGGCCTGCTGCGCCACGCGGCGGAGACGGCGGCGGTCACGAACCAGTGGGTCAACTCCTACAAGCGCATCTGGGGCGGCTCCTCCCGCAGCGCGGGCGCGGGCGGCGAGGCCCCCTCGTACATCTGCTGGGGCCACAACAACCGCTCGGCGCTGATCCGCGTCCCGATGTACAAGCCGGGCAAGATGGGCTCCTCCCGCATCGAGGTCCGCTCGATCGACTCGGGCGCCAACCCGTACCTCACGTACGCCGTCCTCCTGGCGGCCGGCCTGAAGGGCATCGAGGAGGGCTACGAACTCCCGGCGGGCGCCGACGACGACGTCTGGGCCCTCTCCGACGCCGAACGCCGCGCGATGGGCATCGAGCCCCTCCCGCAGAACCTCGGCGAGGCCATCTCCCTGATGGAACGCAGCGAGCTGGTCGCCGAAACCCTCGGCGAGCACGTCTTCGACTTCTTCCTGCGCAACAAGAAGCAGGAGTGGGAGGAGTACCGCTCGGAGGTCTCCGCCTTCGAACTCCGCAAGAACCTGCCGGTCCTGTAACCGCAGGTCAAAGCCCCTGCGGGTCACGCGCGACACTCCGGGCCGGTGGTCATCGACCACCGGCCCGAAGGTGTCTCACTGGCCCTGGGCCATCTGTGGGCCGTCAGCCGCCGGACCGGCGGCCCGGTAGACCCAGGGGTGTTGCAAAGTTTCTTGATCTTGTGAGTCCGCTGGTCAGGCGATGCCCAGGAGGTCGAGCGGGCGTGTGAAGGGCTCGTAGGAGGCATGCCGGAGGCCGGCGGCGATGTCCCGCCTCGGACACTGCAGCCCCGCATAACCCGTTTCCAGAATTCAGGGTCAAGCCCCCCACTGCTCAATCCCTCCGGGCTAAACAACACGTAAGGTCGAGAGGAGGCATCAGCCATGGCGCTGACCTACAAGAAGGTCATGGAGACCGATTACGGCAAGCTCACGGCCGCCGCGAAGGCATGGGACGACATGGCCGGCGAGTTCAAGAAGGCCGAGTCGAACTACGCAGCCACGGTACGAGGACTAAAGCCGAACTGGCGCGGCGAGGCATTCGGAGCCGCGTACGTGAACTTCGCCGGCACACAGTACGAGTACGCGGCCGCCCAGACGGGGGCCAAAGCATCGCCGACCTGCTCCGCGACGCCCACCAGCAGTTCACGGAGCTGAAGAAGGCGCTTGAGTCGCTGGTCGCGGACGCCCGCAAGGACAAGATGACCGTCGACGACGAGGGGAACGTCCGGCCCGACCTGACCGACGTCGAGCGCAGGGCTTTTATTCACGACCCCGATGGTCAGGCCCTGCTGGCGTCGTACAACAAGGCCGCAACAAGCTGGGCCGAACAGATCAAGAAGTACATCCAGGCCTTCGAGGAGACCGACACCAGTGTTCTTCGGATTGATTGGGGTTATTTTCTTCATGGTCGGGCTGCTCTTGGTGACGAATGTCTGTGATGCCGCCGAACATGCCTTCCGGATCTTCGCGCGAACAAACCCGACTGTCGGAACCGCAACCCCGAAAACATTGCGCATCGTGAGTGGTTTTTGGGTCCCGCTAGGGGTGTTCTTCATTTTCGTTGCCTTCTTCAGGTGAGTAATTCCTGAAGGCTGCGACGGGAGTCGTAACGCGGTGGCCGGCCCGCCATCTGGCAGATATTGAGCTGAAACGAGCCGGGCGCGCCGGTGAGTACGTGGTTGCATCCGCTCCGGCGGTTTACGGGGTGTACGTCTCCGTGAAGAACGCGGTCGGTTGGTCCCAGTGGAATACCCACATTCCACGGATTTCCGCCGTTTCTGCGAATGGTGACGTCGCACTTGCCGTAGGCGTTACCCTTGTCGCTGTTTACTCCGGGAATGTTGGAGAAGTTTACCCAGCTGCCCGCTTGAACACGCGAGCTGGACGGACGCCCGAGGTTGTCAGTCATCTTGCCATCGACGTAGACGTACAGGTCCGGCATGTAGCTCTGGTACACGATTCCGTTCGGCGGGTTCGCGTCACCGTTGCAGTCACCCAAGTGCATGGGCTTCACGCTGCCGTCGGTCCTTCGAACTCCGCAAGAGCGTGGAGCCGGGATCGCCGTGTCCGAGGTGCGTCCGCAAGGGCTGAGGGTCATGGGAATGAATTTCTCGCCACAGGAGGGGTGCGGCCTGTTCGCGGACGGTCCCGACGGTCTCCGGAGGCGTGTGCAGACGGATCCTGGCGTACCCGGATCGTCGTCGATGGCACGCTCAGGCCGAGTCCAGCCGCTCTACGGCTGAACTCGGCTGATAGCCGCAGAGACCGCCGCGGGAGTGGTCCGTCAGCTCAAGAGTCCCCACTGATCGCGCCAGCTGTCCACATGCTCCGGCTTTATGACTGTGTTCTTTGAGTCAGGGTTTCGGGGCCGCACGCCCCCAACCTGCTCCAAGAATTGCATGTGGCGGGCGAGTACTTCAGCGCGGAGCTCGTTGCCGTCCGCGACGTAGAAGTGGGGACCCTCCACCGTGAGCTGGACGAGGATGACTCGACTGCACGTGAGGGCTGCGAACTTATCGATGTCCGCGATCATCCACGCGCCTTTGGCCGCCACCATCACCTGAGCAACGTGCTCGCCGACCTCGATATAGGTCTGCGCCCCCTTCAGCTTGGCTGGTATGCCCCGCAAGAGTGCCTCAGCGACAGCGAGATGGCGCCCGGCCTGGTGGGTCTGGGAATGGGTACGCGCGGCAACTGGCATGGGGGCAGTATGACGCGAGACGTGACCGGCTTAGAAGAGCAGAGCCGAGCAGGTTCCTGCCGGTGCTGTGACCGCGGCGTGGGCGGAGGTTTCGGGCCGGTGGGTGGCGGTGGGGCGGCCCGGGGGCCGGCGGTCAGTGGAGCCAGAAGAAGATGGTGTCCTCGGTCCGGCCCGCCCGCTTCGTTCGCTCCCACTCCTCGGCCTCGAACCGCATGGGTTGCAGCAGCACCTCCGCCGTCTCGCGGACCTCGGGGTCGAGCCGGTCCAGGACCGCCTCGTACGCCCGGACCAGTTCGGCGGCCCGGGAGGCCGGGAAGGTGCCCATGGACGGAAGGGCGTCGCCCGGGTGCGGGAGCCGGATCGGCGGGCCCGCGAAGAGCAGCGCGGCGGGCGCCAGGTCGGCCGGGACCCCGTGGTCGGTCATCTCCTCGTCGACGGTGTGGAACCACGAGGGCCGCCGCCAGTGGCCGAGGTCGTAGGTGTCGGAGAAGTTCACCGCCACCAGCGCCTGGAAGGCGTACCGGTAGCCGGGCTCCATGTCCGCGGTGGGACTGCCGGCCAGCAGTTCCTCCAGGGCCTGGACGACCGGCACGTCCAGCGTGATGCCGTGGTCCTCGAAGCGGGCGTCGGTTCGCGCGCACCGTTCCCGGGCGATGGCGAGGACACGGTCCTGTTCGGTCGTCCGCTCCACCGCCGTCAGCAGCCGGATCACGTCCCGCATGTCGCCGGTGCTCATCTCCAGGTTCCCCATGGCCCCATCCCTCCGTAAGTCGACAGAGTTCATGATCGTTGATTCGGGCGGGACCAGGTCCAACGGCGTATGGCGTCCAAGGCGGCGGGTGGGGAGAGTGGGGGGATGGATCCTCTCGACGACGCCCGTACCGATGCCTACCTGCGCCGCCTGGGGGCGGTGCGGCCCGAGGAGGCCGGCGGGGCCTCGTTGCGCGAGCTGCATCTGCGGCACCTGAAGGCCGTGCCGTTCGAGAACCTCGCGATCCACCTCGGCGAGGAGATCGTGCTCACCCGCGACGCCCTCTTCGGCAAGATCGTGACTGCCGGGCGCGGTGGCATCTGCTACGAACTGAACGGAGCGTTCGCCGAGTTGCTGGGCGCCCTCGGGTACCGGGTGGAGCTCCTCCAGGCACGGGTGTACGGCAAGGCAGGCGAGGTGGGGATCCCGTACGACCACCTCGCGCTGCGCGTCGACGGGCGCTGGCTCGCCGATGTGGGCTTCGGCGAGCACAGTGCGTACCCGCTCGACCTGGACGAGCCCGGCGAGCAGAAGGATCCCGGTGGGGTGTTCCTGGTCAGGGCGGCCGCAGACGGTGCGGAGGGCGACCTCGACGTACTGCGCGACGGCGTGCCGGCGTACCGGCTGGAGACCCGGCCCCGGGTGCTCGCCGACTTCCGGACCGGCGCCTGGTGGCACCGCACCAGCCCGGAGTCCGGCTTCACCAGGGGCCCGGTCTGCTCCCGGATCACCGAGGACGGCGGCCGGATCACCCTGCGCGATCACACCCTCATCGCCACCTCGGCGGAGGGCGCCCGTACGGAGAAGGAGCTGGCGACCGACGAGGAAGTGCGGGCGGCCTACAGCGCGGAGTTCGGCATGGTGCTCGACCGGCTGCCCGTGGCCCTCCACCCCCGGCCCCAGGGGGCGTGAAGGGGGGCGTGAAGTGTCGAAACGATACGGCCGCGGGCATTGGAGTGAACTGCCGTTCCCGGCGGTGCCCTCGCGCTGTTGGACCGGCCGACGCGCACATCGATCGCGCGTCGACGTTCCACAGATCCTTAGGGGAGTCATGCGTATTCGTTCTGCTGTCACCGCGTCCGTCCTGGCCGCCGGCATCCTGCTGGGCGGGGCCGGTGCCGCCCTGGCCAACGACGGGGTCGACATCGACTACTTCTCCGGCGGTCGCGCGGGCTACTCGTCGAACTGCTCCTCGCTCGCCGCGGTGCCCGCCAGCAAGCCGGCCTTCACGGGCCCGGTCTACACCTCGAACTGCATCGCGGACGGCGAGCTGGAGTGGGCGAAGGGTCACCACCTGGGCGCCTGACCCGGACGGCTCGCGCCGTGGGGGCGGACCGACACCGACGTCGGCCGCCCCTGCGGCGTTCCCGGCCCCGGCCCGGGTGGGCCTCCGGCCCGGGTGGGCCTCCGGCCCGGGTGGGCCTCCGGCCGCCGGTCTTGGGCAGAACTTTACCGAGCGGCTCGCATGAGACCGGCCGATCGCGCGCAGACGCGGACCAATGGATGCCCTCACCCGAAGCCCCGAGGACCCGTGCACGGCCGTAGCCGCCGTGGCCGCCGTAGCCGCCGTACACGCCGTTCGTCCGCTCACCCGGACGATCCCCGCCCCCGAGCGCGTCTGGTACGCCTCCTACGGCTCCAACATGCGCATGGACCGCCTCACCGCCTACATCGCCGGCGGTGCCCCGCCGGGGGCGACGCACACCCACCCGGGCTGCCGCGACCGGCGGGCGCCCGAGCGTTCGGTCCCGGTCGAGCTCGACGGCCGGCTGTACTTCGCCACCGAGTCCCTGGTGTGGACCGGCGGGCGGGGCTACTACGACCCCACCGCCCCCGGCCGGACCCGCGGGCGGGCGCACCTGGTGACCGCGGGCCAGCTGTCCGACATCGCCGCGCAGGAGATGGGCCGGGAACCGGGAGCGGACCTCGACCTCGCGCACGTCCTGCGCGACGGCCGCCACGCCCTCGGCCCGGGACGGTACGAGACCCTCGTCTGCCCGGGCACGATCGACGGCATCCCCGTGCTGACCGTCACCGCACCCTGGACCCTGCGGGACGTGGAACTGCGCACCCCGTCCGCCGCGTACCTGCGCCACCTGGCGGCCGGCCTCCTGGAGTCCGGCCCCTGGACGCAACAGGACGTCGCCGAGTACCTGTCCACCTGCCCCGGCGCCGCCGGCCCCTGGACTCCCGACCGCATCCACGCGCTCCTGACCGCCGCCCCCTAGGCAGGTGGAGGTCAGCGCACTGCGCGGTGCCAGGTGGGGCGGGTGGGGGTGGTCGGGGTGGTGAAGGTGTGGAGTTCGGCGTCCAGGCCGAGGACCGTCGTGGTCGTCGTGCCGTCGGGTTCCACGACGGCGGCGGGGGCGCCCGCGAAGAGCATGCGGGACTCCGCCCAGGCCGGCGGGCCGCCGAGACCCGAGGTGCTGACCGTGCCGCTGTCCGCGCGGCCCGCCACGTGGCGGCCCGCAGCGCCGACGGCGCCGTAGCCGGCCCGGCCGCCCGCCTCCGTGACGCTGGAGACCTGGGGCCTGGTCGCGGATCCCGCCGTGACCACCGCCGTGCGCACCACGCCCGAGTCGGGCCGGCGGAAGTACAGGCGCACGCCCGTGCCGTCCGGGGAGGCCGTCAGGGGGACCGTCGTGGCCGGCAGGCCCGTGGGCGAGGGGCCGCGCAGCGGGCCGTCCGGGCCCGCCTGGGTCCAGGCCAGCACCGAGGTCGTGGTCGTCGCGTACACGTGCCGCCGCCCGGCGGCGTCGACCGCCGTGACGGGGTCGCTCTGCAGGTCCTCGCCGCCGAGGCGCTGCCAGGGCGAGAAGCCGCCGTCCGGCTGCTGGACGACGGCGCGCAGGGTACGGCGGGAGTCGCGGAGGTAGACCGTGAGGAGCCCGCGCGCGTCCACCGCGGCCGCGGGTGCGCTGATCGCAGACGTGCCGTCGTCGTCGCCCTTCTCGGGTGTGCCGAGCGACTGCCACGCGCCGAACGCCCCGTCCGGGGCGCTCTGGACGGCGTGGACGACCTCGCGGCGGTAGTCCGAGGGGCCGGGACCGAGGACGGTGCGGGTCGCGAGGACGGCGACGCGGCCGTCGGGCAGCCGGGCCGTGGTCGCCCCGGGGTCGATGCCCGTGCCCGAGAGGAAGACCGGCTTCTCCCAGACGCCGCCGGAGTCGCGCTTCCAGTACGCCATGCGGCCGTCGAGCACCGTGAAGGCGTAGAGGCGGCCCGGCGTCCCCTCCGTCAGCCAGGACGTGTGGTCGGCGCGGGTGTAGCGCAGCGACTGGGCCCAGTTGCGCCCGGTCGGGTTGCCCGCGACCTTGCGGTCGCCGCAGCCGGAGGGGCTTCCGCAGTGGTCCTGGTGGTCCTGCCAGGCGTAGGTCCGCAGGTAGTCGGTCTTCGTCTCGGCCGTCTGCGGGTCCAGCGAGTGCGGGAGCGTGCTGTTGTGGTAGCCGAGGTAGCTCTGGACCGAGAAGTGCGGGCGGCGCTGGATCTGTTCGGCGTAGGCGGTGGTGGCGGCCTGCACGAAGCGGGCGCCGTACATGTGGTCCTGGTGGTCGGTGTAGCGGCCGTTGTCCCCGTACCGGCCGGGGGTCGGGTCCTGCATCCGTATCGTCGTGGGCCGGTAGTGCTCCAGGACCCCGGCTATCGCCCGTATGAGCTGGTCCTTCGTGTACGTGAAGCCCTGCTTGACCGGGGTCCCGGAGGTCAGCTGGGACTCCAGCGCGGGTATCCGGCCGTTCCACAGGCCGCGCAGGCTCTCGGGGGTGTCCCCGCCGGTGCTGCGGGCCTCGCGCAGCATCAGCCAGACCAGGTTGATCCGGGGGTCGGCCATGAGTACGTCGACCTCGGCGCGGCCCCCGCCGGCGGTGGGCACGACCGTACGCCGCCACGCGCTGGTGCGGTCGCCGGTGGCCATCTGGGCGTAGGCGGCGCGGATGCCGTTCTGCCGGGCCTCCGCGTAGTGGGCGCGGTCGGCGGGCTGTTCGGGGTCCCGGGCGGCGTCGCCGTGCGCCTCGTTGCGGCCGTCGGACTCGCCCGAGGTGAGGTAGGCGGTGGTGACCTGGGTGCCGGAGCGGAGCGATCGGCTGAGGTCGGGGTTCATGAAGAACAGGTCGTCGTCGGGGTGTGCGACCACCTGGACGACGGAACCGGCGGTGACGCTCGCCGGGACGACGACCGTCGGGGGCTTCGCCTGGGCGGCCCCGGCGGAGGTCTGCCGGCCGGAGGCCACGGAGAGCACGCCGGTGGTGCCGGCTGTCAGCACGGTGAGCAGGGCCGCGAAGCGGCGACGGGTCAACGGCATCGGGCACGCCTCGGGTTCGTTCCGGCAGGAGAAATGACTGAGCAGTCAGAGAGAGGCCGAATCGGCGAACTTGGTTCACCCGGACGGCCGATGACTCCTGTTGTGCGGAAAGCCGGGGACGAGGCGGGTAAGTCCCGCCAAGGCGGAGGCTGTTCGTCCGTTCCGGAGGGTGGCGGTGCTGAAGCGGCGGGCTGGTCTGCCGGCCGGGAATCGGATCGCCGTCAACGGGGTTGGTGGGGGACAAGCTGTTGATCGGAGGGTCATGCGAGCGATTCAGGTGTACGAAGTGGGCGGTCCCGAGGTGCTGCAGGAGGCCGAGGTGGACCAGCCGCGGCCGGGTCCGGGCGAGGCGGTCGTGGAGGTCGCCGCGTCCGGGGTCAACTTCCTCGACGTCTACCACCGCGAAGGCCGGTACAGCCTCCCGCTGCCCTTCACCCCGGGCGCCGAGGGCGCCGGCACGGTCGTCGAAGTCGGACCCGGCGTCGCCGACGTCGCGGTCGGGGACCGGGTCGGTTGGGTGGAGATTCCCGGCACGTATGCCGAACGGGCCGTCGTGGACTCCTCCCGGCTGGTGCCGCTGCCCGACGACATCGACTTCGAGACAGCCGCCGCCGTGCTCCTCCAGGGCATGACCGCGCACTATCTCATCAAGGACGCCTACCCGGTTCAGGGGGGCGACACGGTGCTCGTGCATGCGGCCGCCGGTGGCATGGGGCTGCTTCTGACCCAGCTCATCACCCATCTCGGCGGCAGGGTGATCGGCACGACGTCGACCACGGCGAAGGCCGAGCTGGCGAAGCGCGCCGGGGCCGCCGAGGTGATCCTTTCCTCCGCGGTCGACGATCTCGCAGCCGAGGTGAGGCGGCTGGGCGGCGGTCAGGGACTGCCGGTCGTCTTCGACGGCGTCGGCGCGCACACCTTCGACGCGAGCCTCGCCAGCCTGCGAACCCGCGGCCATCTCGTGCTCTTCGGCGCGGCAAGTGGTGCCGTGCCGCCGTTCGACCCGATCCGGCTCGCCCACGGCGGTTCGCTGACCCTGATCCGGCCCAGCCTCGGGGACTTCATCGCCGATCGGTCCGAACTGCTCCGACGGGCCGCCGATGTGTTCGAGTGGGTGCGTTCCAAGGCGCTCGACGTCACCGTGACGGGCCGCTACGCACTGTCCGAGGCCGCCCGGGCCCACAGCGATCTGGAGGCTCGGCGTACCACCGGCAAGCTGCTCCTCGTACCCGATGCGGCCGCTGTCGGACGCCGCGAGGAGACGCAGAGCTGATCGCGGGTGAGGCCGTCGGGGATTTTGGAGGCTGAGATGTCGACGGCATGGCCGACCGTTATCGCCAAGATCCCCGACAGCGTCAGGCGCTCAGCAGGGCAGGACCGAGTTCTGGCGGGTTTCCGGCGTATCCGGGTCACACCCCTTCAAGATGCCTCAGCCGAGACCCGGCTCACCCGTCCACAACCTCCCGGGAAGAACACCTAGGGAGCGGCGTTGCGCGGTCCCACCGGCTGCCACGGCGCGAGGTACGCGTTCGGGGCGTCCGCCGACGAGGTCACGTACAGCCGTGCGTCGAGCCCCACCACCGCCAGGCTGACCATGCTCCTGCCGGTCATCGTCGAGGAGGGCGCCCCGACGAACATCAGCGGCGACCGCCCCCACGGCCGTCCCGGGCCGACCTCCGCGCCCAGTTGCCCGCCCGCCGTGCGGCCCGCGAGCACGTGCCCGCTCGCCGTCACCGAGCCGAAGCCGTTCAGCCCGCCGAGGTCGGTCATGTTGTTGACCTTCAGCCCGGCGTCGGCCGTCATCAGGGCCGTACGGACGTTCCCCGAGCCGGGCTTGCGGAACCACAGCCGCACCCCGCCCTCGCGGCCCTCCACGGTCAGCGGCAGTGTCGTGTCCGGCAGCCCGGTCGCCGTGACCCGGCCCAGCGGGGCGCCCGCCTTCGGCTGCGCCCAGCCGACGACCGTCTTCGACGTGGCGGCGAGGACCATGCGTCGCCCCGCGCCGTCGGTCGCGGTGACCGGGGCGCCGTGCAGGTCCTCACCGCCGTGCTGCTCCCAGGGCCCCCAACTGCCGTCCGGCCCCTGCAACCGGCCGCGCAGGCTGTACGAGCCGTCGCGGACGTACGCCGCCAACTGCCCTGTGCCGTCGACCGAGACGGCCGGTGCGCTGATGTCGGAGGTCCACGTCTCGTCCGCGGTCTCGGGCGTGCCGAGCGACTGCCACTCCCCGAACCCGTACGCGCCGGGCGCCCGCTGGACCGTGTGGACGACCTCGCGCCGGTAGTCGGCGGGCCGGGCCCCGAAGGAGGTCCGGGTGCCGAAGACCGCGATCCGGCCGTCCTTCAGCGTCACGGCGGTGACGCCCGGGTCCATGCCGGTGCCGGGCAGCAGGTCCGGGCCCCGCCAGGGGCCGACGGGGCCGGGCCGGTGCCATACGGCGACCTGTCCGTCGAGCACCTTGAAGGCCCACAGGCCGTGGTCCTTGTCGGATGTCAGCCAGTCGGTGCCGGTGCCGCGGGCGTAGTTGACGGTGTCCGTCCAGCGGTTGCCGGACGGTCGGCCGGAGACCTTGAGGTCCCCGCAGCCGGCGTCGCTGCCGCAGTGGTTCTGCCGGTCGAGCCAGGCGTACGTGTCGAGGCTGTCCAGCTTTTCCTTCGCCTCCTGCGGGTCCAGCGCGCTGGGGAGGGAGCCGTTGAAGTAGCCGACGTAGTTCTGCACCGCGAAGTGCGGCCGGTCCCTGACGTCCTTCGCGTAGGCGGCCGTGGCCATCTGTACGAAGCGGGCGCCGTAGAAGTGGTCCTGGTGGTCGGTGTACTGCTTGGTGTCCGGGTACCGGCCGGGGGTCGGGTCCTGGAAGCGGACGGTGGTCGGCCGGTACTGCTCCAGGACGCCGACGAGGGTCTGGACGACCTGGTCCTTCGAGTACGCGAACCTCTGCTTGACCGGGGTGCCGGAGGAGAGCATCGACTCCAGGCGGGCGACCCTGCCGTTCCACAGGCCGTGCAGGCTCTCGGGCACGTCGGCGTAGCCGTGGCCGGCCTCGCGCAGCTGCAGCCAGACCAGGTTGACCTGGGGTTCGGCGACGAGGACGTCGACCTCGGCGTGGCCGCCGCCCTTGGTCGGGACGACGGTGCGCTTCCAGGCGCTGGTGCGGTCGCCGGTGGCCATCTGGGCGTAGGCGGCGCGGATGCCGTTCTGGCGGGCCTCGGCGTAGGCGGGCTTGTCGGGGGCGGTGGTCGCCCTGGTCGCCCCCTTGGCGGGGGCGGCGTTGACGCCGTCGGCCTCGCCCGCGGTGAGGTACACGGAGGTGACCGGGTGACCGGCGGATATGGAGTAACGCAGGTCCGGGTTCATGAAGTACAGGTCGTCGTCGGGGTGCGCGATGATCTGGACGACGCGGCCCGGGTCGGGTACGGAGCCGGCCGCCACGGGCGCGGTCGCGGCGGCCGCCGCGGAGGCGCCGGGGGCCGCGGGGGAGCGGTCCAGGCCGTCGAGCGCGGCGTTGCCCCGGAGCAGGAGCATGCCGGCGGCGGCGGTGGCCGCGCAGAAGGCGACCGCCTTGACGAGACCCGCCCGGCGGTGGCGCCCCCGGCGGGCCTCGGACGTGGCCGGGCCGGACCCGGGCCGGGCTCCGCCGGTCGGCTGTGCGGGGCCGCGCCCGCGGCGGGGCTGAGGTGCGGTGGGTGCGGGCTCGGCCGCTGCCCCTGCGGTCCGGCGGCTGCGGCGGGTGGGCGGCGGGTGCTCCGCCGGTTCGGGCTCGGCTTCGGCTGCCGGCTTCGCGGTGTGGTGGGCGTCGGTCGGGGTCCGGGGTTCCGGGATCGGGGCCTGGTGTTGCTGGAAGTCGTAGGGCTGTTGCGACCCTTGGGCGTGTGCGGCCTGGTGCGGCAGGTAGGGCTGTTGTGCCTCGTGGGTGTGTGCAGCCTGTTGCGGTACGCGGGGCTGTTGGGCCTGCGGATGCGGATGCGGATGCGGATGCGGATGCGGCTGGAACTGCTGCGGCTGCTGGGGCTCGTAGGCATACGCCCCCTGCTGGGGCTGGTGCGGCACGGAGTACCCGGCTCCGGCGGGCCGGACGTCCCAGCCGGGCTGCGGGGCATGGTGAAACTCACCTATGGGTCTGGGGTGTTGGTGCTGGTGAGGTAGGTGGGTCGGGTGGTACTGCTGGGGCGCGGGATCCTGACGCCATCCGGCCTGCCCGCCGAGCCCTGCCTGCACGCCCTGCCCGCCCAGCCCGCCCTGCCCGTAGGGCACGTCGTACTGACCGCCTTGCCCGCCCTGCCCGCCCTGCCCGTACGGCACGCCGCCCAGCCCGTGCGTCGGATCCGGAGCCCCGCCCCGGCCGCCCGTGGCGGGGCCGGGGTAGGGGTGTCCGTCGGGCATGGGGCTCCTCGTGACAGGTCGGCGGGTCGGCGGGGCGCCGGCCCCATCACGCCATAAGTGGTCAGAATTATTCAGATAATCCGATAATCCAGGCCATGGTACGTCCCGGTGAGTCGAACGCCTGCTCCGGCTAGGCTCGACCCAGGTACGCCAGGGCAGTGGCAGCGACAACCGCGGGAGGCGGCGGGATGACGGTCCCGGGACGCAGGAGCAGCACCTTCATCCGGCTGCTCCGCAGCGGGTTCACCGACCCCTCCGCAGCCGCCCGGCTGCTCGACACCGACGCGCTCGCCGCCGTACGCGCCGATCCGGTCCTCCTCGACGCCCTCGGGGCGACCGCCGACCCCGACCTGGCCCTGCGCGGGCTGGTCCGGCTCGCCGAGGCGCAGCCGGACGGCGAACTGCCCGGGCTGCTCGACACCCTCGTCAGCGCCAAACCCCTGCGCGACCGCCTCCTCGGCGTACTCGGCGCCTCCGAGGCACTGGGCGACCACCTCGCCCGCCACCCCCGCGACTGGCTCGGCCTCGTCACGTACGAGGCCGCCGACCTGCACCCCGGACTCCCCGAGTTCGAACGCGGCCTCGCGGACGCCCACGACCCCGTCGCCCTGCGCGTCGCCTACCGCCGCTGCCTGCTCTCCATCGCGGCCCGCGACGTCTGCGGCACCACCGACGTGGCCCAGACCGCCGCCGAGCTCGCCGACCTCGCCACCGCCACCCTCCGCGCGGCCCTGCGGATCGCCTCCGCCGACGCCCCCGACGACGCCGCGCAGTGCCGCCTCGCCGTCATCGCGATGGGCAAGTGCGGCGGCAACGAGCTCAACTACGTCTCCGACGTCGACGTCATCTTCGTCGGGGACGCCGCAGTGGGGTCTCCCCAGGGCGGAGCCGCAGGGGACGGAACGGACGAGGGCAAGGCGCTCCAGGCCGCCACCCGCCTCGCCTCCCACCTCATGCGGATCTGCTCCGAGACCACCGTCGAGGGCACCATCTGGCCCGTCGACGCCAACCTCCGGCCCGAGGGCCGCAACGGACCCCTCGTCCGCACCCTCGCCTCCCACCTGGCCTACTACCAGCGCTGGGCCAAGACCTGGGAGTTCCAGGCCCTCCTCAAGGCCCGCGCCGTCGCCGGCGACGCGGCCCTGGGCGCCGAGTACGTCGACGCCATAACACCCCTGGTCTGGCAGGCGGCCGAACGCGAGAACTTCGTCGCCGACGTCCAGAAGATGCGCCGCCGCGTCGTCGACAACATCCCCGCCGCACACGTCGACCGCGAACTCAAGCTCGGCCCCGGCGGCCTGCGCGACGTCGAGTTCGCCGTCCAGCTGCTCCAGCTCGTCCACGGCCGCAGCGACGCCACCCTGCACTCCGGCACCACCCTCGACGCCCTCCACGCCCTCGCCGCCGGCGGCTACGTCGGCCGCGCCGACGCCGCCCAGCTGCACGACGCGTACCGCTTCCTGCGCGCCATGGAGCACCGCATCCAGCTCTACCGGCTGCGCCGCACCCACCTCGTCCCCGAGGGCGAGAACGACCTGCGGCGTCTGGGCCGCTCCATGGGCCTGCGCACCGAACCCGTCGCCGAGCTCAACAAGGCCTGGCGTCGGCACGCCTCCGTCGTGCGGCGGCTGCACGAGAAGCTCTTCTACCGGCCGCTGCTCGACGCCGTCGCCCAGCTCACCCCGGGCGAGACCCGGCTCTCCCCGCGCGCCGCCGGCCAGCGCCTCGAAGCCCTCGGGTACGCCGACCCGGCCGCGGCGCTGCGCCACCTCGAAGCCCTCGCCTCCGGCGTCACCCGCAAGGCCGCCATCCAGCGCACCCTGCTGCCGGTGATGCTCGGCTGGTTCGCCGACTCCGCCGACCCGGACGCAGGCCTGCTGAACTTCCGCAAGGTCTCCGACGCCCTGGGCAAAACCCCCTGGTACCTGCGCCTGCTGCGCGACGAGGGCGCCGCCGCCGAGAACCTCGCCCGCGTGCTGTCCGCCGGACGCCTCGCCCCCGACCTGCTGATGCGGGCCCCCGAGGCGGTGGCCCTGCTCGGCGACCCCGAGGGGCTGCAGCCCCGTACCCACGAGGCCCTCCAGCAGGAGGTCCTCGCCGCCGTCGGCCGCGCCGAGAACCCGGAGACGGCCGTCGCAGCTGCCCGAGGGGTCCGCCGCCGTGAGCTCTTCCGCACCGCGGCCGCCGACATCATCGGCTCCTACGGTACGGAGGACAGCCCGGCCGAGGAGGACCACGGAGCCCTGGTCGACCGGGTCGGCGGGGCCGTCTCCGACCTCACCGCCGCGACCATCGCGGGCGCCCTGCGCGCCGCCGTGCAGTCGCACTACGGCGACACCCTGCCCACCCGCTTCGCCGTCATCGGCGTCGGCCGCTTCGGCGGCCACGAACTCGGCTACGGATCCGACGCCGACGTCCTCTTCGTCCACGAACCCCGCGAGGGCGTCGACGAGCAGGAGGCCGCCAAGGCCGCCCAGAACGTCATCGCCGAGATGCGCCGACTGCTCCAGCTGCCCACCGCGGACCCGCCACTGCTCATCGACGCCGACCTGCGGCCCGAAGGCCGCTCCGGCCCGCTGGTGCGCACCCTGGCCTCCTACGCCGCCTACTACCGGCGCTGGTCGCTGACGTGGGAGAGCCAGGCGCTGCTGCGGGCCGAGCCGGTGGCGGGCGAGGAGGAGCTCGGCCGCCGCTTCATCGAGCTGATCGACCCGCTGCGCTACCCGGCCGAGGGCCTCGGCGAGGACGCGGTGCGCGAGATCCGCCGGTTGAAGGCGCGGATGGAGTCGGAGCGGCTGCCGCGCGGCGCCGACCCGACGCTGCACACCAAGCTGGGCCGCGGCGGTCTCAGCGACGTCGAGTGGACCGTCCAGCTGATCCAGATGCGGCACGCCTGGGCGGAGCCGGGCCTGCGCACCACCCGTACCCGCGAGGCCCTCGCGGCCGCCCACGCGGCCGGGCTGATCCCGACCGACGAGGCGCAGATCCTCGACGAGGCCTGGGTCCTGGCGACCCGGGTCCGCAACGCGGTGATGCTGGTACGGGGCCGCGCCGGGGACACCTTCCCCTCCGAGGCCCGCGAACTGGCGGCCGTGGGCCGCTACCTCGGCTACGCGGAGGGCACGGTCGGCGAGCTGCTGGACGACTACCGCCGCATCACGCGCCGCGCCCGCGCGGTGGTCGAGGAACTCTTCTACGGGGGCTGAACGGCCCTCTCCCGCAGCCGACGACACGGAACGGCGGACGGCGGACCCCACGTGGGTCCGCCGTCCGCCGTTGCGGGGTGGCGCGGGGGTCAGCGGGCCGTGCCGAAGTTCTGGGTCCAGTAGTGGTTCGGCTGGGCGAGGCCGATGCCGATCTCCTTGAAGGAGCAGTTCAGGATGTTCTCGCGGTGGCCGGGGCTGTTCATCCAGCCCTCCATGACCTTCTCGGGCGTGCTGTAGCCGTAGGCGACGTTCTCGCCGTACGTGCGCCACGCGTAGCCGGCGCGGGTGATGCGCGTGCCCGGGTCCGAGCCGTCGGAGCCCGTGTGGGACATGTTGCTGTGGGCGGCCATGTCCGCGCTGTGGTCCTGCGCGGCCTTCGTGAGCTTCGCGTTCAGAGTGACGGCCGGGCATCCGGCGGCGGCACGCTCCTGGTTGACCAGGGCGAGGACGGCGGCGACGGAGCCGGAGGCGGCCGGTGCGGGCGCGGGCGCGGTCTGCGGCGGCTGGGGCGCCTGCGGCTTCTTGGTGACCGGCGGCTTCGCGGGCTGCGGCTGTGCCTGCGGCGGCTGCGACGGCTGCGGCGCCTGCGTCTGCGGGGGCTGGGCCTGCGGCGGCTGGGAGGTGTCCTCGACCGGCTGCGCGGGCGCGGTGGGGCTGCTCGGCGCCGTCGGGACGTCCGCCGGGACCATGAGGTCCGGGTTGCCCGAGGGCTGGTACTGCCAGGGGCGCTGCGCCTGGTGGCTCACGGTACGTGTGCGGCGGTTGTCGTCGCCGCCCGTGTCGAAGCAGGCCATGGCGGCCGTGGGGACACCTACGATTCCGAGAGCGCTGACGCCGATGACTATTTTCCGGTACTGCTTCTTCTTCCGATGCTTCTGCATGCGTAACCTCATTCGGTGATCGCGAAGCTTCCGGCGCCGGAACTGCGGGACGTCGGAATGGTCGACATTCTTAGAAGCCCGCCATTGACCTGGCAAGTTTCCGTTTCGCGCTCACAGGGGGGATTCGGTACGCGGCTTGAAACGGGCCGTTGATCGTGCATGGTCACGATCTGGTCACTGGCGCAACCATGTGATGTGCATTCAGGAGCGCCCGTGACCAGGGAAGTAGGGCGCAGGTCTTGCGGCAGCGAGCATTCCGTTCCCGTAGGAGAGGGGAATGTCAAATCCAAAACGGACAAATGCCGAAATGTCGATGAGCTGGCGCGCCCGGGAATCCCTCCGATGCCGGGGTTCCTGTCGTGACGCATGTCACGCAACCGGGGGTCGGATCGTGGCGTCGGGGGCCGCGCTGCAAGTAGGGCATGGCGCGACCAGGATTTGTCTGGGTTTGTAGCGTGAGGTCGAGGTTTCGTAGGGGCCGGAGGCGGTCGCGGCCGTGGGGCGGAGGGCCGTGGAGAGATGTTGATGTGTCCGTCCTTGCGGAAGTCGCTGATGGCGGCGCTGCGCGGGGAAGGCGTGGTGCCGGGGGTTCTCGATGTCCCGGCCACCTCTGATTCACGTGGCGAGGCCGACGCGGGTGGTGTCGAAGACACCCCGGCCGGTGAGTCGGTGGATGCGCTCGACGGTCTTGCTCGGTTCTCATGGGCCTCGCCGTCCACGTGATCGCGAGCGCCGCACCTGTACT
Organism: Streptomyces sp. NPDC090021; assembly: GCF_044748225.1. Classification (NCBI taxonomy): domain Bacteria; kingdom Bacillati; phylum Actinomycetota; class Actinomycetes; order Kitasatosporales; family Streptomycetaceae; genus Streptomyces; species Streptomyces sp. NPDC090021. The sequence continues at coordinate 17,372 of NZ_JBIVFO010000046.1, read as the reverse complement.
GCTTTCCGGGTTCCCCTGCCACGCACCGGGCATGACGTCGCGTCATTCGCGAAGCCGGCGAACGGCTGACCGGACCAATCTCCACCATGCGGTGTCCCTGCATCAGGACTGTCCGGATCGCGGCGAGGGCGCGGGGTGGAGCGGGGGAGCCCTGATTTCATTGCCTGCCCCGAGGTCGAGGACGGCACAACACTCCGGCGCTTGACATTGGGCATCAGAAGAACGTGGTGAATATCAGAAGTGCGCCAGCGGCCGCGAATCCGAGCCCGAACCAGCCGAGGATCGGAACGAAGACGAATGCGATTGCGGCGCGCAGCCCGAAGAACTGAATCGGCCATTTCTCGGCTACGTGGGGACGTGTGGGTAGACAGACGAGGGGTACCGGGCCTCCGATCGGCGGCAGCATTCCCTCCCATGAGTCCAGGGTCACCTTGTGATTCCCGCCCGAAGGTCCCTGGTATGCCACGACGACGTGACTTCCGTCGCGCATGCTCATATACCCCAGGCATCTCCCCTCGGTGCGTACACCGTGCCTCTTGAGGCAAAACTGGTTGAACACTCTTCGGGCCATCCACTGAGTGGCCCAAAGGATTCCGCAGGAGACGAACAGGAAGAAGAATCCAAGTATCAGGCCGCCGAGTCCGCTCATTCGCAACCTTCCTCTCATGATCGTCCGAGGGTGATAGTTTTCCCGCTGGGACATGCGGGTTCAGGGGGCCGGTTGTTTCGCGTCCGATTCCTTGATGGGCCATCAGGTTGGTATGGGCGTAAGTGAGACACTCGCCAAAATCAAGCCCAGCGCGACCGTGTGCAGCGCTTGTGGAACCTTGTCCGTGAAGGCTTCCGGATGGGGGGAGGAGGCCGCGGCCTCACCTTCTCGCGGTCGAAGACGGCGGGGGATTCCTCCCCTGCCTGCGGTGCCGGGCGCGGGGCCTCGGCTCGTGCTCGCACCTGATGGGAATCGAGCCAGGCGATGGGCGCTAATTCGGTGGCGTTTCAGGCGAGTTGCACCATAGTTCCTCACTTGTCCACTGCCCGGATGTCTCGGTGTCTGGGTATCAGGCGGGAGTGGGCGATTGTATCAATGCAAGTTGCAGGAAAAGAGACTTGGGGTGTCTCAAGACTTCATGGTCAAGGGGGAGTTGAAAGCTGGTCGCCTACTGGGCTCAACGAATCCCAAAGCGAGTTCAATGCCGCCAAGACCGGGGGGTCGCACTCTTCTTCGGCCGCTTTCCCCCGCCGTCCAACCTGGGAGATCCGTCATGGGTAAACCCAACCCGGAGTGCCGGAACGGCTTCTTGCGCCGGGCTCGCGATCCGGAGGAGCCGGCGACGACTTCCAGTGGTGGGAGTGCCGCTCCTGCCTGCGGGCAGGTTGGTTGCAGCTTATGGGGATGTGCGGCCGGTCTGGGTGTGACCGATGGGGGTGCACAACAGGCGGGCGCGCCTTCGTGATCAGTGTCCAAGCCCGATGGGACGAGGTGGCCCGTGCCTGCTGATCCTTGACCTATCCCCGCGGTACCGGTGAAACCGGGGACGCTGGACACCAGACGGATTACCGACCTGCACTGTGCCCCGCCAGGCGCCGTCGACGGCAAAGCACTCACGGGATCAGTCGGTCTCATCGCGGCGCGCCGGCACGGACCTCGCCCGGCGGGCGGCGGGACCTGGCGGCGATCGTCGCCCGCTCCCGCGCGGGCGACGCGGCCGGCCGCACAGCATCGTTTACGGATGTGGCTGCGGGGGGAGCCGCTGTAGCGCGTGGGCACCGGAGCGCACGGCTCAGGCGGCGGCCGCCGTCCCGGCCGTCGGCGGCGGCGCGCAGGTGCCGCAGTGGCCGGGCGTGGGGGAGCGGAAGGCGCGTTCGCAGCCGTCGCACGTGCGGAGGGGGTGGACGGTGCGGTCCGGGCCGGCCGGGTGGGGTGCCCGGGGATCCGGCAGGCGGGGCGGCAGCAGCTCCCGCAGGCGGTGCGCGAGCAGCGCGGCGGGGGAGTGGATCGGTACGGTCGGAAGGGATCGCGTGAGGGCCGCGGTGACGGCGCTCGGGGTCAGCCCGCGCTCCAGCCATTCCGCCGCGGCGGGCGCCAGCCGTACGGTGTCCCGCTCGGACAGCAGTAGCCGCGGATCGCGCAGGCGCAACCGGGCCAACAGTTCCCGCGCCTCCGACTCGGCCTCGGACGGGATGGTTTCGGCCTCGGGCTTGGGTACCGGTACGGGCTCCGGGTGGGGGTCCGGTACGGGCTCGGGCTCCGGGTCGGGGTCCGGCTGGGGGGTCGGCTTCGGCTCGGGCTGTCGGGGCGGATCCCGCCGTTCGCGGCCGGCCTCGGCCATGGCGGGCGGGTTGTTGTACGAGACCGTGCAGGTCACGACGCGCCCCGTCGGTAGCCGCTCCTGGAAGCGGGCCAGGTAGCCGTATTGCTCCAGCTCGCGCAGGGCGGTGGCGATGCGGACCTCGCCCTCCGGGAAGCGTTCGGCGAGGGCCTTGATGGTCACCTTGGTGCCGGTCGGGAGCGACTGGATGTGTGTGGCCAGGCCGATGGCCGCCATGCTCAGCTCGCGGTGCTGGGCGAGGTGGTTGCCGATCTTGACATAGCCGCGGTGGTGGTCGCGGTTGACGTGCCGGATACCCGACGGGACGCGCGCAGGCGCGCTAAGCTGCTGGTCAGCCATGGGGAAGGTGTCGCTTCCGCTGTGGTCAGGCCCTCGCCCGGGATTGCCGTCCCGGCCGGGGGCCGAATGCGTTTATGGGGTTGTCGGGAGTCAGAGTGCCCGGCGAATTGGCGTGTGTGCCAGCCCAGTTGGCGTGATTCACCCGACCGGGTGAGAGGGGAGGGGGAGGTATGGAAGGTAGTTTCTCCCCGGTGATTGGTCTTTAGGCGTCGTGCGTCACCGGATATCGATCCACCGGGTCGTGGAAACCTCGATCCGGTGAAATCGGACTCGCCACATCAATTTCCGCCCACACCGTTTTCAGCGGCGCCGGCCCGAGATCCGTCCCCCACCGCGCGGCGAGCGCGGACACCAGCGCCAGCCCCCGCCCCGACTCCGCCTCCGCGTCCGGCGCGGTGCAGAGGGCGGGCGGGCCGAACTCCCGCCGTGTGTCGGTCACTTCGATACGGAGCGTAGGCCCCGGCGCGAGGTGCAGCGCGAGCCGGAAGTCCCGCCCGCGCACCCTGCCGTGGGTCACGGCGTTCGCGGCCAGCTCGGCGACGACCTGTGCCGCGTCCTCGAACGGAAGCCTTCGCTCCGCGAGTTGGGCCACAGTGAGCGCGCGTGCGGCGCGGGCTCCGCGCGGGGTGGAGGGAAGCGTGGCGACGAGGGAGATTTCCTGATTCACGTGACTCAGCGTGGCCATCCGTGCGTACGCTGAACAGAGTTGAGGGCGCTGTGTACGACGGTTGTCCAGAGCGGTCCCGTGGTGTCCTCGCGGTCCAAGGGGAGGCGGATGTGAGCACGACGGACGGTGCTGACGAATCGAGCTGGGAACTCGATCCGGAGGACGAATCCGGGGCGGTCATCGCCACGGTGGGACGCCAGCTGAAGATGTGGCGTGAGGCGGCGGGCTTTGACCGAACCAAATTCGGTGAGCGGATGGGATACGGGGCGAACCTGATCTACAAGATCGAGCGAGGGGCCCGTATTCCGCGCCCGGAGTTCCTGGACAAGGCGGACGAGGTCCTCGGGGCGGGCGGGAAAATCGCCGCCATGAAGGCCGATGTCGAAAGGGCCCGCTACCCCAAGAAGGTCCGGGATCTGGCCAAGTTGGAGTCCATGGCCGTTGAGATTGGTGCGTACGACACGTTCGTGGTGCCTGGACTGCTTCAGACCGAGGAGTACACGCGTGCCCTCTATGGGGTGAGGCGGCCGACCTTTTCCGAAGGTGAGGTCGAGCGACTGGTCGCTGCAAGGCTGGCTCGGCAGGCTGTGATCCATCGCGACCCCGTACCGCTGCTGACTGTTGTCCAGGAAGAGGCCGTGCTACGGAGGCCCATCGGGGGCAAGATGGTTCTGCGCCGCCAACTCGAACATCTGCTTGAGGTGGGCAGTCTGCGGCATGTTGAGCTTCAGGTGATGCCCACCTCGGTGCAGGAGCATGCAGGCCTCGCCGGATCGTTCAAGGTCATGCGTCTCAACGATGGAACAACGGTCGGACACAACGAAGTCCAGCTGGTCAGCCGCTTGATCACGGAACCGAAAGAGGTCCAGATCCTGGACATGCGCTATGGCATGATCCGAGCACAAGCTCTGACGCCGCGCGAGTCACTGACGTTCATCGAGAAGGTATTGGGGGAGACATGAGCATCAAGCCGTCGGTCGAGGGCCTCTCCACACTGGCATGGGTGAAGAGCAGCTTCAGCACCAACGACGGCCCCGACTGCGTCGAGGTCGCCTGGGTCAAGAGCAGCTACAGCGCCAGCGACAGCAACGAGTGCGTCGAGGTCGCCCACACCCCCGGCACGGTCCTCGTCCGGGATTCCAAGCGGCCCGAGGGCGCACGCCTCGCCGTCACCCCCGACGCCTGGAGCGGTTTCGTGGCGCACGCCGCCATCGTGTGAGGCGCCGGGACGAAGCCGTCGAGACCGTACTCCGGAAGCGGTGGCCGGACCCGGCCTGCTGGGACGCGGTGGTCGATGCCGTGTGCTCCGAGGAATCGAGCTACGACACCGACCAGGTGCTGATCCAGGCAGGCACGGCCATCGCCCGGCACGCCGACCGGATCGCCGTGGACCTCCGCCGACAGCAGGGGGCCTTCGGGAGCGCCGTCGGCCACGGCGTGACGGTGCGCGCCCTCGCCCTCGCGGGAACGGGTGACCTGCGGGCCCTACCGGCCCTGCACTCCCTCGCCGAGCATGGCGGGCTGCCGTACAGCCGCCCGGAAGCCCGGGTCATGGCCGCGCTGCCCCCGGCCGAGCTGGCCGCGGTCATGCGGACCAAGCTGCGGCGCGACGGCGACCACTACCACGGGAACACCGTCGCCCTCGAAGTCCTCGCCTTCTGTGGTTCCGACGCCGCACTCGCCGTGGACGACGTGGCCATGCGCCTGGACACGCAGTACGCCTACGACGCGATGCGGGTGCTCGGCCGGATCGGGCCCGCCGCGGCCGCCACCGCGGACCGGCTGGCCGCGTACGCCACCGGCCGCGGAATCCCCGCGCACCCGTACCGGCGCCGCGCCGCCTGGGCGCACTGGAAGGTGACCGGCGACCCGACCCTCGCCCTCGACGTGTGCGGGACGGCCGTGCGGTCGGGGACCGCGAGCCACGGCCTTCCCTTCCTCGCCGACCTCGGCCCCCTGGCCGCCGTACACACAACGCCTGTGCGACGCCTGATGGAGTCGTCCGGCGCGTGGACCAGGACGTACGCCGCGCACGCGTACTGGCGGATCACCGGCGATCCGGAGCCGGCCGTGCCGGTGCTGCTGGCGGAGGTGGACCCGGCCTGGGAGGGCAGCCCCGCCATGCCGGTACGGCAGGCCGTCCACCACCTCGGAGAGATCGGCGCCCCGGCCGCATCGGCGGCACCGCTCCTGCGCGGGATCCTGGCCCGGGAGGAACGGCTCGGGCAGCCCTTCCCCGGGGTACGGATCCTCGCCGACCGGGCCTACGCCCGCACGCTCACCGAAGCACTGGAAGGGATCCACAGCCAAGGGCTGTCCCGTGAGTGTTGGGCACGGGTGGGATGAAGCTGAGCAGCTCAGTTGACGTGGGGGCTCCTGCGCGCTGCCCCGGGGAATTCGCGGGTATCCCGCCCAGCGCCTGTCCTATCCTGACCGCTGCCGTCCATGCCGGGACGGGCCCGACAGAGAGGCGGCGGAGTGCCGGACGTGTACAAGATCATGCTGGATGCCGAGTTGAGCAAGGCATTCGATGTGTGGTCCGGCTATCTGAACGCTCGGACTGGCGAGGATCCTCAGGTTCGTGCACGACTGCGCGCCACGCTGCAGTCGGCCCGTGTGGCAGCAGACGAGGGCGATCCCCTGTCTGCACGCGCCTTGGTGGCGGAGATGTACGACGACGCCCGCAAGGCCGGCCTTCCCTGGGCTCCGGTGCCGTCCGGCCCCCGCGCGGCGGACCGGCAGGCTCGCGACTACGCCAAGGACGAACTGCGGCAGGTGCTTCCTGTGGACCTGCGCGAGGATCTCGACAGCATCGCGATCTACCTGCGGGTCACGGGCCGCCGCCTCCAGGCCGCCCCTGGCCTCGACGCCGCCACCCACCAGGACATCCTCTACATCACGGCCCGAGCCAGCATGGCCCTTGATCTCGCCCACCTGGTAGCAGCGCGACGGGAGCTCGAACGCCTCAAAGCAATCGCGCGACGTTGCGGCGTGGAGCCCTGAGAACCGAGCGACAACGGCCGCGATCCGGCCTCGGGGCAAGGTGTGCGTCGTACAGTAGGGGGGCATGAGCATTGCACCGTCGGCCGCTGGCCTCTCCGAACTGACATGGGTGAAGAGCAGCTACAGCACGGCCGATGGGGCCGACTGCGTCGAGGTCGCCCACACCCCCGGCACCGTCCTCGTCCGGGACTCCAAGCGCCCCGCGGGCGCCCGCCTCGCGCTCACCCCCCCCCGGCGCCTGGACCGGCTTCGTGGCCCACGCCGTCACCGCGTGAGCCGATCGGGCTCGGCGGTCGAGACCGTACTGCGGCAGCGGCGGCCGGATCCGGCCTGTTGGGACGCCGTGGTCGACGCGGCGTGTTCCGAGGAGTTGAGCTACGACGCCGGGCGGGTGCTGATCCAGGCCGGCCCGGCCATCGCCCGGCACACCGACCGGCTCGCCCGGGCCCTGCGCCGTCGGCGGGGGTTCTTCGGGACCGCCGTCGGCCACGACGTGAGCGTGCTCGCCCTCGCCCTCGCGGGGGCGTGACCTGCGGGCTGCCGGCCCTGCACTCCCTCGCCGAGCACGGCGGCTCCCCTGCAACCGGCCCTGGCCGCCGGACCGGCCAGCCGCTCGGCCCCAACCACCTGTCCGCGCTCCTGAACCAGGTCGGAATCCCGATCGCCGCCGCCCGCGGCGCCGTCATCCGCCAGCAACTCCTCGAACAGCCCGCACCCGTCGTCCCGGACGCTCTCGGCTACCACGACAAGACCACCAGCCGCCTCCGCAACGAGACGGGCGGGACATGGAGCCGATACGCCGCTGGGGATCACGCAAGATCGCCAGCGGGCTGGACTCCGCGGGGAACCGACGACCGCTGAATACGAAGGTCCACCAGCAAAAACATGCCGGTGGGCAGACGGATTGGCTCTCAGTGGGACTGTGGATAGCCGATCTCGGAGATGTCTTGGGCCAGGTCCGCCAGGGTGACCTCTACGTTCAACGACGACACGAGTTCCTGGGTCAGCGGCCGCAAGGCATACAGGTCACTCACCGCTTCCAGATCCGCAGAGACCTCGTAATAGTCCTCGGCGAAGTGCTGGAACGCTTCGGGTGAACGGTCGACCAGTAGTTGGAACAGATCCGTCGCCCCATCAGGGTCGGCAAGGTTGGAGGGGAAGTCGATCGTGCCGTGGTGCCACTGATCGTCCGTCGCCTCCCGCCACAAGCAGGCCGTCACGACGGGCACGCCGTCCTCGTCGGTGAACGCCGGCTCCTCGACGAAGGGCTTGAAGACATCTGGAACGTCGTCGATCACTCCCGGCCAGGGCTCGCCATCGTGGCCATATGGGCTCATCGGCGATTCGTGGCCGAAGCCGCGGACATAGACCCCGGCCGACGAGAAGACAATGGAGTACTCGTCTCCTGACCCGTTGCGCATCGAGGCCATCTCCTCGCCTTCAGCCCAAGCGGCGTTGAAGGAGTAGTACCGGCTTTCCCAGTCCGGGCTCAGGATCGCGTCGAGCATCGCAAGCGAGCGGCACAGGTCCCGCAGGTCGGCGATGGTGGGAAGCTGGCCGGCTACGTCATAGACAGTCACGGGCTCATCCAACCGGATCCCTCTGACATCAGCTGCAGCCCTGCCAGACGTCACGGTCAGTAGCAATCCCAGAGCCGGACCGGCCAACACGCGACAGTTGAATACACGAGCCCACCAGTACCAAGGCCGGGCACGGTGCTGCACGGGCATGGTGTGGTCTCCGTCGCGATGGCAGGTGTGTTCCGCGCCCGCGTCATGCGGGAAAGACCGGCTCTCGGGCGCGAGGCCGCCCCGAGTCGCATACCCCGTAGCCGGGGACCAGGCGGTAGGGGCTGCCTCGGCCATCCGCAGCTTCCACGCTACTGCCTCACGAGAGCCTGCGGCTCTAGAAGTGGTCCGGAAGCCACGGCTCGTGATCCGTTGCACTTCGGATCATGCTCGTAAGAGCTCGTTCGGAGATGGCTTGGACTCCGGCCAAGCGGGCGCCGGTGGCCGTGCGGTACCCGCCGGCGTACCAGACCGCGAGCTGCCTCCGGCTGAGCGTCACTTCCCCGGGTACGGAGGTGGGGGTGAGTTCCGCGGACCCGTCCTTGATGTGGAGCAGCCAACGGTCCCAGCCGTCGCCGGTCGGGTTCTCGACCTCGACGTGGGTCGTGGTGGTGAAGTCGGCGGGCCAGCCGCGCAGGCGGATGGCTTCGGGTGCGTCGAGGATGCGGAGCATCCAGGGGTGCCAGGACTCTGTGGTGGCGCGGTGGTGGCGGAGGCCGTGGAGAAGGGTCGGGTAGGGCGGGAGTGCGCCGCGGCGGAAGGTGATGGTGCGGGCCCGGGTGTTGTGGCGGCCGAGGAAGGCGAGCATCGCGGCGGCGGTGGGCTGGCTGGCGGCCCAGAAGTCGTGGACGACCAGGCTCATGCCGTGGCGGTCGTGTCGTTTGGTCGCCAAGGTGAGCAGGCCGGCCGTGGGGAGGCCGGGGCGGGCGAAGCGGTAGGTGGCGAGGTTGCTCTTCTCCTGCTTCCATCGGGTCCACCAGGCGGGGCGGTGGACGGGGCCGTTCCACTGCCGGGCGAGCTGGTGCTGGAGGTCTTCGGCTTCGTCAGTGAGTCCGTGCTCGACTTCGAAGTCCTCGCCGGTGAAGGACCTCTTGAGGTCGTCGGTCGCCACGGCCCAGGCGAGGACGTCGACCGGGGCCTCCCAGCCGAGGCGCCGGGCGTAGCCGGTGGAGGAGGTGACGATGGTGGAGATCGCCGCCCCGCGGTCGATGAGGGGCCGCAGCCGCTCGGTGGCCATGTCGGTGGCCAGGTGCTCGCCGCGTTCTTCCGGGGCCACGCAGCCGTCGCCGAGGCAGGCGCTGGGTACGGGGGCGCCGCCGAAGAACTGGTCGACGAGGAGGCCGAGGCCGCCCGCGACGACACGGCCGCCGCGGAGGGCGACCTGGAGGTCGGCGTGCTCGCGCAGGTGGGTGATGTCGGAGATTGGGTGGCCGTAGGCGCGGGCGGCGAGTTGGTCGTACTGCTCCCACAGTCCGCCGTCGGCTGCGGAGAAGGTCAGCTGCTGGTTCATGGGCCCGCCCTTCTAGTAGTTGGTGGCGTCGCGGACGGTGTCGGCGTCCAGGGGGACCAGGAAGGTCCGGTTGAAGGCCATGACGTCGGTGTCCGTCTGGTTGTGCGCGGTGGTGTGGCAGGTGATGACGCCGTTGCCGGGGCTGCTTTCCGAGGGGCGACGGGTGAGGATTCTGGTTTCGGCATAGAGGGTGTCACCGATGTGTACGGGGGCGGTGAAGCGGACGCGGTCGACGGCGAGGTTTGCGGTGGTCAGGCCGCTGATGCTGCGGACGGTCATGCCGGCGACGAGGTTGAGGGTGACGCCGGAGCAGACAAGGATCCGACCCCACTGGGTCTGGCTGCTGTAGTGGGCGTCGGTGTGGATGGGGGCGACGTTGCCGCTCAGGGCGGCGCCGAGGAGGCTGTCGAGTTCGGTGACGGTCCGGCCGGGCCGGTGCTCGACGACCAGGCCGGGGGCGAGCTCGCCGTAGGAGAGACCGACGCTCTCCCGGATCCGGTCGTCGTCGATGGCGCGGTAGCCGTGGGGCAGCGCGGTGTTCATGAGGTCCGGTCCGCTTCGGCGACCAGCGCGCGGGCTGCGTTGAAGAAGGGGGTGCCGCGCATGTGGCTGTCGACGGTGGTGACCGAGCCGCCGCTGGCGTCGGCGGCCGCGACGATGGCGCGGGCCTCGGCGATCTCCTGGGCGGTGGGGGTGAAGACGTCGTCGATCACCTTCACGTGGCGGGGGTGGACGCAGCCCTTGCCGTAGAAACCGAGTTTCTTGGCGCGTTGGGCGTCGCGGCGCAGGGTCGTGGGGTCGTCGATTTCCCAGGTAGGGGCGTCGATGGCGGGGATGTTCGCGGCGGTGGCGGCGTTGATGAGGGCCGAGCGGGCGTAGCGCAGGGAGTCCCAGTCCAGGCCGCAGCGGACGGAGGCGGCGTAGTCGGCGGAGCCGAAGATGACGCCGCCGAGGCGGGGCGCGTGTGTGATCTCGGGGAGCGCGTTCAGGGCGCGGGGGGTTTCGATCAGGGCCCAGATGTCGGGGGTGTAGCCGTCGGCGTCCAGGGCGGCGGCCACGAGTTCGATGTCGCGGGCGGATTCGACCTTGGGGACCACGATCAGGTCGGGGCGGGAGGCGTAGGCGGCGAGGGCGATGAGGTCCGTGATGCCGTTGAGCGTGGTGAGGCTGTTGATGCGGATGCCGAGCGTGCACGGCGGTTTGGGGAGGGCGAAGAAGGCTTCGGAGGCGGTGCGGGCGGTCTCCTTGTCGGCCAGGGCGACGGAGTCCTCGATGTCGACGACGGCGACCGAGGCTCCCGAGGAGCGGGCGGTCTCGAAGCGGTCGGTGCGCAGGCCGGGGGTGATGATCCAGGCCCGTCCGGGCCGGCGGGTGGTGTGGGTCATGGGTGGCCTACCTTCCGGTGCGCTTGGTGGTGATGAGGAGGTCGAGCTGGCCGAGGGTGGAGGCGGTCTTGATGTCGCTGTCGGTGATGTCGATGCCGTATCGGTCGGTGAGGAGGACGGAGAGCTCGACGACGGCGAGGGAGTCGACGCCGGCGTGGTCGAGGCTGGCGTCCTCGGCCAGCCGGTCCGCGGGCAGGCCCAGGTCGTCGGTCAGGATGCGGACGAGGTCGCCGGTCATGCCGGGGCACCTTCCAGGCGGCGGGTGCGGGTGAGGTCGGGCCAGGTGAGGGTGAGGGCGCCCCAGGTCAGTCCGGCGCCGAACGCGGTGAGCAGGGTGCGGTGTCCGGGCTTGAGGTGCCCGTCGGACGAGGCGCGGTCCAGCAGCAGGGGGATGGAGGCCGCGCCGGTGTTGCCGACCTCGCCCACGTTGCTGAGCTGGCGGTCGGCGGGGACGCCGAGCTGGCGGGCGACGAAGGAGGTGATGCGGTGGTTGGCCTGGTGCGGGACCAGCCGGTCGACGTCGCCGAGGTCCCATCCGGCGGCGTTGGCGGCCTGCCGGGAGGCGGTGGCCATGCGGTCGACGGCGTGGCGGAAGACGTCGGGTCCGTCCATGTGGAGGGCGCCGGGGTGGTCGGCGCGGATCAGGTCCGCGCCGGTGCCGTCGCTGCCCAGTACGACCGGGCCGAGTGCCCCCGGCTCGTCGCGGGTGCCGCGGCGCAGGAGCAGGGCGCCGGCGCCGTCGCCGAACAGGGGAACGGTGGTGCGGTCGTCAGGGCGGGGGAGGCTGGCCAGGCGGTCCGCCCCGATGACGAGGACCGTCCGCGCGGTTCCGGCGGCGATGAGTCCGGCGCCGCTTGCCAGGGAGTAGAGGTAGCCGGTGCAGCCGGCGGCGAGGTCGAAGGCGGGGATCCCGGTGAGGCCCAGGCGAGTGGCGACGGCGGGTGCGGTGGACGGGCAGCAGCGGTCCGGTGTGGTCGTGGCGAGGACCAGGGCGTCCACATGCTCCGGTTCGTTGCTGGTCAGGGCCTGGGTGGCGGCCCGGACGGCGAGGTCGGCGGTGGACTGCTCCACTCCGGCGATGTGCCTGCGGGTGATGCCGGTCCGGGACCGGATCCACTCGTCGGTGGTGTCCAGGCGCGCGGTCAGGTCCTCGTTGGAGACGACGGACGCAGGGAGCGCCGAGCCGGCCGCGGCCACCACGGCGGCCCGGGTCATCGGGTGCCCGCCTTGATCTGCCGGGCGACATCCCCGATCAGGTCTTCCTGCCCGGCGACGATCTGCCGCTCCCCGAGGGCGAGGAAGAGGTCGATGGCGTTGACGCCTTCGGCGCGGGCGGCTTCCAGGACGGGGCGCTTGAACCCGGAGAACACCCCGGCCAGCCCGCCGGCCACCGCGATGGAGTCGATGGAGGGCGGGGCCTTCATCAGGTGGTCGGCGGCGACGTCGGCGGCGGACAGGATCTCGCGCAGGCCGATCCCGGTGTCGAAACCGCGCCGGTCGAGGACGGCCACGAGGGCTTCGAGCTGGGTGTTGCCCGCTCCGGCACCGAACCCGCGGGCGGTCGCGTCGATGACGGACGCCCCCGCCTCCACGGCGGCCAGCGAGTTCGCCACGGCCAGGCCCAGGTTGTTGTGGCCGTGGAAGATGACCGGGACGTCCACGGCGGAGGCGATGGCGTGGATCCGCTCGGCGACGTCGCCGGGGAGGGAGTGGCCGGCGGAGTCCATGATGCCGACGGCCTGCGCGCCGTACTTCACCATGAGGGCGCACTGCTCGGCGAGGCGTTCGGGGCTGGCCATGTGGCTCATGAGCAGGACGCCTTGCGCTTCGACGCCGACGGCGCGGGCGGTTCCGAGGTGGCGTTCAGTGACGTCGGCCTCGGTGCAGTGCGCGGCGATGCGCACGACGTCGGCGCCGAGGTGGACGGCGGCCGTCAGGTCGTCGGAGGTGCCCCAGCCGGGGGCCATGAAGACGCCCATCTTCGAGGAGGTGAGGGCTTCGCGGACGGTGGTGAGCATCGTGGTGTCGTCGAGGAGGGCGCGGCCGATCTGGAGGCTGGAGGCGCCCAGGCCGTTGCCGTGGCCGACTTCCACGACCGGTACCCGGGCGGCGTTCGCGGCGGTGGCGTAGGCGCGGAGCTGGTCGGCGTCGAGCTGGTGGCCGACCGCGTGGTGCCCGTCGCGCAGGGTCGGGTCGTGGATCACGACGGGGGGCCGGGGATCGTTCGGCGTGCTGTTCACGGGCGTGGTTCCCTTCGTCGGGAGGTGGCGGACTGCTCGGTGAGCAGGACGGCAGCGGCGTTGATGATGTCGACGCTTCCGGCGTGCCGGGGCAGGTGGCGGCCGGAGGGGGTCACTTCCACCACGACCTGGATCCGGCCGGGGTCCACCGCGAGGGAGGTCACATTGAACCCGGGCGCGTACGCGCGGACGGCATCGGCGGCGGCCGCGATGCTCGTCCGCACCGGCGCCGGGCGGAAGTTGTCGGCGAGGACCGTCATGGCCACCCGGAACGGCGGGGCGGGCCGGGCTGGGCTGATGTTCACCAGCACCTTCGCCTCCCGGGTGCCGGTGCAGGTCCGGATCGCGGCCGCGGTGGTGGCGATGTACTGGTCGAGGTTGAGGCGGGTGGCCGGGCCGGCGCTCGCGCTCGCTCCCGTGGAGACCACCTCGATGTAGGAGGGGGTGCAGCGCTGGGCGATGGCGTGGAGGATCGGGATGGAGGCTTGTCCGCCGCAGCTGACGAGGTTGAGGTGCCGGTGAGCCGCCGAGCTGTGCCCCGTGACCCCCGGCACGGTGACCGTTCCCAGACCCGTGGGGGTCAGGTCGATCAAGGTGGTGCCGGTCGGCTGCAGTGCCGCCCAGTGCTCGGCGTGGCTGTCGGCGTTGGTGGCGTCGAAGACGACATCGAACGTCCCCGCTTCCACTACGGCGCGGACACCGCCCGCGGCCGTCGGATGACCCATCTGTGCCACCCGGCGCAGGCCCAGACTGTCGCGGCTGCGTCCTGCCACCAGGGCCAGCTCCAGCTTCGACGACCGGGCGATCTTGCCCGCGAGGTCGACCCCGATCAGACCCGCGCCGAGTACGGCGACGCGCCTTCGTTCTTCAGCAGCCATCGGCCGCTCCTTCGTTCGGAGGAGAAGGGAGGGTGTGTACAGCAGTGGTGCCGCTGGGCGGTTACCGAACACGTAGCTCGACCGGCGGCAGGTGCAGCGACTGGGCGCGGACCGTGCCCCCGGCTCCCAGAGGGAGGCTCGCGTGCACGGCGCCGGCCAGGACCAGGTGACCGGCCCGCAGGCATTCGCCGAAGCGGTGCAGCCGTCCGGCGAGCCAGACCAGCACGAGCAGCGGGTCGCCCAGGACCGCCCGGCCCTCGCCCGTGGCGACGGCGGTGCCGTTGACGCTCACGACGAGCGGCTCGGCCCCCAGGTCCAGGCCCGCGTCCATGGGCACCATGGGGCCCGTGACCACCCGCCCGCAGGACGCGTTGTCGGCGATGCTGTCCGCGATGGTGATCTGCCAGCCGGCGAACCGGGTGTCGATCACCTCCAGGGCGAGGAACACCTCCTTCACCGCCGCCCGCGCCTCCTCCAGGGCGACGTCGGGCCCGTGCAGGTCGCTGCCGAGCCGGAAGGCCAGTTCCGCCTCCACCCGCGGCTGCATCAGCACGGAGCGGTGCATGGTGCTGCCGGTGGGCAGCACCATGTTGTCCAGGAGGACACCGGAATCCGGCTCGTCGACCCCCGCCTGCTCCTGGATGGCCTTGGAGGTGGCGCCGGCCTTGTACCCGACGACCCGGGCACCGGCCGCCACGTGCCGGGCCACGGTGGCCGCCTGGATGCGGTAGGCGGTCTCCAACGGCAGGCCGGGCCGACACCGGGTCAGCGGCTCGACGGGTACGTTCTCGTCCTCCGCAGCCAGCAGCGCCGCCGCGGTGGCGGCGATCCAGCTGTCATCAGGCTCATCCATGAAGATCCCTCCCAGGGCATGGGGCATCCGTAGGGTTCGCAGACGTGGGCACGGGAGCAGATCCGGGGCGGCGTCGATACGGATGCCGGCCGCCGGGCTCGGGCCTGATGAAGAGTCAACCGCCGTGCGCCGCGCAGCGGTACGGTGACGGGCAGGCCAAGCGGTATATCGCGTATATCCCAGGCAGGTGCCATGACCACGCGCACGCCGAACGACCAGCTCAGAGGCCTCGTCGCGGAATCCGGCCTCACCTACGAGGCGTTGGCGAAGGCGGTCTGCGCCGTCGCGGCCGAGTGCGGCACACGTTTACGCACGAACAAGTCGAACATCGAGCACTGGATCGGCGGGTCCGCACCCCGCGGGGACACCCCCCGCTTCCTCGCGGTCGCCCTCTCCCGGCGCCTGGGCCGCCTGCTGACCCCCGCCGACCTCGGACTGCCCTCCACAGCTGAGGCTGAGAGTGACACCATCGGACTGTCCCTCGGGATCGACCCGCTGGACACCCTGCTGCCCATGTGGAGGTGCGAGTTGGACCGCCGCCGCTTCCTGACGGCCTCCGCCTACTCCGTGGCCGCCGCCGCCCTGCCCCTCCACCACGTCCAGGACATCGCCGCCCGCACCGCCGCCGTGCGCACCGGCCACACCGTCGGCATGGCGGAGGTCGCCGCCGTCCGCGACATGATCAACGCGTTCTCCGAAATGGACGAACGCCACGGCGGGCAGCACGGCCGCAGCGCGCTCGTCACCTACCTCCGCGACGACGTCGCCCCGCTGTGCCGGGCCCGGTTCCGCACCGACGAGGTCCGCCAGCACATGCTCTCCGCCGCCAGCCGCGGCGTGCACCTGCTCGGCTGGAAGTCCTACGACGCCGGCCAGCAAGGCCTCGCGCAGCGCTACTACCTCCAGTCCTACGCCCTGGCCACCGAATCGGGCCTTCGCGGGCACGACGGCTTCGTGATGCGCACCATGGCCATGCAGGGCCTCAAACTCCACCGCCCCGAGCACTGCCTGGGCCTCGCGGAGACCGGCCTGAACCGGGCCAAGGGTCACGTCGACGCCCAGACCGAAGCCCTCTTCCGCGTCGTCCACGCCCACACTCTCGCCAAGAGCGGCAAACACCGCGCCGCCCTGGCTGCCGCCGACCACGCCCGCACCCTGCTGACCGGCGCACCCGGGGACGAGGTGCCGTTCTGGGCGCTGGCCTGGGGGCCGCCGGCCGCATCCGTGTACTCCCGCACCGCCAAGGTCCACGAGACCATCGGTGACCACCGCGCCGCCGCCGAGCAGTACGGTCTGGCCGCCACGGCCCGCCCGTCCGCCACCTACGCGCGGATCGTCGCCCTGGACCTGGTCGCGGGCGCCGAGATGCACCTCAAGCGCGGCAGCATCGAGCAGGCGTGCGCCACCTGGCACCGGGCCATCGACCACATGGGAGGTGTCCGCTCCGTACGGACCCGCAAGGCCGTTTCCAGGATGCGCGGCGACCTCGCCCGGTTCCGGGCCCGCGGACTGCGGTGCGTGGCCGAGCTCGACGAACGAGGCCGCGAGTTCCTCGCCGGCACCTGAACTCCGGTGCCGTCAGCCTTCGAGCTGGTAGGTGAAACGCCGGACCAGCGGCTCCAGGTAGTCCGCGTGGGGACCAGACAGGAACTCCAGGTCCCGCGGCGAACTCACCAGGGCGATGTCGTCAAGCTCCGGCTCCCGCCCCTGAGCCCGCTCTGCGACAGCGGCCGCGGCGAAGGCGTCCCGTACCGCCGCTTCCGGCAGAACCGGAGCACGGTACGTCAGGCCGACGCTGCCGTTCTCCCCCCGGGTCACAGCCCACAGCCTCAACTCCTCCGCGCCGGCTTCGAGCCCGAGTTCCTCGAACAGCTCCCGCGCGGCTTGGCCCGCCAGGTCCGCCTCCACCAGCCCCTTACCCGCCCGCGGTGGTTCCACGGAGCCCCCCGGCAACTGCCAACGGCCAGGCGCAGCCGTCGAGGACGACATCCTGGCCACCAGCACACGACCGTCATCGGTGGGCTGAAGCACGTTCACGAACAGCGACGGCAGGGCTGTGGCGCCAGGGACACGGCGCAGGGCGTAATGCCGGTAGGTAACCCGAGCCCACGACAGACTCAGGACGCCCGGATCCGTGTGCTCCAGCCCAGCGCAGGCCACCACAGGCCCGTCAAAGAGGTCCGGGTTGGCCTGGACCGCCTTCTCCCACACGTGATCTCTGGCCGCTTCGTCTGCGGGCGAGAGGCGCGGCTCCTCCCCTTCCGTGAGCTGCAGGCGCTCAACGCCCAAGAAGAGGTCAACCGCAGGGGGCAGCGTCTCAGGCACCCGTTCATCGTAGGACCCTGAGAGGTGGATGAGTGACGGTTTGAGACCAGTCCACCCAGGGGATCAGAGGGCGTCCGGCCTCCGGCCTCTACCCCGGGCACCTGCGGAGGGTGGCCGGGCGGCGGCCACAGCGACCCCATGGGGCCCATCAGGGCGGGCGGGTAAACGTACGTCGGGTCTGAAGTTCCCCCGCTGTGCGGGAGTGGCTGACTAGCTGGTCATGGCGGGTTGACGTGGTTTCAGGTTCACTTGTTCGGTCGCTGCCTGGTTGGCG